>JAYNPV010000040.1:6721-16149 GCA_038113925.1 Gammaproteobacteria bacterium | reverse complement strand
ACCAAAAAGAGACACAAGGAAAGCTACCGTTTTGGTCTCTAGTCCCTTTTGATTAAGAAAAAACTCATTCAGGATGTACGCAAGTTTAGTCATCAAGAAAACGACCGCGCGAGCGCTGATCGACTCCCCGGAGTCCGGGATGGCCTTGTGTTGGTCAACAGCCCCTGGGGTTCAGAGGTTGGTAATCCAGAGGCTCTGGTAGGGTGCCAGCTCGATCTCTGCGTCGGCATTATCGTATTGGTGGCCACTGATCAGATCCCGCCAGTTATCGGTAGCGATGAGGTTCAGTTCTCTCAGTGCCAATTGCTGGGGCTGGTTGGTGACATTGCTCAAGCAGAAAATACTCTGTTCACGGTGAATGCTTTGCCGCCAGAAGCCGAACACCTGGTCACTGATGTGCAGGGTGAACTGGGTGGCGTTGGGGTGAAAGGCCGGTTGCTGACGACGCAAACTGATCAGGTGGGTCATGGCTGCAAACACCTGATGGTGATGGTTTTGCGGATCAGCCAACAGGCGCTCTAGCTCGTTAAGGTGCCACTGACGGCGGTTGATTGAGCGCTTGTGACCGGTAGTTTGCATACGCTCATAGTCGTTATTGGTACCCAACAAACTGTGGACGTAGAGCCCGGGGATACCCTCCATTGCCAGCATGATAGCGTGGGCGCAGATAAACCGCTCAACGCCCCATTCATCTTCACCCGATTGTGAAGTGCCCTTGAGCGCATCGAACAGGGTGATGTTTATCTCATAGGGCTGCTTGACCCCCTGGCTGTTGTTGCGCCAGGAAATTTCACCCCCGAACTGGACCATGGTGTTAACCAGCGACGCAATCTCTTCTTCATCCAGTAACCCCTCTGCCGGGCGCAGGCCGATGCCGTCGTGCGAGGCGATGAAATTGAAGTAGGCGGTGCCGTTTTGCGCCGGTGGCATACTCATTTGCCACATTTTCAGGTAGTGACAGTTGCCGGTCACCAGGGTATTGACCAGCAGCGGTGGTAAGGAAAAGTTATAGACCATGTGGGCTTCGTTGGCGTTACCGAAGTAGCTGAGGTTTTCACGGTTGGGGATGTTGGTCTCGGTAATCAGGATGGCGTCCGGTCGGGCATGCTCCACCAGCAGTCGTAGCAGTCGGACGATCTCGTGGGTTTGCGGCAGGTTCAGGCAGCTGGTGCCCAGCTCTTTCCATAAAAAGGCCACCGCGTCGAGCCGAAACAGGCGCACTCCCTGGTCGAGATACCAGCGAATGATGCGTACCATTTCGCGCAGCAGGGCCGGGTTGCGAAAATCGAAATCGATCTGGTCATGACTGAACGTACACCAGACGTATTCAGTTCCTCTGGGGGTTTCCACCGCCTGTAGCAGGGGTGAGGTGCGGGGTCGTACTACTTCAGAAATGGCCGCTTCGGCCGGGGCGGTAAAAAAATAGTCGTGTCCAGGTCCGTGTCCCTCAATGAAATTGTTGAACCACTCTCCGGCGCGGGAGCCGTGGTTGATCACCAGGTCTGCCATCAGGTCGGCATGGTGGGCAATGGTTTCTATATCTTCCCAGTCACCCAGCGCGGAGCGCACCGCATAAAAGTCGGTGACCGCAAAGCCGTCATCCGAGCAGAAGGGGAAAAACGGCAGAATGTGCAGGCCGCTGGCAATATGCTGCAAGTGGCGGTCCCAGAATTTAAGTAGTATCTGCAGGGGCTTTTCCCGGTCGTTGAGCAGTGTATCGCCATAAGTAATGACCAGCAGGTCCTGCTGGTCCCAGTGGTTGGTGTGGGGTTTGGGCGATTGCAGCGGTTGCTCGCCAAACATGATTTCCATTAGTTCGGCGGCGAGCGGTTCCGGCTCCACCGGCAAACCCTGGTAGATCAGCTCCAGGTGGTGGCTGGCCCTCTGCCTGACGGTCTCAAAAAGTTCGGTAGTCTTCATTGTGGTGGCGACGGGTAGGGGTTAATCACGGCCCGGGTTGTATCAGGCGGCTGAGAATTCTTCATAATCCGCCTCGACTGCCTCATAGAGCCGCGACAGAACATCGGGCATGGCGCTCTGCACCCGATTCCAGGAGGGGATAAATGGGGTCTCCATCGGGTTTCGCAGGAAGGCCTCGCCGGCATCCATCAGATTGGCGGCAAACATCTCCACCGCCAGCTCTTCTGCGTGAATATCAAAACTCAGACCGTTCATCAGGGCGTCGTTACGGTAACTCTCCACCAGGCTCAGGGCGGTACGAAAATAGGTGGCCTTTATCGAGCGAAAAGTCTCCGGGGTGAGCACATGACCCTGAGTAGCCAGTTTGCGAAACAGCGCCTTGGCGATGTCGATGGACATCTTTGATAGCCCGGCCTGCTGATTATCGGGCGACAATTCCTGATGTTTGTGGTCGTAAACATCGGCAATATCGACCTGGCAGATGCGATTGGTGGCGTAATTGCGATGCATCTCGGAAAGGATACCGATCTCCAGCCCCCAATCGCTGGGGATGCGCAGGTCGGACAGGACATCGCGGCGCATGGAGAACTCCCCGGCGAGGATGTAGCGAAAAGTGCTCATGAACTCAAGATATTCGTTGCCGCCGAGCACGGTTTTAAGACTCTTTAACAGCGGCGTGACCAGCAGGCGATTGGCCCGTCCCTTGAGTGCGCCCCCGGCGATACGGGTGTAATAACCTTTGCAAAATTCATAGCTGAACTGGGGGTTAGCCACCGGGTAGAGCAGCCGGGCCAGCAGGTCGCGGTGATAGGTAAGAATGTCGCAGTCATGCAGGGCAATCGATTCCGAGCGGCCGGAGGCGAGAAAGTAGCCGATGCAATACCAGACGTTACGCCCCTTACCCAGCTCCTTGGGTGCGAGTCCTCTGTCCGCCAGCTCCCGGTCCAGCGCTTTGAGCCTGGGGCCGTCGTTCCAAAGTAGCCGGTGTTCCTGTCCCAGGGCCGAAAAGAATTGCAGCGCATGACGAAACTGCTGTTCGTCGGCGCGATCCAGGCCGATAACAATTTCGTCCAGATAGGGCACGCCTTTTAGCCGTTCAACGATTTTCGGCAGCGCCTCGCCCTCGAGTTCGGAAAACAGCGATGGCAGCAACAGCCCCATCGGCCGCTGCTTGCTGAACCGCATCAGGTCGGTCTCAATGTCGGCCAGTGGTCGATCACAAAGGTTATGTAACGTGGTGACAATACCGTTCTGATGAAAATCGGTCATTTCCTTCCCCTGGTTAGCTGTTCACTTTAGAGTTGCGCTGGTTATTGACTCAACAATTAATTCGATTTCAGTCGCCCAGCCCTGTGGTCCTGGTTGCCGGGCAACCACTGTTTCTCCGCTGCGCCCCAGTTCCAGGGGGGCGTGAACCGGCGAGGGGATCACCAGGGCAATATCGGCCTGCTCCAGCATCTCGCGGTCATTCTCACTGTCGCCCGCGGCGATGGTCACCACCTGCTCGCCCTGTTGGCGATAACAGTTGGCCAGCCAGTTCATTGCGGCTGCTTTGCTGCAGTGGCCGGATATATGGATAAAGCGACCGCCCTGCAGTGCTCGCCCACCCCGCTGTTCAACCTCGGCAATAAACTGCGTTTTGAGCGCGTCATCGCCGCTCCAGTGGACCGGTTCGCCATATTGGCGCTGGCACGCCAGGGCGGCCGACTTAGCGCCCAGGCCGGTCAGTTCAGCCACGCCGGTGACCCCGAGCCGGGAAAAAGTGGTGAAATGTTCCTGCAGGAAGGGGGGCAGTTCATCAACCAGCCTGGACCAGTGCTGTCGCGGATCCACAAATTCCTTCACCCTGAATCCATCTAGCGTCACCAGCTCGGTTGCTGGCAGCGCATACTCATCGGGGATAAAAACCGCCGCCCCGTTTTCCACCATAAACGGGGTTTGTAGTTGCAGCTGCTGGCGCAGGGGCAGCAGTTCCGCCCGGGTTTTGCTGGTGGCCGGAATTACCGGAATCTGCCGCTGTTGCAATCGCTCCAGCTGGGGCCTGGCCGGCTCGAAACTGTAGCTGTAGTGATCCAACAGCGTGCCGTCCAGGTCGGTAAAGATCAGTGGCCGCAGCGTCATAGCGTTAACTCCCTGGGAGCGCTTCGGGCGACTACCCGCCGGTCGCTATCAAGTTGATAGAGAAAATGGACCCGCTCCGGCAAGGTTGCCATCGCATGTTCAGTGAGACGCTGATAAAACTGGATAAAGCGGGCGATTTCCGACTCATCCATCAGCTGATCACCCGCTGTGGTCCCGGCCTGCTGGGCCAGTTTCTGTTCCTGCTCCAGCCGCCAGTGGTAGACGGTTTCAAAACCGGGGGCGCGCAACATCGCCCAGAGGTCAACCTGGTCCCAGAGCCGCTGGTACTCCCCGGCCAGCTGCCGATTGGCGTAGCTGCGCCACTCTGCGGAGGAATCCTCGGTTTGTTCCAGACGGTTTAGCGGGATTTTCAGTAACTTATCTTGCTGGGCGGTAACTCCCAGGCACCAGCCTTCAAGAACAATGGCGCTTACCGGAGTCGATACCCGGCTCCAGCGTGCTTCTGGCAGTCGGTCGTCGCGAGATTTGTCAAACCGGGGCACACTAACCTCGCCCTCGAACCCGACCAGTTTTGCCAGTGTCTGTTGCGCCAGTGGGACATCGTGAGTACCCGGAACGCCCCGCGTGGCCAATAATGGGTGGACGGTGGCGGCAAGCTTCATCCGCTGCTCACGGCTAAGGTAGAAATCGTCTATCGACAGAGCGACAGCAGGTGCCGGCAACAGGGCAGAGAGGGCGCTTACCAGCCAGTCCGCCAGGGTGCTTTTGCCCGAACCCTGGGCACCGTTGATGCCGATAATCAGTGGTCGTTGCAACCGCTGCCGTTGCTGTAGCGCGGCGTAAAGCAAGGCGGAAAAATTATCGATGGCCTCCGACGGATACGCCTCGTTAAGCTGGTGGCGGTGGAGAAATTCCTGCCAGGGCAGCCTGGTGAGGGTCTGCGCCAGTTCATCTTCGCTCAGGTCAGCCGATGGGTAATTTTCCATGGGGATGCCGGTTGAGGCGTTGGGGGAAACTAAATCGGTTACGCCTGGCCCTTTGATCTCTCCGCTTCGCCCGGACCGGACAGGTCATCGGCGAGTTGCAGCAGATACGCCTTCAGCGCTTCAGCGATGGCCGGGTGGCGCAAGCCATAGTCAATATTGGCCCGCGCCAATCCAAATTTATTTCCACAGTCGTGGGATTGGCCCACTATGCCGTAAGCTTCCACCTTGCCACCGGACTGCAACATCAGCTGAATCGCATCGGTCAGTTGTATCTCTTCACCGACGCCGGTCGGGGTTCGATTAAACAGTTTCCATATTTCCTGATCGAGGACGTAGCGTCCGGTGATGGCCAGGTTTGACGGCGCCTGGGCAACGGGGGGTTTCTCTACCAGCGCTTTGGCGCTTACCGATGCGCCGGGGTTGACGGTGGCCCCTCCGGTATCGACCACCCCAAACGAAGAGACCTGCTCCTTAGGCACCGGGTTCACCATAATCTGGCTGGCACCGGTCTGCTCATAGCGCTCAATCATCGCCCGCAGGTTGGTGCTCGACCCCGCCCAGTCGTCGTTCTGTTTCACGGCAAATGTGTCGATTAAGACATCCGGCAAAATTACTACGCAGGGTTCGTCGGTACCGACGACCGGCATCGCCTCCAGAATTGCGTGGCCCAGCCCGAGCGCCTGTCCCTGTCGAATATGAATCAGATGGGTGCCTTTGGGGGTGATCGACTGCACCTCTTCCAGCAGCTGACGTTTGACTCGACGTTCCAGCATGGTTTCCAGTTCAAACTGGGTATCAAAATGGTTGGCGATAGAGTTCTTGCTGGAGTGGGTCACCAGCACTATGTCCCTGATTCCCGCCTCCGCGATCTCTTCAACAATGTATTGAATAATCGGTTTATCAACCACCGCGAGCATCTCTTTGGGGATTGCCTTGGTCGCCGGTAGCATGCGCGTGCCTAATCCTGCCACTGGAACAATTGCTTTCATGGGTTTCTATTCCTGAATTCGTTAAACAGTAAATGGGTAGAACCGGATTCGGTCGGTAGAACTGCCGAGCAGGGTAGCTAAAAAAGCTCCCTCCAGGGCCTGATTTCCTCCACGGGCGTCAAATCCGCGATCACACGAGTCGACTTTATTGGACCTGATTCGACCAGATGTTACCCGGACAGGTTCAGCTGGTATTTATCAATAATAGCTGCTCCTGATTCTTCTTCAGGTTAAAGCAATCGGCGTGCCAGTAACTTAAAGGTATCGATTCGTCATTTCCGGGGGATAACCCCCGTAGTGAAATGAGCGGTTGAATCTTTGCGCCTCACCGGACCAAAGAAGGGGATTGGAACGTGGCAGGGGGCCCGATTATATTCGCTAACCGCACCAAACTGGTGCAATTTTCCCGGGGATGGATTCCCTGACCAGCAGTCTATTTCTGTGTCACTCGATCGCGGCGGGCTAAAGCGTCCCTTCCGGGAGACGGTCACCTCGGCGGCAATGGCTCAAGTTGACCGATGAACCCGTTTGCGCATGTCATGTCCCATGGCTTCACGATTTTGAAATATGATTCTGGTATAACAGCGATCAGGCATTAATCCTGAATCCTAAAGGTCGGGGGTCGTCACTCATTTTTGACGCCACGCACACCTCAATCACTGCAGGGGACCGGCCGGTACCGGTCACCGGAATCCCATCCCAGCTATCACTGTCCGACCGGGCAATGGTTGATCGGGGCAGCGACCCCTCTCTCCCTCAAAACCCAACAAATTCTTCGCTACCTGAGCTGCGCCCCGCAGTGGGCGCAAGCTGCGCCGCGAAAAGGCGTAGCCCTCTACCGTCGCGACTCGGCGATGCAACCCTGGCATTTCATCATTAAAGGAGGACCAAAGCTTCACACTGTTTTGTATTGATATTGGAAATCACATCGACAACCAGAGGATTTATAACCCATGGCCAGACGTGCAAGTGCAAAACGAAACCATAAACGCAGAAACCTTGATATCGACAACTGTTTTGAGGAAGGCGTCTCCCGCCGAAAAAAGAGCAATCGCAATGGCAGTACGGTAATAGATTTCAACGGACAATCTCAGCAGACCGAATTTAATCCGCCGCCGGCCAGGTTTCGCCAGTCGTTACAGGCTAAAAATAGTGCCCAGAAACGATATATCAATGCCATTCGCAATCACTGTCTGACCCTGGGGCTGGGACCGGCGGGAACCGGCAAGAGTTATTGTGCAGCCGTGCTGGCCGCTGAAGCCCTGGAAGCGGGTGAGACTGATCGGATTATTCTTACCCGACCGGCGGTCGAAGCAGGTGAGCAGCTGGGATTTTTGCCCGGCGCGCTCGATGACAAATACGCGGTCTACATCGATGCGTTTCGTGACATTCTGAATACCCGGCTTGGCGCAAGCACGGTGAAGTACTGCCTGCGCCATGGAAAAATCGTCGCTGCGCCCCTCGCCTACATGCGGGGCAAGACCTTTCAGGAGCGCAATTTCGTTATTCTCGATGAGGCCCAGAACTGCTCGATCGCGCAAATGAAGATGTTTCTTACCCGTATTGGCGAGGATTGCAAGGTGGTGATCAATGGCGACATCAACCAGAGCGATATCCGCGGACCGAATGGGCTGGAAGATGCCCTGGATAAATTAACCGGTCTGCCCGACGTGGTCATTCACCAATTTGAGCGCAGGGATATCGTCCGCAGCGGTCTGGTGAAAGCGATTATTGACCGCTACGAGCCCCAATAGCGGCGGTCTTGCTGCCAATTAAAAAGCCCCGCAACCGCGGGGCTTTTTAATTACTCCTGGTTTAAACGGGTCTAAATCATTCCGGTATTTTTCTTGGTTACCGGCACCCGACGGGTTTTGGAGCTTTCACCGATCTCGTAGTGGCGGCCTTCCACGGCCATCTGCGCCTCTTCCTCGCACTGGTCTGACCAGAAGCCGAGATCATAGCCGTACCAGGGATTTTTCAGGTCCAGCTCGGGCAGGCCGAGTTCCTGCCAGCGCTCAATGGCGTTTTCCATGAACTCCTTTTTTGGCAGGGCGGTGGGCGGGTAGTCCCAGGGCCGGCAGGCGTTGATCAGTATGGCGCTGGAGCCGTTAGGTTCCATGTATTTAAAGCCTTCTGCGTCTTCGGCTTCAATGGCGGAGAAGTCCATGGCTGACATGCGCCCCTCGATAATGCGCATATCCCGGTGCGGCATGGCGCGGGTGGCGATGGCCCAGTAGACCATCTCCGGGTTACGGATATCGATATCTTCATCGGTGACGATGAAGTTCTTGATGAACGGATCAAACCCGGATGCCGCCCGCAGCGCACTCCAGGGGTCTGCCTTGGTGACCGGCTTTATTTTGATGATGCAGGTGTAGTAACTGGAGGTGGATTCGGGGAAATGCACGTCCAGTACGCCGGACATGTTGCAGTCGTATTTGAGGTGTTTGAAGAAGGTGGATTCAAACGAGATACCGCGCAGCTTGGTGCTTTCCGAGGGCGGAAACTGGCTGAGGATGGAACACCAGATCGGTTTTTTGCGGTGGGTGATGGCGGTGATTTCCATAAAATAGGCGTTCACCGGCTGCGACATGAAACCGTGGGTTTCGCCAAAGGGTGCTTCCGGCTCCAGCTCGGTGGTGCTGATTTTGCCTTCGATAACGATCTCGGCATAGGCGGGCACCACCAGGTCAACGGTTTTGGCCTGCACCACCGGCAGCGGCTTGCCGGAGAGGGCACCGGCTACTTCCATTTCGTCTGCTTCGTAGGGCAGTTTGGTGTTGGCGGCGTAAGAAACATAAGGCGGCACGCCTATTACCAGGCAGGCTTCCAGCGGAATGCCTTTTTCGTGGCATTTGGCCCAGTGCAGTCCCAGGTGCTGCGGCGGATTGGTGAAACAGCCGATGCGGTCTTCAGCTTTGACCTGGCCGCGATAGTTGCCGATGTTGTAGATGCCAGTATCGGGGTCTTTGGTAACCCAGTGGGAGAAGGTGGTGTAGGGGCCATTATCAAACCCGGGGGTGGAGATCGGAATGGGAAACTCGCCGAGGCCGCCGTGTTCGGTCAGGCTATCGCCGATATGGACCTCTTCCTGGCAGACCGCATTGGTGACCAGTTCCGGCTTAATCGGGTTGGCAATCGCATTGGCCACCAGTTCGAGCAGGTCGTTACCCGGCTCTACCCCGATGCCTATAGAGAAAATATCCCGCGACCCGGCCAGACAGCCGATGGCAAGCTGGGTGTCGTAGCTTTTACCCTCGGCGTCGTGAACATTGGAGAACAGAAATCCCTTGCGCTGCTCTTCCTTTAAGCCACGAAACTGCAGCCGCACCAGCGGGTGGGCTTCGGTTTCTTTGCTGATCGGCGCATCGACCTCCTGTAACAGGCCGGCGCTGCGCAGATTATCAAGGTGCTCGCGAAAATCGACCGGGACATCGCTCTGACTGGCGAT
>JAYNPV010000040.1:5740-6711 GCA_038113925.1 Gammaproteobacteria bacterium | reverse complement strand
TCTTTGCTGACTGCGGACATGGCTATCTCCTCCTGGTAATTTTCTATTAACGCGCGGCAGCGCGCCGGCGGTCGCGGGTCTGCTTATTTAAACGGATCAACGATGGGTTTGATCTCCTGCAGCGCGGCCATTTTCTCCATCGCATCGGGAATCTCGGACAGGGAGTAGGTGTCGCCAAACATCAGATCAAAATCGAAGTTGTCCTTCTGCACGGCGAGAAATTCCAGCGCTTCGCGGTAATACTGAATACCGGCGCTACGAATACCGGTCACCATCACCTGTTTGCCGATAAAGGCCATGCCGGGAATCGACATGGGGGTGGGGTCGCCGGCACCGATCATGGCAATGCGGCCACCGGGCCGGGCAATCTGGAAGGCCTCTTCCTGGGCAAAATGGGAGCCGGAACACTCCAGAATGACATCGGCACCGCGACCATCGGTCGCTGCCATGATCAGCTCGGCACGCTGGGCGTTGTCGGTGGTTTCGATGTTGCAGGTGTGATCCGCCCCAAAGGCCCTGGCGACTTCCAGACGCGCATCCGGCGCACCAAAGTTAATAACATTTTTGGCCCCCATGGCGCGGGCAACGACCACACCGTAGAGCCCCACCGGGCCGCTGCCCTGCACCACCACTGTGTCCGAGGGCCGAATCCCCCCGACCTTATCGGTGGCGTGCATGATGGTGCGCAGGGCGCAGCTGGCGGATGAAGCCCAGTGGCTGGGCACTTCATCCGGCACCTTGACCACGTGGCAGCCGGGCAGAATGTAGTTGTACTGAGAGAACCCACCGATGATATAGGGGTGAACCGTGGAATCGGCGTAACCATAGGGGGTGAAATTGGTGCAGAGCGTCGGCTCGTGGGCCACCGCGCAGTAGTAGCATTTGCCACAGTATGAGTAGGCCCATATCAGCCGGTCGCCTGTGGTGATCGGGGTGCCGGCCACGTCGACTTCGCGGCCTTTACCCTGGGC
>JAYNPV010000040.1:0-5730 GCA_038113925.1 Gammaproteobacteria bacterium | reverse complement strand
CAAGAATACAGGGCGTTTTGGAAATCGGCGCCAACGCCCCCAGGGTAATGTGGTGGTCGGTACCGCAGATGGTGGCGCGGTCGATTTTGACAATAATGCCGCCATCGTCCACCTCTGGCACTTCAAGTTCGCGAACTTCCAGCGGCTGGTGATAGTCGGGCAGTACGGTTGCTGAGCATTTGTGCGGGGCGTTCATCCGAGTCCAATCTCCACGTTTTTGCGCCCTTGAGCGCCGAAATAGTGCACCGCCTTCATTTGACAGAAGGAGGCGAGTTCTTCGAGGTTTTCTTCCGAGCCGACCCCGGAATTCTTCGCCCCGGCAAAGCCAAAGCCAGGGAAGTGTTTGGTGCTGCCGTTAATCCAGACGGTGCCGGATTGGAAATGGCGTGCCAACTCCATGGCGCGGTCGATATCCTGGGTCCAAACACTGGCGGTGAGGCCGTATTCCACCTCATTGACGACCGCCAGCATCTCCTCTTCATCGTCCCAGGGGATCAGCGCCAGCACCGGGCCGAACACCTCCTCGCGGAACAGGGTGTGCTCGGGGGTGACGTCGTAGAACACCGTCGGCGGTACGAAGTAGCCCTTGTCGAACGGCGGCTCCATCATCCGCTGGCCGCCGGTGAGCACCGGCAGGCCTTCGTCTTTCGAGACCTTGATGTAGTGCATCACCTTGTCGAACTGACCCGGGGTGGAGATGGCCGCCATCAGGGTGTTGGGGTCCTGCGGGTCGCCTATTTTGATCGCTTCGCAGGCCTCCTTGATTGCTTTTTTGCCCTCTTCGTAGACCGAGCGGTGAATAAAGATGCGCGTGGTCGAGCCACAACTCTGGCCGGCGGTTTGATAAAAATTCATGCCGTGAACCGCGGAGCGAAATGCCTGCTCGGTATTGGCATCCGGGTAGATCACCATGGGGTTTTTGCCCCCCAGTTCAAAGGTGAAATCCTTGATATGGCCGTTTTTTGCCGCCACGCCATAAAACGCCAGCGCCGCATTCTTGCCGCCGGTGAGGGTGATACGCTTGATATCTTTATGGCCGACAATGGCTTCACCCACCGGAATGCCGCCGGTGAGTATCTGAATCAGCCCCGGCGGCAGAATCGGCGCGAGCAGCTCACCCATCCGCAGGGTGCTCAGGCTGGTAAATTCGGAAGGTTTGATAATCAGCGAGTTGCCCATCAGCAGTGGTGCAGCGATGCGCATGATGCTGAACATCAGCGGGTGGTTAAAGGCGCAGAAACGCGCCACCACACCGAAGGGCTGGGGCAGGGTGAAGTGGATATTGTCGCCGGTCCAGCGGTCGCCGCCTTTGCCCATCACCTGAGGGGCCAGGCCCATCTGAAAACGCAGCAGGGCCACGGCAAATTTTGTATCGGCTTCCATCACGTGGCGCGGGTTGCCGCTATCGAGGATATCCAGTTCCGCCAGTTCCTGACCGTTTTTTTCCAATAAAGCGGCTATTTCGCCGACCTTGGCGATGCGCCCGAACAGCGGCACGTTGGCCCACTCTTTCTGGGCCGCTTTGGCAGCGGCAACCGCCTCCTCAACCACGCTGGCGCACTCGGGAACCGTACCGATCACCTCGCCGGTGGCGGGGTTGATGGTCTCATAGCGGTCTTTAACATCGGGAAACTGGTTATTTACCAGAGGGTTGTATTCGTATCCCATTGATCCTCTCCCGGGATTGATCTTGATTGGTGGGTGTCAGGGTTGATTGCACCGGAGGCAAATTACCTTTGTCGCGGGGCAGGGTGTGAAAACCCCATTCGTTCCCGGTAATCGTTCCACCAGAGCATGTTGGCGGTTTCGTCATTCTGGTTGGCCTCAGTAGAAAGGCTGTTTTCGTCTTTAATTCCCTTCATAAAGCGCGCGGTAGCATCGGCTTTGCTGGTGCTCTGGATGCGACTGAAGGCGGCGGCATCTTCAAGGCTGACCAGGCCGCTGGGGCCGAGCACATTGGATGATTGCATCACCCGATGGCGGACCATTTCGGCATCGTCGGACTGCTTGGCGTAGTAGGCCCAGTGCACTTCGGTTTCATTTACGCCCCGCGGGATCACAAAACGGATATTGAACATATCCATGTGCCGGGTGGTCAGGGTCACCGGATTGGTGACAATGATATTGGCACCACGGCTCGGGTCCGAACCCCGAAACTCCACCACGCTGGGATCTTTGAGGAAGTGGCCGGCCGAGGCGGGGTTGAGCTCGGCCACTACACTCATGTTGCCGTACTGATCGACCACCTGCTTGCCCTGGCCGCCTTGCCAGTTAAGCAGGCGAAAAGCGGCATGCAGCTGGGCAACGTGGTAGCCATCATTGTCTCGGTAGGCTTTCCAGTTGGAGTTGTAGGTGGTTTTCTGATAACCGAGAAATTGCAGGGGTTCGCCATCACCGAGGGCATATTTCAGTGGGCCCGCAACCCCTGCCAGCCAGTCCTGCAGAGGGGGGGTGTCGTCACTGAAAGTGGCAAACAGCAAGCCCTCAAAGTTTTCACAACGTATCTGCTGCAAGGCATGGTCTTCCTTTTTAAAAGAGGGCGGAAAATCTTCTGACTGCGGACAGGCGGTGAGTTCGCCGGCGCTGTTCCAGCCCCAGCCGTGGTAAGGGCAGTTGAAGTTGCGTCTAATGCCGGAACTTTTTGGTTCAACCATGACGCCGCGATGGGTACATACGTTGAGGAAAGTGTGGAAATTCCCGTCAATATCCCGATTGATTATCAGTGGTATTTCGCCAATCTGGAAGGTCTTGAACGACCCGGGTTCAGCGATTTCGCTGACGTGGGCCACCGGGTGCCAGATGGGGCCGTAAAAAATTTTTTCCAGTTCCAGCTGATAAATATCTTCGCGACTGAAAATGGACGCGGGGACACTATTCAGGCCGTCGGGCCAGTCAATCTGGCATGCGGCGAGGCCGGGCGTGGATGAGGGTGCATTCATTGTCCTTCTCCTCCGTGAAACCTGGTGGACTATGTTGCCGAGCGGGTGGTCTGTGTGTCCGCAGGCACTGACTCCCGCCGCTACTGTGTGGTCTGCAATGCGCTCAGGCGGGCGCTAGCTGGTGTTGCGCGGAAATCCCATCTGATCACGGTAATACTCCCACCAGACAGTGTTGGCGACTTCGTCATTCTGGGCACCGTTATAAGGATCCATACCCTCCACAATTCCCTTGAGGAAATAGGATGAGCTGGGGGAGGTGGTGGCCGCTTTTTGAATACGATGAAAAACGGCGGCGTCCTCCAGGCTGACCAGTCCGCTGGGGCCAAGCAGGTTGGATGACTGATTGAGGCGATGTTTGACCATCTCCTCGTCGTCATCTTCGTGGGCAAAATAGGCCCAGTGAACTTCGGTCTGATTCACGCCCCGTGGCATGGGAAAGCGAATGTTAATCATGTCGAGGTGTTTGGTGGCCACAGTCAGCAAGCTCGGCAAAATGACATAGGAACCCTGGGACGGGTCGACCCCTTTAAAGTCAAGAATGCTCTCGTCTTTGAGAAAGCCGTTTTTTTCCGACTCTTTCAGCTGCGATACCAGGGCAAGGTTGCCATTTTTTTCAACGGCACAGAACCCGCCGCCGCCTTGCCAGTTTAATAGCCTGAAGGCTGCGTGAAGCAGGGGTGGATGATAGCCGTCGTTGTCGCGATATGCCTTCCAGTTAGCGTTATAGGTGACCTTCTGGTAACCCAGTAGTTTCAGCCGACCATCACCGCCGAGCGTCTGCTCCAAGTGTTCAGCGGTACGGCCCAGCGTGTCCAGAAGCGGCGGCGCATTCTGCGGATCAAGCGTAATAAACAGCAGGCCGAGGAAGTTTTCGGTGGTGATCTCTTCCAGGTGAAATTTCTGTTTATTGAAATCCTCGGGGAAGTTATCGTCACCCGGGCAGACCCGTAAAGCGCCCGTTCCATCAAAAATCCAGCGATGGTAGGGGCACTCAAACTCCGGTTTATTGCCCATGAAGCCGGTCACCAGCATGGTGCCGCGGTGGGTGCAGGCGTTCTGAAATACCCTTACCTGACCATCTTCGCCATGAATCACCAGTATCGGCACCTCGCCCAGGTAGGAGGTTTTGTAATCGCCCGGATTAGGAACTTCGCTGACGTGGGCCACGGGATGCCATAGCGGACCATTGAACAGTTTCTCCAACTCCAGCTGGTAAATGTCTTCCCTTAAAAATATCTCTTTGGGAACTTCGTTGATGGCTTTTGGCCAGTAGTAGACATCTTCAAGTGGATTACGGGGAGCATTCATCGGGACGGCTTCCTTAAAGGTCTAAGTGGGTAATCAGGCAGCTTTGCTGTAGAGATTAAACCCATCCAGGGTGTCATTGATCAATGACTGACAGATTTCTTCTACCTCGGCATCGCTGAGCGGGTCCAGAAACTGCTCATTGCGCTGGCGTACTTCCTGACAGCGGGCCAGGCGCAACTGCCTGTACAGCTCGCCAAGGTCGACGCCGAAATCGTCGGAATATTCATCACAAAGGGCAGCGAGTTCTTCGGGGCCGTGCTCTAGCTCGTCGATGGCGATACCTTCCTGCAACTTCGCCGCCTGTTTGAAGAAATCGTCATGGGGCGGCAGCTGACTCATGCACCAGTGCCAGCCGCCGGCAGCCCCTTCGAGGGTGGCGCCAAAAATTTTAGCTACCCAGGGATGTTGGGTTTTAATGTAGGGCACGTGGCCAGCCAGGTATTTGTGGTGCTCGGGCCAGCGGTCTTTCATTGCCAGCATTGAATCGTCCAGGGACATCTGGCCGTTTTCCACGTTGGCAACGACATAACGGTAAATGTCGGGCACCGGGATCTCGGTGTTTTCGCCGATGGTGCGATTTACCAGATTGTAATAAGCCTGAAAGTGGGCAACCTCTTCTTTGACAGTTTCGAAGTAGTGATCCATCTCGCGTCCATCCGCACCGTTACGAATCGCCTCTTTAGCTTTATCCGAATGCAGCATGATGGCACCAAATTCCTTACCCATTTGCAGGCAGAGCCAGTTCATGTCCCGCTCCGGGGTACGATGGGCAATATAGGCCTGGATGACCTGATTAACCGCTTCGGCCCCCTGGTCGAGAATGCGGGTGATGTTGGCTTTAATTTCGTTGGCTGAGGCCATGGTGATTCCTCTCTATATAGTAAGTATTGAATCGGTTTGTCAGGCGGCAGTAGGGATGGAAGCCCCGGCGGCATCCAGCTCTTCGCCCAGAGTTTTTATACCTTCGTAAAACAGTGAAGCCGCATGGAGAGCGGTGTCGAGACCATTGAGGACATCTTCTGCCAGCTCGTCGGTGGTGACGTGATTGCGGATGGGACGCCAGACTTTTTTACCGGCGTGTTCAAGGTCGGCCATCTGGTGATAGGAGAAGAAAAATACCTGTTTTTCAGTCAGGCCGAGATCAGACTGCCATTTTCGATAGTCCATGCTGGTCTGGCCTTCGTAGGCGGTGAGCACGAACTCTTCCAGCGAAGTGGAAAGCCAGCCGATAATCCAGTGGCGCTGGCGGCACAGGTTTTCGGTGATGTTGTTGTAAAGATCAACCTTGGGGACTGGTTGAGCATTGTTGAGCTGTTCATCGGTGAGGCCGATGGTACGCCCCATTTCCCAGAGGATTTTGGTGTGGGGTGCCTCAATGCCTTTATCGTAGACCAGCTCTTCAAGCATCTGGCCGATGGTTTTTCGCACGATGGCCTGATCGGGGCAGCGGCTCATCCAGGCAGGGCGCCAGACGGAACTGAAC
>JAYNPV010000039.1:15260-16156 GCA_038113925.1 Gammaproteobacteria bacterium | reverse complement strand
GTTCATGGACGCAGAGCTCGGTCAGGTAATGATGCATGGCGTTTGCCAGGGCATCTTCGCCGACCATGCTGCGAGTGGTAATTTCCCCCCAGGCCGAGCGGTAAATCAGGTCCAGCTTCCTGACGGTATTAAGCCTGGAGTCCCCATGACTCAGGGGGTCAGAACGAGAGCTGGCCAGCCGCAGGCCCTTACGGGAATAGTCCGCAAACGGCTGGTAGCCGAAATTGACCAGCACGAGCAGTTGCGTATAGCGCAATGGCTTCGCCAGATCGTCGGTGTTGGTGGTTAGGACATCGGGCAAGGGCAGTTGCTGACGAAAGAAACGCAGCAGCGCGATGATTTCCCGTTCACTGGTGTGAGTTTTTTCGCTGTCCATGAGCCATCGGGTATTGCGCTCGGTTATGCCGTTTAACCAGCACCAGAGAACCAGCTCTATCAGGGTAAAAAATCGCTTTAACGGACGGCTTTGTCCGTCCGGGTTGGGGTGATCGTAAAGTAACCAGACGGCCTGGCCGCTTTGGTTCAGGGCTTTCCTGATCGTCAGGGCCGTCTCCGGGGCGATCAGACTCTGGTTACGATTAATAATTTCAATCTTCCCTGGCTTGCGTTCCAGGGCGGCATAGATGCGACGCCCCAGTACGTGCAGATCCGATTGACTGATGGCGGTCGATGAGCTTCTTTGTGACGCCAGGCGCGATAACTGCGCATAGCTGTTACTTAATTCGCGGTGAATGTTCCGGGTTTCGCCCATAATTTCACTGATCGGCCATCGGGATCGATGGTCGAGCAACGCCAGTTTGGCCGGGGACCAACCCCATGACTGGACGTACTGTTGCATCAGTCCACGACGCAAATCACTGCGGGGTGTCCGCAGCGACGGGCGCTCGCTAAGCCGG
>JAYNPV010000039.1:10762-15250 GCA_038113925.1 Gammaproteobacteria bacterium | reverse complement strand
CCAATCTTCAGGTAGAAGCAGTGGCGTAACAGTTCGGCGCGCACTTCCTGATCGCTGCCAAGGAGATAGGCCTCGGCCTTTTCGAACATCAGCAGGTAGGGGTCAAGGCGTTCCAGTTCGGTAATCCCCTGCTGAACCCGCTGTTTGTAACTGAGGCTTACCAATTGGGTATGGGGGTGCTCGTCGATATAGGCTTCCATCAGGATCATCTTCATCACCGATTTATAGGGTGAATCGATACCCTTGAAAACCTGCCATAAACCCGCGCCGGTGAATTCCTCCACCGGGATGTCCTCGAGCGGGCCAAAATCAATGTAGTTCTCTGCTTTGATGTTGGGCCAGCGATCCAGACTACGGGTAAATCCGTCATAACTGGATTCCTGTTCAGCTGGCACAATCCACCAGAGCGGGGGCAGCCCGGCCATAAAAATCGCCGTACGATAGAACTCTTCCAGCAATAAATAGCGTTGGGCGGAACCGCTGCTTTCGCTGGAGAGTGTCAGTTCACCTTTTGCCCGGAATTGCTGCTGATCAACGAGGAAAAAATGGACCTCCAGGCCAAATTGATCCGCCCAGGTCTCGATGCGGGAGCATTTTTGCTGCAACTTCTCGCGTTCCGGGCCGGCCATCGTCGGATCAATACAGACCCAGATATCGAAGTCGCTGGTGGCGCTAAAGGCGATGCTGCCACTGCTACCCATCATGAACAGGGACACAATGTCCAGTTTTCGGGCCGCCGTGGGTTGGTATCGGTAGCCTTGCACCAGTTTGGTCAGCACATTGACCGTCGCGGTTTCCAGTGGGTGATTGCGTATTCCACAGGGGGTGTTGTCATCCACGTATCCCGGAAGATCAGCATGGTTCAGGTACAGCAGTGCAGGGATGCAGCTCAACAGATCCCACTGGCGCGCGGAGACCAGTTCCTGAAGTCGGTCCAAACGCGCACGATTGACCTCTCGGAATCGAAGTTCAAGATCGGCGGGGTCGGTGGGTTGACTGCTCACTCTGTGTCCTGATGGTAAATGGGTGGATACACAGGTTGGCGGCAGTGGAGAGAAAATATTTAACCGGCTGAAACCAGGGGCGATAAGTTGGAACGGCACAAGCGGTTATTGGTACACTACGCGCCCTGCAGAAATGGCAATGTAGCTCAGTTGGTTAGAGCACGGCACTCATAATGCCGGTGTCGGTGGTTCGAATCCACCCATTGCCACCATCCCCTCCTGCTACACAGATGCCCTTCTGGCATCGCCTTAAAAAAAACCGCTGCCTCCTGAAACATTTGCCGGGCCACCTGGGTCTTTATTAGCTGTACGAGCGGGCGATTGTTTTTTCTGACGATGGAGACAATACTGCTTGTCGGTGGAACTTGTTAATTTATAGAAACTTTTTATTCAGTCAGGAGTATCAACCATGAGTGCAGATGAAAAACAGATTCGTAAAGTCCCCGTAGCCAAAGCCGTTGCCGTGGCGCTTACCCTGGGGGCTTCCGCCGGGGCGCTCTCCACAGGCGCGTCCGCCAACCCCTTTCAGTTGAACTCCCTTGACGGTGGATACATGCAGCTGGCGGCCGAAGGCAGCTGCGGAGAAGGTAAATGCGGTGGCGATAAAGGCGCCAAGGAAGGCAGCTGCGGTGAAGGTAAATGTGGTGGCGATAAAGGCGCGAAGGAAGGCAGCTGCGGTGAAGGTAAGTGCGGCGGTGACAAAGGCGCAAAAGAAGGCAGCTGTGGCGGTGAAAAAGGTGCCAAGGAAGGTAGCTGCGGCGAGGGTAAATGCGGCGGTGCTGGCTGATCCGGTTCTGTTAACAGGAAATGAGTACGACGACTCAGTTAGCTGACATTGGCAGCGCGGGTCTGGGTCTGCGGCGGGTCCTGCTGGACCCGCTGCTTGACCGGATACCGGAGGCGATCGATTTTTTTGAGGTGGCCCCGGAAAACTGGATCGGTGTCGGCGGACGTCTGGGCAGAAAATTTCGGCAAATCACCGAGCAGCGCCCCCTGCTCTGCCATGGTCTGTCGCTCTCACTGGGTGGCCCCGATCCCCTTAACGAGCTGCTGTTAAAACGGATCAAACAGTTCCTTGACCAACACCAGGTGGTGGCCTACAGCGAGCACCTGAGCAGTAACAGCATTGATGGCCAGCTTTACGATCTGATTCCTATTCCATTTACCGACGAGGCGGTGCGGTTTACCGCTGACCGCATCCGCCAGGTGCAGGATATTCTCGAACGACCATTGATTATCGAGAATGTCTCCTATTATGCGGCACCCGGTAAGCAGATGGACGAACTCGAATTTATTCGCAATGTGCTAACCGAGGCTGACTGCCAGCTGTTGCTGGACGTGAACAATATTTATGTGAACAGCGTTAACCACCAGTACGATGCCGACGCGTTTTTGGCGGCGATGCCGGCCGAGCGCATCGCCTATATTCACCAGGCGGGCCATTACCGCCAGTCGGCGGAGCTGTTGATAGATACTCACGGGGCGCAGGTGGCGCAACCAAGCTGGCAGCTATTGCAGAGCGCTTACCGTCAGTTTGGCTCGATGCCCACCCTGCTGGAGCGGGATTTTGAGATTCCGCCCCTGGAGGAACTGTTGCCCGAGTTGGCCAAAATAACCGAACTCTACCAGGCCAATCAGGCCAGGGAGCGCCAGCGTGCAGAGCGCTAGCGATTTTCAGCAGCTACAGCGCGATTTCGCCGGTTACCTTCGCTCAGGTGATGAGTCCCTGCTGCCTGCTGAAGTGAGTCGCGAGCGAGCGCAGGTCTACGGACGGCTGGTTTTCAATAATATAAAGGGATTCCTGGACCACAATTTTCCGGTGCTCAACGAGATAGTCGGTGACCAGCGGTGGCAGCAGCTGGCCCGATCCTTTGTTACCGAACATGCCTGCCAGACGCCCTATTTCCTCGAAATTGGCCGTGAATTTCTCACCTGGTTGCGGGCAACCCAGCCCGATGCGCTGGCCGAATTCCCCTATGCCGAAGAGCTGGCACATTATGAATGGAGCGAATTGGCGATAGCGGTCGCCGAAGATGACCCGGCGGTCCAGTTCTGCGCGGGCGACCTGCTTGATACCCTACCGCAGGTATCTGCCAACGCCTGGCCTCTGCGATATGACTATCCGGTCCATCAGATCGGCCCCGATTACCTGCCCGGTGAGCCTC
Organism: Gammaproteobacteria bacterium; assembly: GCA_038113925.1. Taxonomy (GTDB): domain Bacteria; phylum Pseudomonadota; class Gammaproteobacteria; order Immundisolibacterales; family Immundisolibacteraceae; genus QNFC01. Next base: position 12,081 of record JAYNPV010000039.1, on the reverse strand, counting down.
CATCAGAGCAGACCTTTCTACTGATATATCGCGACGCGGAATATGACGTCCAGTTCATGGAGATCAACGCCCTGACCTGGTTATTAATCGATCAGCTGCGCCTGCAGGAACCCCTTACCGCCCGGCAGTTGCTGGAGCAGATAGCCAGCAGTTTTCCACAGTTGGCCCTGCAGCAGGTGGTCGACGGCGGCGAGCAGACCCTGCGAGAGCTTATCTCCCGGGGTGTCATTATAGGTAGCCATCGGCTTTAGGCGGGTCTGGCAGGGCCGCCGGTCGGGGGCCAATTGTTAACCACTTTTCAGAATTTCTGCCTATTTTCTTGGTTTTTCGCAATATTTAGCAGCCATATCCGGTCTCTAAAAGCGGTTAATTCAGACGCTTGTCGCCATTAGGCAGGCTGAACTTTGTTGTTGAACTTGTGGAGGAGATAGCCATGATCGGGCTACTTAATTCTTTTCAGAATCTGCTTGATCGTAGTCGAGCGCTGGACTTTCTGGGACCGCTATTACTACGTGCCTATCTGGTGCCGGTGTTCTGGATGGCGGGGACTCAGAAAATCAAATTTATGGATGCCACTGTAGAGAATGATGGTTGGTTCGGCTGGCTGATGCCCACCGATGCCACCGTTGCCTGGTTCGGTAATCCGGACTGGGGCCTGGGGATGCCCATGCCCGAGCTGATGGCCTTTCTCGCCGGCTGGTCAGAACTGGCCGGCGCCCTGCTGCTGGCTACTGGCCTGGCCACCCGCTGGATTTCCATTCCCCTGATGGTAACCATGCTGGTGGCGATAATCACCGTCCATTGGCAACACGGCTGGCAGGTCATCGCCGATGCCTCCGCCCCGTTCGCCAACGAACGGGTTCTCGGTGCGGCCGATCGGCTGGCCGCCGGGCGCTCCCTGCTCAAGGAACATGGCAATTACAGTTGGCTCACCGAGAAGGGCTCTTTTGTTATTCTTAATAACGGTATCGAGTTTGCAGCCACCTATCTGGTCATGCTGATGGTGCTCTTCTTCATCGGTGGCGGTCGTTATCTGAGTCTCGATTACTGGATAGCCCGTCGCTATCGAAACTAGCAGCCAGCAATACTCCCTAAGGCCGGACCGCAATTGATAAGATAAGCCGGTCTCGGCTCACGACCCGTTGCCGCAGCGGGTCAGCAGCGCCATAAGCCTTCAGGGAGAGAGTCATGTCACGCGATCGCCGTCACGCCTACTGGCGGGCCAACCTGCGCTATCTGGTCGGGTTGCTTACTATCTGGTTCCTGGTCTCTTTCGGTTGCGGCATTCTGTTTGTTGACCAGCTCAACCAGATTCGTAT
>JAYNPV010000039.1:242-10752 GCA_038113925.1 Gammaproteobacteria bacterium | reverse complement strand
GCTCAGCAGGGCTCAATCTACTGTTTTTTGTTGTTGATCCTTGCTTATGTCTGGTTGATGAATCGAGCCGATAAACGGTTTGAGGCCCGTAAGCAGGAGCCGGGCGTATGACGGTTCAGGCCTGGACTTTTGTCATGGTAGGGCTTTCCTTTGCGCTCTACATAGGCATCGCTATCTGGTCGCGCGCCGCTTCTACCGGGGAGTTTTATGTGGCGGGTGGTCAGGTTTCACCCCTTACCAATGGCCTGGCCACCGCCGCAGACTGGATGAGTGCCGCCTCCTTTATCTCCATGGCTGGCATCATCTCTTTTATGGGTCGTGACGGCAGTGTCTATCTGATGGGCTGGACCGGCGGTTATGTGCTGCTGGCACTGCTGCTTGCGCCTTATCTGCGCAAGTTCGGCAAATATACGGTGCCTGATTTTGTCGGCGACCGTTACTACTCCCAGGTGGCTCGGGTGGTGGCGGTGTTCTGCGCTATTTTCGTCTCCTTCACCTACGTTGCCGGGCAGATGCGCGGGGTGGGTATTGTCTTTTCCCGATTCCTCGATGTGGGCATTAACGAAGGGGTGCTGATCGGCATGGGCATCGTCTTTTTCTACGCCGTACTGGGCGGCATGAAGGGCATTACCTATACCCAGGTAGCCCAGTATTGCGTACTGATTTTCGCGTTTATGGTGCCGGCCATTTTTCTGTCGCTGATGATCACCGGCCAGCCGGTCCCGCAGGTAGGTTTTGGCTCCACCCTGGCCGATGGCAGCGGGGTTTATCTGCTGGATAAACTCGATGGCCTCAGTCAGCAGCTGGGGTTTGCCGCCTACACCAGTGGGGCCAAAAGTACTCAGGACCTGTTCTTTATTACCGCCGCGCTGATGGTTGGCACCGCCGGGCTCCCCCACGTACTGGTGCGTTTTTATACCGTGCCCAAAGTATCCGGCGCCCGCAGCAGCGCCGGCTGGGCGCTGCTGTTTATCGCCCTGCTCTATACCACTGCCCCGGCGCTGTCAGCCTTTGCCCGCACCAATCTGCTGACTGTTATTCCTGACACGGTTTATGCCGAGGCCCCCGAATGGTTCAGTAAATGGGAAACCACCGGGCTGATCAAATTTGATGACAAAAATGGCGACGGCCGCATTCAATACACCGGGCCGGCCAGCCCGGTGGAAAACGAACTCACCATTGACCGTGACATCATGGTGCTGGCCAATCCGGAGATTGCCCAGCTACCGGCCTGGGTGATCGGCCTGGTGGCGGCTGGTGGTCTTGCGGCGGCGCTCTCTACCGCGGCGGGGTTGCTGCTGGTGATCTCCACCGCCGTCGCCCATGATCTGATGAAAAGAACCTTTCTACCCAGAATCTCCGAACGGGCCGAACTGCTGGTCGCGCGCACGGCAGCGGGGTTGGCGGTCTGCGTCGCCGGCTATTTCGGCATCAATCCGCCGGGGTTTGTCGCCCAGGTGGTGGCCTTTGCCTTCGGTCTGGCAGCAGCTTCGTTTTTCCCGGCTATCCTGTTGGGGATATTCTGGAAACGGGCAAACAATATCGGCGCGATTAGCGGCATGATCACCGGCATTGGCTTTACCAGCGCCTACATCATCTATTTCAAATTCATGCATCCCGAGCTTAATAATGCTGATCACTGGCTGTTCGGCATCTCGCCCGAGGGCATAGGTACCCTCGGCATGCTGATTAATTTTGCGGTGACCGTGGGCCTGTCACTATTAACCGCACCGCCGCCCCGGCAGGTGCAGGAACTGGTAGAAGAGATTCGTCTGCCGGATCATGTCGGTCCGGCTCATGAAGTTTCAGCGTGATCTCATGGTCTGGAGGAGAGTGATATGAAAGCGACCTGGAACGGCGTAGTGCTGGCAGAGAGTGATCAAACCGTGGAGATTGAGGGCAATCACTACTTTCCTGCGGCATCGGTGAATAGTGACTACCTGCAACCCAGTGATACCCGCTCGCATTGCGGCTGGAAGGGCGATGCCAGTTATTACCACCTGCAGGTCGGCGGCGAGATCAACCGCGACGCCGCCTGGTATTACCCGGCACCCCTTGAGGCTGCCAAACAGATCACCGGCTACCTGGCCTTCTGGAAAGGGGTTGAAGTCAGCGATTAACCCGCCCGGGTTTCGGCCCTTGCTGGCGGGGCTGCTCGGCGGATTACTGCTCAGCGGTCGTTTAATGGCTCAAACAGCGGCAGAACCTGCCGCTGTTGTTCCACCCGCTGCGCTGGATGCCCGCCATGGGCTTCTGTGGCAGATCGACACCCCCGGCGGCGTTACCAGCCATCTATTCGGCACCATCCATCTGGGCGACCCTCTGGTCAGTCAGTTGCCCTCGCCGGTGCAGCGCGTGTTTGACGACGCAGAACAACTGGTGGTCGAGGTGGTGACTCGACCCGGCGACTACCTTGAAGTTGCCAGGCGCATGGCGTTGACCGGTAACGAACGGCTGCCAGACCTGATTGGCCAGAGTTTGTACGCGCGGGTGCTCCACGCCGCACATGGTCGTGATATCGACCAGCAGTTATTGCGGCTAAAGCCCTGGGCAGTGGCCACCTTGCTGTTCACCCCCCGGCCCTCGGGTCGGCCGGTACTCGACCAACAATTGGCCCTTGATGCCCGTGCTGTCGGTAAGCCGGTGGTTGGCCTCGAAACTCTTGAGGAACAGATTGCTGTGTTTGACGATATGGCGCTGGAGCAGCAGGTGGAATTTCTCCATGAATCGGTGCTGGCATCGTTGGAGTTTGATGTCTACCTCGGCGAGCTGCTGGTCGCTTACATGAACCGTAATCTCGACCAGCTGGTGCGCCTCTCCGGCCTGCACCTGGCGCAGCGCCCCCGGTTGAAAAAAATCCTGCAAGGTCGATTGCTGGATGATCGCAATAATCGAATGGTGGAACGGTTATTACCGATATTGCAGAGCGGAAATGCCTTTGTCGCCGTGGGGGCCCTGCACCTGCCGGGGCAGCTCGGCCTGCTACAGCAGCTGCAGGATCGGGGTTACCGGGTTACTAAGCGCTACTGATGACCTATAATCGCGCGCCTTTTTGATGGGGTTAACAGGCCCTGACTCAGCAGGCGGATCCATGGCAGAAAAATCAGACACTCAGGATTGTTTAACCCGCGGGCTGTTCAGCGCTGCCAGTAGCCGGGTGAGCATGGTTCAGCTGGACCGGACCTGGCGAGCCGTGCTTGAGCGCCACCATTATCCGCCGGCCATAGAATCGATTCTGGGGGAGCTAATGGCCGCAGCAGCCCTGCTGGCTTCCACTATCAAAAACGATGGTCAATTAAAGCTGGAGATCCGCGGTCAGGGGCCATTAACCCTGGTCGCTATCGAGTGTGCTGCCGATGGCAATATGCGCGGGTTGGCACGTTGGTCTGAGCCCTTTGCCGCCAGCGGTGATCTGCAGGCCCTCACCGGCGGTGGCCTGCTGGTGATGACCACCGAATCGGCCAAAGGTAAACGCTACCAGGGCATCGTCTCGCTGGAGGGTGACAAGGTGGCCACCGTACTTGAGCGCTACTTCCGCGACTCTGAGCAGCTGCCCACCCGACTCTGGTTGACCACCAGTGACCAGCGGGCGAGCGGTTTTTTGCTGCAGCAGCTTCCCGGCGAGCGCGAGCCGGATAGCTGGGAGCGGCTTCAGTACCTCTCCGAGACGGTGACCGATGAAGAGTTACTGACCCTCCCTGCAGAGCAGCTGTTTTACCGGCTATACCATCAGGAAACACTGCAGCTGCTGCCGACGCAGGGGTTCCGCTTCCATTGTGGCTGTTCGCGCCAGCGGGTCGCCGACATGCTGGTGTCGCTGGGACGCCAGGAGATCGAAGAGACCCTGGCGCAGGAGGGCGAAGTGGCGGTTGATTGTGAATTCTGTAACCAGGTTTATCGCTTTGATCAGCAGGCGGCGATCGCCCTGTTTGGCCCACCGAATCAATCGGTTTTGCACTAGTTGTTATTTAGGATTGCTGAATAGTTAGCTGCGTTTTAAGCAAATCCACTACTAATTCACGGGTTTTATCGGCAATTCCCGGCTGTTTGCTCTCCCGGGGTCCGGCCACGTTCAAGGTGCTAATTTGCAGGGCGGTTAGCCACTGAGTGATTTGAACCGGCTCCACCGGTTGGCGCAGGTCGATGATAAGGCAGGGTTTGTCGTGGCTCAGGGCGAGCTCCTGGGTTAGCCGGGTGCCGCCTTGCAGGCGTCCGCCGGTGATGATCAAGGTCGCGTCACTGTCGATGATATTGAGCTCGGTGCGCTGCTCATAACGGGTCGCATCGGTCTCTGTCAGCGGGTAGTGGTCGGCGATGGGGCCATCTTCTGCCCGACGCCCCCGCGGGCACCAGCCGCCGCACTCAATCCCCAGCTGCAGGGCCGCATCCAGGGCACCACGATCCACCCCGGCCTGGCCGCCGGAAATGATTTTCTTCAGCATGGTCAGGCGCGGTCATCCAGGTCTGGTGAGCGATAGAGCGCAACGGCAAAAAGTAGCCAGCTGACAATAAAAAGCAGGCCACCCATTGGCGTAATCATGCCCAGCCAACGACTGCCGGTCAGCGCCAGCAGGTAGAGTGAACCGCTGAATAGAAGCGTGCCGGCAAACATCAGTGAACCGCTCCATTGCAGTAATCGGTTCAGTGGCTGATGGCGCAGCGCCAGGGCGATTAATGTTAACCCGAGGGCGTGATAAAAATGGTACTGCACCGCAGTCTGGTAGATGCCAAGCAGGTAGTCATCGAGCTGGCCGCGCAGGCCGTGGCTACCAAACGCGCCGAGAGTGACTGCAACCATTGCGCTCAGTGGCCCGAGCAGGCCAATTATTCTGGACATTAACAACTCCAAATGAAGCTTATGAATCGTTGAAGCTTTATTATAGGCGGTCCTAAACGAGGAGTTAGCTCTATGGTAAAGCGTCTCCAAACCCGCCCCGATCAGTCCGGTTTTGGGGCTCGTAGCCTGGAACGATTGCACCATTTTAGCTGCGTCGAATGTAAAAAATGGTGGTCGATCGGGGATGCGCCGGTTGAGCGCAACCGCTGGTTCTGTCCCTGGTGTGGCTGTAATCAGTTGTTTGAAAGCCGCCAGGAGTTATCCGTTAATTCAGCCCAGGGAGATCACGCTTGAAATATATCGGTGCCCACGTCAGTACGGCCGGGGGGGTAGAGAATGCGCCGGCGAATGCCGAACAGATCGGTGCCAACGCGTTTGCGATGTTCACCAAAAACCAGCGCCAGTGGCAGGGCAAGCCATTAACCGCAGAGTCAATCAGCGCTTTTAAGGAGCGCTGCGAACAGGCGGGCTTTAGCAGTGACCAGGTGCTACCCCACGATAGCTACCTGATTAATCTGGGCCATCCGGAGCTGGAGCCGCTGGAGAAGTCCCGTGCCGCCTTTATCGATGAAATCGAGCGCTGTCAGCTGCTTGGGTTAAAGCTACTTAATTTTCACCCTGGCAGCCACCTTAAAAAAACCGATCCCGAAAGCTGCCTGGCGACCATTGCCGAATCGATTAATCAGGCGCTGGCAGTCACCCATGGCGTGGTCGCCGTGATCGAAAATACTGCCGGTCAGGGCAGTAATCTCGGCTTTAGCCTTGAGCAGCTGGCGACCATTATCGACCAGGTTGATGACAAGAGCCGGGTGGGCGTTTGCCTGGATACCTGTCATCTGTTTGCTGCCGGGTATGACCTGCGCGATCAGCAGGCGTGCGCGGAGACCTTTGCCGAGTTTGAGCGGCTGGTAGGGTTTGAGTATCTGCGTGGAATGCACTTGAATGACTCAAAAAAGCCCCTTGATAGCCGTGTCGATCGCCATGAATCGCTGGGTGAGGGCGAAATTGGTCTGGCGCCCTTCAAGTACATAATGGCAGACGCGCGTTTTGACCATATACCACTGGTACTGGAAACCCCCAATCCCGACCGCTGGGCGGATGAAATAGAAATGTTGCGCGGGTTTAGCGCCAACTAATCTGCGGTAAGGGCGGATTAGCCGCTGCCGGCCGTTATTCCTCCCTGGTCAGCTCCTGCTGACGCCGCTCAAACGCTTCCTTGAATTTCTTTTTCATTTTTTGGTGGTGAGTTTTAAGTTCTTCGGCATCAACGAAGTTATCACCGTTACTATCCATTTTATCGAAGCGTTCGGTCTGAAAATTCACGAATTCGTCACGACTTATCCGCCGGTCACCGTCACTGTCCATTTTGGACCACATTTTGTGGTGCATTTTTCCGTGGGGCCGGGTGCCATCACCCTGTTTTTCAGCGGCCAGGGGAGCGCTGAACAGTACGACCAGAGCAAAGCTGGCGGCTGTAACGCCAAATATCCGGTTTTTCGAGTGGTTCATAATTATCTCCTGCTGGGCTTGGCGAGTGGGCTGTTCGGATTAGGTCAATGCGGGGGGAAGAAGTTCCCCAGGGTTAGCAATTGGTCGGTTCATGGCCAATGCCTTCGGCGATTGCGGCGGCTTTCACGGCATCGGCCACCAGGTAGGCCACCGTGTGATCCAGCGGATCGGGCAATATCATCTCGGCGGTGGGCTGTTTAACCGCGTCGGCGAGGGCGTGAGCGGCGGCGATTTTCATCGACTCGCTAATGCGAGCCGCAGCGGCATCCAGTGCGCCGCGAAAAATACCGGGAAACGCCAGCACATTATTAACCTGATTGGGAAAATCGCTACGACCGGTGCCCACTACCGCAGCGCCAGCGGCCAGGGCAACCTCCGGCATGATCTCCGGGATGGGATTGGCCATGGCCAGAATGATGGGGTCACGGTTCATGGTACGGATGTCATCCGCGCTGAGCAGGTTGCCCCGGGATACACCAATAAAAAGGTCAGCATCGACCAGCGCGTCCTGCAGGGAACCACTGACATTATTTAAATTGGTAAAGGCGAGCAGTTGATTTTTTGCGCTGCTCAAATCGTCCCGGTCGGCACTGATAATGCCTCGGGAATCACAGATCAAAATCTCTTTTACCGGCACGCAGATGTTGGGGTCGTGACCGACGCACCTCAGTAGCTTTGCGATGGCACTGCCCGCCGCCCCGGCTCCATTGATCACCACTTTCATCTGTTCCAGCGGTTTTCCGGTGACTTTGCTGGCGTTGATTAACGCTGCCAGCAGCACGATAGCGGTACCGTGCTGGTCATCGTGGAAAACCGGAATCCCCAGATCCTGCAGGGCATCCTCAATTTCAAAACAGGCCGGCGCGGCAATATCTTCAAGATTAATTCCGCCGAAGGTCGGGGCGATGTTGCGAACCGTGTTGATGATGGCCTCGCTCTCCTGGGTGTCGACGACCAGGGGTACGCCGTCAATATCGGCGAAGGCCTTGAACAAAATGGCCTTGCCTTCCATCACCGGTAGCGCCGCGCGGGCGCCAATGTTGCCCAGCCCCAAGACAGCGGACCCATCGGAAACAATGGCGACACTATTGCCTTTCATGGTCATCTGGTAGGCGGCGGCCGGGTCAACGGCGATGGCCTCACAAACCGTAGCGACACCGGGTGTATAGGCCCGTGATAAATCGTCACGATTTTTCAGCGGTACGCGGGAGTGAATTTCCCATTTGCCCCTTAGCTGTTTATGAAGTTGCAGTGACTGGCTACCATAATCGCTCATGCGTTAGACCCTGTGTTGACCGTTTTGGACAGTATGGACCGCTTACTAGAAAGCAGGATTAAGTAATTATGTTAACCAGAATAGCCATGACTGGTGTGTTCATCTTCGCCACTGCTCCGCTTCAGGCCGGTCAGTTTACCGCCCAGTTTGAGAATGACCTCTGGGGCAGTGGCGCTGACCAGCACTATACCCACGGATCGCGGTTTAGCTGGAGTTCCGACAATGAGTTGGGCTGGGTACAGGGTCTTACCGGTCGTATCGCCAAAACCCTGCCTTGGATGCCACAGTTAGCAGGCCAGGTGGACGATGTGCGCTTTAATGCTGCGCTTGGCCAGAATATTTATACGCCTGAGGATATTCGCCGGTCTGGATTAATTGCCGATGATCGGCCCTATGCTGGCTGGCTCTACCTGGCTGCGGGGGCGGTAGTGCAGCAGCAAAAGCCCGGTTATCGGCAGATAGATTCGATGGAGATCAACCTGGGCATTGTCGGCCCCAGCGCCCGCGCGGATAAGGTCCAACGAGCGGTTCACAAGCAGACCGACTCGCCCATTCCCCAGGGCTGGGATAACCAGCTTAAAGATGAGCCGGGCGTGGCGCTGATGGTCGACCGCCAGTGGGTGTTCCCTCTGGGTGATGCCGAGCGAGGGGCGGAATGGGATATGACCCCCCATGTGGGGGGTGCGCTGGGCAATGTTTTTACCCATCTGGCCGCTGGTCTGACCTTTCGAGTCGGTAAGAATCTAGCCATGGATTATGGGCCGCCCACCATTCGACCGAGCAAGCCTGGCTCCAACTACTTTACGATCAACAATGGCCAGTGGGGCTGGTATCTGTTTGCCGGTGTAGAGGGCCGCGCGGTGGGGCGAAATATTTTTCTGGATGGCAACACTTACAAAAGCAGCCATCGGGTCGATCGTGACACCTGGGTGGCGGACGGCCAGCTGGGCGCGGTCCTGATGTTCTCCCGATTCCGCATCACCTTCACCAATGTGTTTCGTAGCAAGGAGTTCAAACACCAGCAGACGCCGTCGGAATTCGGCGCAATTGGCGTGACCCTGCTTTATTAGGGCCTGCCGGCCCGGTTAATTATTGCCAGCTGTACAGCAACGTTCTGAGGGTTGATACCAGGGCCAGTGGCTGGTCTATCAGCAGGTGGTGATGGGCATCCGGTATCTGCACCATGGGAACCGTATCAGCAAAGGCTTCGCGCAAGTAATTAATCACCTGCTCCGATACCACCAGACTATGTTCGCCATAGATATAGGCGAGGTCGCAACTGAGCTTCTGTAACTCGGCGTGTTGATCGTGCAGGGTCATGTTCAGGAACAGCCGATCATCAAATTTCCAGCTCCAGCCCCCCTGCATCTCGGCGATGGAGTGGCGCACCACATGGTCCAGCAGATGGGGTTGGTCACAGGGCTGTGGCGGTAGCAGGAAAAATCGCTCGGCGGCGGTCTCATAATCCTCACAGATGGTTTTGGGCCGGTAGGGAGCCTTGGTGGGGTCGAACGGCAGATCCGCGCCTGGCGGGAAAATGGCGCTATCGACCATCGTTACCGCGCGAAATTTCTCCTTCTGCTCGGCAGCCAGGGTAAGTGCGACGGCCCCGCCGAGGCTGTGGCCGACAACTATGGTGCGATTGTCCAGACCAAGCTGTTGATAAACCCCCATGACATCATCGGCAAAAATCGGGCTTGAGTAGGCATCACGATAATCACTGTTGCCCATCCCGCTCAGGTGGGGGGCCACCACGCAGTACTCCTCGGCGAAAAATGGCGCGATGAAATCCCACCAGTTGGCATGGGCCGCGGCTCCATGAATCAGGATCAGCCCCGGTTTAGTGCGGTCACCCCAGAGACGGTACTCAATCTGGCAGCCATCGACCTCGACCTGACCGATGTCGGCGTGTACTTCCAGCGCGCGTTGCCACCAGGCAGGTTGCGGGGCATCACTCATATATCCTCCTCAGGAAACATTTATTGTTTGGATAATCTCAGGTCCGGCCTTGATTTTTATTGGCCGGTTAAAAACCCCTATGGAAGCCGGTTTAGCAGCCAGCTGGGACAGAGTATTCTAAATCATCGGCCCAGCGTTCTGGTCATGAACTGCGGGTGGGCGCACAATATCCCCTTTTACCCGAAAAAGGCTGGCCGGTTTCGCACCGGTTAGAGGCAGGAGCATTTCAATGACCCGACCCACCCTTGTACTAGCCGTGGCTATGACGCTGTCGCTGATGGCCGGTTGTGGCGCAGATCCGGTGCAGCAGGCCTATGACGACTGCATGGCGCAGGTGGGTGAGGCAAAAATGGAGACCAATAACGAGGCGATGAAGGGCATGGTAGAGGGGATGCAGAAAATGGCGGAATCGGCCTGCGGCATGATTCTCACCACCTGCGAAAGCGACCCGGAGGGAGCCATCTGTCAGGGCATGATTAGCCAATACAGCGAAAACCAATGACCGTGAACCATAATCGCTTAGCCGGCAGGTGCCATGTCCAGTAACCAGCTCCTTGAACAGATCTTCGATGATGAGCTGATCGCTCGATACGATCTAGCCGGTCCACGCTACACCTCTTATCCCACCGCTGTGCAATTCCACGAAGGCTTTGGCGAAGCGGAGTATCGACGCCAGGTAGAAGCCACTAATCGTGCCGCGGGGCCCTTATCAATTTACGTTCATATACCGTTTTGCAATACGGTCTGTTATTTCTGTGCCTGCAACAAGATTATTACCGCCAACCGCAAACGAGCGCTGCCTTATCTGGATGATCTGCACCGGGAGATCGAACTGCAGAGCCAGTTGTTCGATCCCGGTCGAAAGGTTGACCAGCTGCATTGGGGTGGCGGGACGCCAACTTATCTGACCCCAGAGCAGATTGAGCGTT
>JAYNPV010000039.1:0-232 GCA_038113925.1 Gammaproteobacteria bacterium | reverse complement strand
GTGGCGGGACGCCGACCTATATCAACAGTGATCAGCGGGCTGAACTTTGGCAAAAGCTGGCCAGTCACTTTAATTTGCACGGTGATGACAGCGGCGAATACTCTATCGAAATTGATCCGCGCGAGATCGACCCGGCGGGGATTGCCGGACTGCGAACCCTGGGGTTTAATCGCATCAGTTTTGGGGTACAGGATATCGATCCGGCGGTGCAGAAAGCGGTTAACCGAATACA
>JAYNPV010000038.1:11188-16167 GCA_038113925.1 Gammaproteobacteria bacterium | reverse complement strand
CTGAACCTCCCGAATCACCCGCTACTTCGTCCAGAGTTTTTCAGAGCCTCCTTAATTAATCTCTATGGGTTCACCGAAATGGGGAATCAGAAAAGGCCGTAGCGGTTTTTCTGTTTCGGCGATCAGCTTTTGCAGCTGTTCCACAGCCTGGGTTTCACCGTCATCACCCAACCGAAAAGTGCCGAAGTGCATCGCCACGCTGGTACCGGCCTCCATTAGCTGATGCACCTTGAGGGCATCCCCTGGCGAGGTGTGCGCCTGCACCATAAAATGACGCGGCAGATAGGCACCGATGGGCAACATGGCCAGCCGCGGTGGGCCAAAACGCTCCGCTATCTGCCGGAAATGATCACCAAAACCGGTATCGCCGGCAAAAAACAGCGGCCCGCTGCCGGCATCAATAACAAAACCGACCCAGAGCGCGCGATTGCGATCACCGATCCAGCGGGCACTCCAGTGGCGCACGGGGACTGCGGTAATGGTTGCGGCTTTATCCGGCTGATGATTGGCCGCGACACTAAACTCGTCCCACCAGTCGAGTTCGGTGACCGCTTCGATCCCGGCGCGCTGCAGGTAGACGCCCTGCCCCAGACCGACCAGAAACCGTGGCTGGAAGCGCTCATACAGGCGTTTTAATGTCGGTATATCCATATGGTCGTAGTGACCGTGGCTGACCAGCACTAGATCAATGGGTGGCAACTGCTCAAAGGCGATGCCCGGCGGATGCACCCGGTGGGGGCCGGCAAAACTAACGGGGCTGGCCCGATCCGACCAGATGGGGTCGGTAAGAATATTGAGTCCCGCGGTCTGAACGAGCAGGGTGGAGTGGCCCACCATGGTTACCCGCAACCGCTCACCCTCGACCCGCTGGAGGGGTTTCGGCCCCGGCGGACGTTGCTGATATTCCGGCCATTCACCGGGATTGCGGTTCATCATCCAGTTGATGAACTGTTTAAAGGTTCGCTCTACCGGCTCGTAGTTGCTGAAAACCTCGCCATCAAAATGGTCCGAAACCGGCCGCTCGACAACCGGCCGGGTTGCACAGGCGTGGACCAGCAGCGCCGGCACCAGCAGGGCAAACGCAAAGCCAATTCTTCTTTTCATCAGCGGTTGTCCTCCAGGGGCCTTAAAGCCTACCTAGTTAAATACCTGCCCCGGCAGCCAGGTCACCAGCGCCGGGAACAGCGCAATCAGCCCCAGCGCAATCACCTGAATAACAATGTAGGGCATCACCCCGCGGTAGATTTCACCGGTACGGATGGTCGGTGGAGCCACGCCGCGCAGGTAGAAAAGCGCAAAACCAAACGGCGGCGTCAGGAAAGAGGTCTGCAGGTTCAAGGCAATCATCACCCCCAGCCAGATCGGGTCAAGCCCCATCGCCAGCAGCAGCGGCCCGACTATGGGAACTACCACAAAGGTTATTTCAATAAAGTCGAGCACAAACCCGAGCAGGAACATCACCAGCATCACCGCCACCATGGCGCCGATCACCCCGCCAGGCAGGCCGGTGAGCCAGTCGCGAACCACTTCGTCACCACCATAACCGCGAAATACCAGCGAAAATACCGACGCGCCGATAAGAATCAGAAACACCATACTGCTGATACGGGTAGTGCTGCGCATCACCTCTTTCAGTAGTGCCAGGTCCAGCTCCCGCCTGGCCATTGACAACAGCAATGCACCGACCGCTCCCACCGAAGCGGCCTCGGTCGGCGTGGCCGCGCCGGCAATGATGGAGCCGAGCACCATGACAATAAGAATCAACGGCGGCAACATGGCCACAGCGACCTTCCAGAACAACTCGCGGGCCGGCGGCAGCGACTCTTTTGGCATTGCCGGCGACGAACCGGGTTTAAGCCAGGCAATGCCCAGTAAATAGATAATATAGAGCAGCACCAGCAGTAGCCCCGGCACCAGGGCACCCAGGAAAAGATCACCAACGGATACTGATTTCGGCGCAAAGACACCCATCTGTAACTGCGCCTGCTGGTAGGCGGTAGAGATCACATCCCCCAGCAGCACCAGAATAATCGACGGCGGAATAATCTGGCCCAGCGTACCCGCCGCACAGATAGTACCGGCAGAAAGCGACGGCGAATAACCGCGCTTGATCAGCGTGGGCATGGACAACAGTCCCATGGTCACCACGGTAGCGCCAACAATACCGGTACTGGCCGCCATCAGCATGCCTACCAGCATCACCGATACTCCGAGCCCGCCTCGTATTCGACCAAACAGCATGGCCATGCTGTCGAGCAAACTCTCGGCAATGCGGGCGCGCTCCATCAGCACCCCCATAAACACAAACAGCGGCACCGCAATCAGGGTGTCGTTGGTCATGGTGGAATAGAGACGATTCGGCAATGCCTGCAGAAATGCCAGGTCAAATACCCCCAGCAGTCCGCCAATCAGGCCAAAGCCAAGGGCCGTGCCGGCCAGCGAAAATGCCACCGGAAAGCCCGCTAACAACACCAGGCAGACGGTGGCAAACATGGCCAGGCTTATGGCCTGCTCCATCAGCGGCGCCCCCACAGTAGCGGCAACTGGCGCAGCAACAGGGATAGCCCCTGCAGTAGCAGCAACCCCGGCATAATCAGAATAATCGTCTTCAGCAGATAAACGCCTGGCAGGCCCCCCGCCTGCGGGGAGCCTTCCCGTACCGCCCAGGCGCTGACCACATAATCCCAGCTGCCCAGAATAATTAGCAGACAAAACGGGACCAGCAACAAAACCACGCCCAGACAGTTAACCCATGCCCGGGCCCGCTCGCCCAGGCGGTTGTAAATAATATCCACCCGCACGTGCTCATCATCGGCAAGGGTATAGGCGGCACCGAGCATGAATACCAGGGCGTGCATGTAGGTGACCGATTCCTGTAACCCGATCCAGCCCAGGTTAAAACCGTACCGCAATACCACTACCGCGAAGGTGATCAACACCATAACTAACGTCAGCCAGCTGACCGTTTGGCCCACCCAGACATTAAACCTGCTCAACCATGTCGCCAGCGATTTCAAGCCTTAGAATCTCCCCCCGAAGGCCCCAGACTACCGGGCAGGGTGCCGATTACAAAGCGCGGTGAGCGTTTCAGGGACTTCTATACGCCGCCGCAGAATAGTCAGAAAATGGTCCGGGTCCAGCACCCGTGTCAATTCCCCGGGTCGGGGGAAATGTTTATCGAACAGGCGCGATAACCAGAATCTCAGCGCCGCCCGGCGCATCATCAGCGGCCAGGTCTGCTGTTCGGTCTCGGTGAGGGCACGTTTGGCGTGGTAGCTGCCCACCATCGCCGCTGCCCGCTCGGGGTCAATCATTCCCCCCGCCTCGACACACCAGTCGTTGACGCAAATCGCCAGATCGTAAAGCAGGTTTGAGTTACAGGCCGCATAGAGGTCAATTACCCCCGCCAGTCGGTCGCCATCAAACAGGGCATTGTCGCGAAACAGGTCCCCGTGAATCACCCCCTGGGGAAGCCCCCGGGTATCGACCGCACGCTGAATCGCCAACTCACTACGCAACAGTTCGGCCTGGTCGTCCGGCAGTTGCCCCTCGACCCTGGCAGCAGTGGCTTTAAACCAGGCCGCGCCCCGCGGGTTCTCATGCCGACTGGAGTAGTTCAATCCGGCAAGGTGAAAATCGGCCAGTGCCGCCCCGAGTGCGCGACAGTGATTAATCTCCGGATGTTCGACCGCCCGACCGGAAAGTCTCATCACCAGTGCCGCCGGCTTTCCCGCCAGGCGGCGCAGGGTCTTGCCGTCCCGGCCAGCCACAGGTTCGGCGGTGGGCACCCCGGCGGCCGCCAGCACCCCCATTAAACCAAGGCTGAATCTCAGATCTTCCGCCTGCTGGTGCTCAAACAGGGTGAGCACGTAACGACCTCGATCGGTGTCGACAAAATAGTTGGTATTTTCTATCCCGGCGGAGATACCGCGGTACTCCTGCAACTGCCCCAGATCATAAAGCAGCAAAAACTCAATCAGCTGGTCGCGGCCAACTTCTGTAAACACCGACATGGGGATTCCGAGAAAGGGGTTTTAAATCAGAGGAGCTGTGACTCGCTGCTTACCATTTAAACAATACCCATTGCGGTGTCTCTATCCCGTGGCCGAGCTTGTCAAAACGCTGATCCATGATGCCATCGCCGTCAGAGTCCACCATGTAGTAGGCCGGTCCGGCGGAAGGCGTCACCTTGACCTTATAGAGCCGTCCGTTAATTCGGTATTCTTCGACCATATTCTCGCCGCGTTTGCGGATGACCACCTCGGGTTCAGACTCTTCATCGATGGCCGGGCCTGGCACCACCCGCCGTTGCAGGTCACTGCCGGTATCAATGGTTACCGGGGGCAACAGGTCCGGAGCGGGTTGAGTATCAGCGTCGGCCGCGAATGCGGGCACAGTGGTAATTATGAACGGCACCGCCATTAACGCTACTGATTTATGCATGATGGTTAATCCCGATTATTCCTGTCTGGTCTGCCCAAAAAAGGGCTGCTTGCCGAAATTCTAGCCGAACCGGTCGCCAGCGTCTGTAGACTTGCTAATGACCTGACGCAATCGGCAGGCATAATAAACAGGGCCGAGGCGTTCGGCCGAGCCCAGTAACCCATCTGACAGAGACTGATTTGAACGAACACTCCACAGCCGCACTCACTGGCCCCCTGATTCTTGTTGATGGCTCTTCCTACCTGTTCCGGGCGTTTCATGCCATGCCGCCCCTGACCAACTCAGCCGGCCAGTCCACCGGCGTCATCTATGGCGTGGCCAATATGCTGCGCAAACTGCTGGAGCAGTTTCCCACCAGCCACTGCGTGGTGGTTTTTGATGCCAAGGGCAAAACCTTCCGCCACGAGATGTATAGCGCCTATAAGGGTCAGCGGCCGCCGATGCCGGATGAGCTGCGCAGCCAGATTCAACCCACTCATGAGTTGATCGCCGCCCTGGGATTTCCGCTGTTGGTGGTTGACGGCGTGGAGGCCGAT
>JAYNPV010000038.1:0-11178 GCA_038113925.1 Gammaproteobacteria bacterium | reverse complement strand
CACCAGGCCAGCGCACTTAATCTGGAAACGTTGATCTCCACCGCTGACAAGGATATGACCCAACTGGTCAATGATCATGTCCGTTGTATTAACACCATGACCGATGAACAACTTGACCCGACCGGGGTAAAAGCGAAGTTTGGCGTACCCCCGGAACGTATCATCGATTACCTGACCCTGATTGGCGACACTTCCGACAACATTCCGGGAGTCCCCAAGGTTGGGCCGAAAACGGCCGTTAAGTGGCTCGACCTCTATGGCGATCTCGACACCATCATCGCCCGCGCGGATGAAATTAAAGGCAAGGTAGGGGAAAACCTGCGGGGATTTCTCGACCAGATCGAACTCTCCCGTGAACTGGTTACGATCAAATGCGACGTCGAGCTCGACCAGTCTCTGGAACAGCTCTCGCTGCAGTCGCCAGACACGGACAAACTGCGAAAAATCTATACCGAGCTGGAATTCAAAACCTGGTTGCGTAATCTGGACGGCGGCGATGACCGCGACTCAGCCCACTCCCGTGATTCCGAGGCTGATGAACCCTCTGCGGGCACCATCAACCGCGACCGTTACGAAACCCTCCTCGAACTGGCGGAATTGGAAAAATGGATCGATAAACTCGATCGGGCACCGGTCTACGCCTTCGACCTGGAAACCGACAGCCTCGACTACATGCAGGCGCGCATTGTTGGCTTTTCGTTTGCCGTTAATCCGGGCGAGGCGGCTTATCTGCCATTAACCCACGACTACCCGGGCGCCCCCGACCAAATAAACCTCGACAAGGCACTGGCGCTGTTCAAACCGCTGCTGGAATCACCGCAACGCAAAATTATCGGCCAGCACTTCAAATATGACATGAATGTGCTTAAACGTTTCGACATCAAGGTCCCCGGCCCTGCTCACGACACCATGCTGGAGTCCTATACTCTTGATTCCACCGCCAGCCGCCACGACATGGATTCCCTGTCGAGCAAACATCTGGGGCACACCACTATTACCTTTAAAGAGCTGGCCGGTACCGGAAAAAACCAGCTCACCTTCAATCAGATCGCCCTTGAGGATGCCAGCGCCTACGCCGCCGAAGATGCCGACATTACCCTGCGGCTGCATCAGACCCTCGGGCCGAAACTGGCGCAGCTGCCGGGGCCGCTATCTATTTATGAGGAAGTTGAGCTGCCACTGGTGCCGGTACTCTCGCGCATCGAGTGTCACGGCGTGCGCGTGGACAGCAACCTGTTAAAAATTCAGAGCGGGGAACTGGCCAGCGCCGCCCGCGCCCTTGAAGAAGAGGCTCACGCCCTGGCCGACCAGCCATTCAATATGGCCTCGCCCAAACAGATTCAGGAAATTCTGTTTACCAAAATGGAAATTCCGGTTATCCGCAAAACTCCCAAGGGGCAGCCCTCCACCGCCGAAGATGTGCTCCAGGAGCTGGCTGAAAAAGGGTATCGACTGCCGGAGCTGATCCTCGAACATCGCAGCCTGACCAAACTGCAATCCACCTATACCGACAAGCTGCCGCAGATGGTCGACCCGGACAGCGGGCGGGTGCACACCTCCTACCACCAGGCAGTGGCCTCCACCGGACGTCTGTCATCCTCCGACCCCAATCTGCAGAATATTCCCATTCGCTCGGCTGAAGGGCGGCGCATTCGTCAGGCGTTTATTGCGGCCCCTGGCAATCAACTGCTGGCGGCGGATTACTCGCAGATTGAGCTGCGCATCATGGCCCATCTGTCCGGCGATCAGGGGCTGTTGGCCGCTTTTGCAGAAGGCCAGGATATTCACCGCGCCACCGCCGCCGAGGTGTTCGGCATGCTCCCTGACCAGGTCAGCAGTGAACAGCGTCGCAACGCCAAGGCGATCAACTTTGGCCTGATTTACGGCATGTCCGCCTTTGGTCTGGGCAAACAGCTCGGCATTGGCCGTGGCGAGGCTCAGAGTTATATCGACCTCTACTTTGCCCGGTACCCCGGGGTGCGCGCCTACATGGACGAGACCCGCGAAAAGGCCCGCGACCTGGGTTACGTCGAAACGGTAATGGGTCGCCGCCTCTATCTGCCGGAGATAAATGCCCGCAACGCCCAACGCCGCCAGTATGCCGAGCGCACCGCCATCAATGCGCCGATGCAGGGCACCGCGGCGGACCTGATAAAACGGGCCATGATTCGCATCGACGCCTGGCTGGCTGAGCAGCCGGAGACAATAAAAATGATCATGCAGGTCCACGATGAATTGGTATTCGAATTACCCGCCGAGCAGATCGAAGCGGTCCGACCGCAGATCGATAAATTAATGACCGACGACAATCCGCTGAAAGTTCCACTGGAAGTCGAGATCGGCAGCGGCGACAATTGGGACCAGGCCCACTGATAAACTACCCTGTCCTTCGCAAAAGCCGTATCCCGGTGCGTCGACAGGGGATTTAACCCCGCCGACGACCCCATTCACACTGAGACCTTGAGAGATTTGCCATGACGCCCTTTAACGAACTCAACGCCCCCCGGCAGTTATTTATCAACGGTGAGTACTGTGACGCGGCCAGCGGGGAACAGTTTGACAACATCAACCCGGCGACCGGAGCCAGTCTTGGCGGCGTGGCCAAAGGCAACGAAGACGACATCAACCGCGCCGTCGCGGCAGCCCGCGACGCCATGGACAACGGCCAATGGGCCACCATGGGCAGCCATCAACGGGAAGCGATTCTGCATAAACTGGCGGACCTGATAGAACAGAACGCCAAAAATCTAGCCCTGTTGGAGACCTACGACACCGGCAAGCCTTATCGCGATGCGCTGGCGGTGGATATTCCCCTTTCGGTTCAGACCATGCGCTACTACGCCGGCTGGCCAAGCAAACTGCGGGGCGAAACCAACCCGGTGTCGGGCAATTTTCTCACTTACACCCGCCGCGAACCGATCGGGGTGATCGGCCAGATAGTGCCGTGGAACTTTCCCCTGTTTATGGCGGCAATGAAACTCGCCCCGGCCCTGGCAGCGGGGAATACCGTGGTGCTGAAACCAGCCGAACAGACGCCACTGACGGCCCTCTATCTGGGCCAGTTAATCAACGAAGCGGGTATACCGCCAGGCGTGGTGAACTTTGTCTCCGGATTCGGCAACGACGCCGGTCAGGCGCTGATCAGCCACCCCGATGTCGATAAAATCGCCTTTACCGGCTCCACCGGTACCGGCCAGCACATTATGCGCACCGCCGCTGACAGCCTGAAGCGGGTCAGCCTGGAGCTGGGCGGCAAATCGCCCCATATCATTTTTGCCGATGCCGATCTGAAAGCTGCGCTACGGGCGATTGGCGCTGCAATTTTCTATAACCAGGGCGAGGTCTGCATTGCCGGGTCGCGCCTGTTTGTCGAAGAGTCAATCTATGACCAGGCCGTGGAAGCGGCCAAAACCGCCGCCGAGAAAATGCGCGTGGGCGATCCCTTTGATGAGAAAACCCGCGTCGGCGCACTGGTCTCTGCTGAACACTTTGACCGCGTCTGTAAATATGTCGAGCTCGGGGTCAGCGAAGGTGCCGAAGTGGTCGCCGGCGGTGCCCCGATTGATGTCGACGGCAAAGGCTATTTCTATCCGCCTACGGTACTCACCGGGGTCAACAACGATATGCGCGTGGTCCGCGAGGAGATCTTCGGCCCGGTGCTGAGCATTATTCCGTTCAGCAGCCAGGAGGAGCTCATCGCCCAGGCCAATGACACCCAGTACGGCCTGGCGGCCGGTCTCTGGACCCGCGATGTCGGCAAGGCTCATAGCGTCGCCCACGCCATCAAAGCCGGCACGGTTTATATCAATGCCTACGGGTTGCTTGACGCCAGCGCCCCGTTTGGTGGCTTTAAAATGAGCGGTATCGGCCGCGAAAACGGTGAAGACGGCATCAAGATGTACACCGAAGCCAAAACCGTCTGGACCTCGCTGAGTTAATCCCATGTCAACCGTGATCGCGACCCGCAACGACAACATTCTGATGCTGGCCATGAACCGGCCGGAAGCCCGCAATGCCCTCAATAGCGAACTCTGTGCAGAGCTGCTCGCCTATCTGCGCCAGGCGGAAGCGGATGACGACATCCGCGCCCTGGTAATTACCGGCACCGAAAGCATATTCTCTGCAGGCGGCGACCTGGGCGAGGTCGACAGTCTCACCCCGCTGGAGCTGCGCTCGTTCCTGAACGGCGGAGTCCGGGAGATTGTCCATACCATTCAAACCATGAACAAGCCGGTATTGGCAGCCCTCAACGGGCCCATTGCCGGCGCGGGCATCGGCATCGCGCTGGCCTGTGACATAGTCGTGGCCTGCGAGGAAGCGACCCTGGTAATCGCCTTTGGAAAGGTGGGTTTGATTCCCGACGCCGGCATCATGCAGCTGCTGGCCCAGAATGTGGGGCTATTGCGAGCCAAGGAGATCGTCCTCGGTTGTGAACCCCTACCCGCGGATCGAGCGGCTGAAATGGGCCTCTACAACCTGGTGGTGCCGGAAGCCCAGTTTGACAGTGCCGTCGCCAGTTGGGCTGAGCGTCTGGCCAATGGCCCCACCCTCTCCATGGGGATGGCGAAAAATATACTCCGCGAAGCAGCGCGCATGCCCTACGACGCCTTCATGAGCCTGGAAACCAATAGTCAGGCACTGGTAAAAACCTCGGCGGATCACGCCGAGGGCATTCGCGCCTTTAAGGAGAAACGGCCCCCGAAGTTCACCGGTCAGTAACCCACTGCGGGGGAGCATGACGGCAACCCGACCGCCGCCGGTATCAGCAATGGTGATAATCCTGACCCCGCCGGTGAGACTGCCAACCGCCTCCTGCTACGCTCCGGGTAATGCAGGGCGAAATTGATTTTACGGATACCGGAGCCGATCCGCTGGCGGTGAGGGCGCAGAGACTGGAAACGGCTGCCGATTGTCAGCGAATTACCCGCAATTTGCAGTGCTGATCCATCAGCGTTAACCCGAGTTAGACAGTGATCAAATCGAACTTTTCCAGGAGGATATAAACATGCAGATCGACTTAACCGGCAAAGTGGTGGTGGTGACCGGCGGCCGTCAGGGCCTGGGCAACTGTCTGGTGAGCAATTTTTTGCGGGAAGGGTGTCAGGTGGTCACCTGTAGCCGTGATGGCGCAGGCCTGCAGCAGGTCATTGACGGCTGGGAGGCCACTTATCCGGGCCAGATCGCCGGTGGCGGTTATGATGTCAGCACCATGGAAGGGGTGCAGGAACTGATCGATCTGGCGGTGAACAGATTCGGCGGCATTGATGTGGTGGTTAATAATGCCGCGACCACCGCATCCGGCACCCTGACCGGCCTGACCGACGACCAGTGGCATGATGAATTTGATATCAAGCTGATGAGCATGGTGCGCACCGCCCGTGCCGCCGCACCGATTATGAAAGCCCGCGGGGGCGGCAGCATTGTCAACATCAACGCTATATTCGCCAAGCAGCCCCATCTTGGTTTTTACGCCTCCAGCGTGATTCGCGCCGGCTCACTCAATCTGACCAGCTTGCTGGCCAAGGAGCTGGCCGCCGACGGCATTCGCGCCAATGCGGTGGGCCTGGGCCTCTGTTCCACCGAAGTGTGGGAGAGCTATCACGATCCCGCACAGGGCAGCTATGAGGAATTTCTCACCCAGAGCGCCGAGTTTTACGGCGTGCCGATGAAACGGCTGGGAACGCCACAGGAAATCACTAATGTGGCGCTGTTTCTGGCCTCTGACGCCGCCAGCTATGTGACCGGCACTCAAATCGATGTGGATGGGGGGCTGGCCGCCTACAGCTGAACTCGGACCTGGACAAGCTTCACCTTGAAGCGATAAAAAAGCCCCGCAATCTCTTCAGGTTGCGGGGCTTTTTTATCGATGAAATCGATCTATAGCAGGCAGGGTTTAATCACTGAGCCTCCACCATGACGGGCGACATGGGCGCTGCGGAACTCTCTACCGTGTTTAACAGCCCCATCGCTTCGGCTTCTTTGGCAGCCAGCGAGTTGACCTCCCTGATTAATTCTTCATGACCACCGGTGAGAGTGGCCGAGGTCATATAGCGGCCATTAACGATAATCGCCGGCACCCCGGTAATCTTGTAATCGCGGGTAAGGTTGGCGGCATTACGCACCGCTGAATCGACTGAAAATGAGTTGTAGACCTGGTCAAACTGCTCCTCAGAGACACCCTCATTGACAAAAAAGCTCCGCAATAGCCCCAGGTTATTCATATTCAGCTTCTTGACATGCAGCGCCTTGAACAGATTCATGTGCACGCGATCGCCAAGTTCGAGGGCATCAATCAGGTACCAGGCCCGCGCCAGGGGAACCCAGTTATCACGGAAGATCGCCGGTACACGCACATACTCAATATAGTCAGGCTTGGTTTTGAGCCACTCCTGAATCACCGGCTCAAGGTTGTAACAGTGATGACAGCCGTACCAGAACATCTCCACCACCTCGACCTTGTCGGACACCGAGGTGGGCTGCGGGTTAGCCAGGGTCTGATAACGCTCGGCACTGTTCACCATGCCAGCGAAAAGCAGTGACAGCACCCCCAGCAGCGGCAATGATCGGACCATATTCGACACCTCTGAAATTCTGACTAAATGGCGGACTAAATTGAGTCGCGGGATATTGATGCAACGGTATCCTGAGACCCCGCAAACAGGATCAGGTTCATTGCAGGCCAGTGATGTATTGCGCAACCGCCTTTATTTCCTGCTCACTCAGACGTTGCGAGATCTCCTGCATCATCGATGCCGGATCGGTGACCCGACTACCGGAAGCATAGGCCTGTAACTGTTTAACGACGTAATCGGCGTGCTGACCATTAAGCGCTGGCCAGGCCGCCGGGTTGTTACCGCTGCCATCCGGCAGGTGACAACCGGAACAGGCCGGCACGGCGGTTTCGCTATTACCACCGCGATAAATCAACGCACCCAACTGAACCAGTTCCGGGTCCGCCTCACCACTGACCACCGACTGGCTGGAAAAATAGGCCGCCAGATCAGCAACATCCTGGTCAGACAGATTGGCCACCATTGGCTGCATACTCAAATCTTCCCGGACGCCGTCACGGAAGGCAACAATCTGCTCGCGCAGATAATTCTCCTGCTGACCAGCCAGTTTCGGCCAGATTGCCACGCTACTGTTACCATCGGCACCATGACAGGCTGCACAGACCTGGGACTTTTCCTTACCCGCCGCCGCATCGCCCTGCAGACTTTCCACCATCGCCGCATTGTCCGCCTGCGCCACATTCAACAATGCGCAGAGCAGCACAGATACCAAACCGGTGAAGGTAAAACGCCCACCCTTGTGAGAAACAGCCATCAAATACTCCTGGAACACTTGTTATGATCTCTGACCGGAAACCACCGGTCTCAAGACTGCTATCGGCAATGAATCCGCTTTGCAAAATCGGGCCATGCCGTCGCAGGCCAAACAGCCGCACATTCTAACAGAGCCGCCGTAAACTGGCGGCGGTACCGATTCAATTTGTCAAAAAAAGCCTTGGCTCATGTCGAACTATTACAATCAGGCACAGTTTGAAATCAGCGTTGCCGATCTGCGCCAGCTCCCGGTTGACCAGGGTTACGAAGTGGCCTTCGCCGGTCGCTCCAACTCCGGTAAATCCAGTGCAATCAATGCAATCACCGGGCGGCGTAACCTGGCACGGACCAGTAAGACCCCGGGGCGCACCCAACACCTGAATTTTTTTCGCCTTGATCAGCAGCGGGCACTGGTGGACCTCCCCGGATACGGCTACGCTCGGGTGCCGGAATCGGTCAAACAGCAGTGGTACGAATTAATCGACGGCTACCTGTCGAGTCGGCAAATACTCGCCGGCATAGTGCTAATCATGGACTCGCGTCACCCGTTTGGCCGCTCGGACCAGCAGATTATCGACTGGGCAGTCGCCGGTGCGCTGCCCCTGCATGTGCTGCTCAGCAAGGCAGATAAACTGGGCAACAGTCAGCAGGCCAATACCCTGCGCGAAGTACGCAAACGACTGGCGAATCTGGGGGTTAACAGCAGCGTGCAGCTGTTTTCAGCGACCAAACCCCTGGGACTGGAACAGATCCGCGCCACGCTGGACCAGTGGCTTAATCTGCCAGAGTAAAAACAACACTTCACTGCCGGTGATGGCCCGGTTACAGACCGCTCAGGTCAGGCAACCATCTGGGGTGATCTTCTGGCAGCACCAGGAATTCCGGATTTAACAGGGATTCTTTCTGGTTGTATCGCAGCGGCTGTCGCGCCAGATCGACCACCCGGCCACCGGCTTCGAGTACCACGGCGTGAGCGGCTGCCGTGTCCCATTCGGAAGTCGGCCCCAGGCGGGGATAAAAATCGGCCCGACCTTCGGCAACCAGGCAGAGTTTCAACGAACTGCCCATGGGCACGGCATCGAAATCACCCAACTGATTCAACAGGCCTTCAAGCCGATCCCCACGGTGCGAACGGCTGCACACAACGGCCAGCCGCCCGTCCGCCGCGACCTGGCGCACCGCAATCCTGACCGGTGGCTGATCGCCCTGCTGCCGCCAACTGCCGCCGCCCTTGCGGGCAAAGTAGGTGACGCCGGTCACTGGCACGTACACCACGCCCATCACCGGCACACCGGCTTCGATCAGTGCAATATTGACGGTAAATTCACCGTTACGTTTAACAAACTCCTTGGTGCCATCGAGGGGATCCAACAGCCAGTATCGCGACCATTCCCGGCGCAGGGAAAAATCAGTCTTCGCCCCCTCTTCCGATAAAATCGGCAGGTCGCCCGAGAGCTTCTCCAGGCCGGCAACAATTACCCGGTGGGCGCGCTGATCGGCCAGCGTTAACGGCGAGTTATCCTCCTTGTACTCCACCTCAATCTCGGCGTCGTAGACTTCCAGTATCTGCTCACCGGCGGAGGCGGCAATCTGTCTGGCCTGATCGCAATAGCGGTCCAGCAGGGTTTCAGGGAGCGGGCTCTCGGCATTCATCATCGGTCTCGGGGAACATTCGTCGGGGAGAGCTAGTGTACAATTTCCAACCGCCTGATCCTCAGTTATCCGCCCCAGTCAACGATTTGAAACGCCATGAAAAAAGAGCTGGCTCCCCTACTGACCCCGGTGCTGGATCGGTTAGACAGTTTACTCGAACGCGCTGAGCAGTTATTACCCCAGGCAGCGCCCGCACCGGACTGGCAGGCGGCGCTGGCCTATCGCTGGCACAGTCGTGCCGAACGGGGCTGGCTGCAACCCCTCACTCGCACCGATAACATACGCCTTGCTGACCTGATCGGAATCGACCGACAGAAACGGGCGGTAAACGATAACGTTCGCCAGTTTATGGCCGGCCTGCCCGCCAACAATATCCTGCTCTGGGGCAGCCGGGGTACCGGCAAATCTTCGCTGCTCAAAGCCCTGCTTAATGAATACAGTGACGCCGGACTAAGGCTTATCGAGATTGATCGTCGCGACCTGATTCAACTACCGGATATTCTGCGGATGATTGATGACCGACCAGAGAAATTCCTGCTGTTCTGCGACGATCTCTCTTTTGAAACTGGCGACGTGGGTTACAAGCAGTTAAAAGTGGTGCTGGACGGGTCATTGACCGTGAGTCTGGATAATCTGCTGGTGTGCGCCACTTCCAATCGCCGTCACCTGATGCCGGAGCCCCACAGCGACAATCTGGCCAGCCAGCATGATAACGGAGAAATTCATTTTGCCGAGGGCATTGATGAACGCATCGCCCTGTCGGACAGGTTTGGCCTCTGGCTGGCCTTCCACCCTTTTAATCAGCAGGAATACCTGGCCATTGTCCAGCACTGGCTGAGCCATTACGGCTGCGGCGAACAAATTGAGCAGGCCCGCGAACAGGCCCTGCGTTGGGCACTCACCCGCGGCTCACGCAGCGGCCGTACCGCCCAGCAATTTGCCCGCGACTGGGCCGGCTCGCGGGCATTGAGTCACTCATCTTGAAGCTGCCATTATGACTTCCCTTGCTTTCACCAAAATGCACGGCCTCGGCAACGATTTCATGGTCATCGACAACCTGGATCGGCGCTGGCAGCCCGATCCGGAGCAGATACGCGGCTGGGCGGATCGTCATTTCGGAGTCGGTTTTGACCAGCTACTGGTGGTGGAGCCCCCCTCGACGGACGCTGAGACGGCCGGGGCCGATTTTTCCTACCGCATATTTAACGCCGACGGCGGGGAAGTAGAGCAGTGCGGCAACGGCTTACGTTGTTTCGCCCGGTTTGTTTTCCTCAAGGGTTTAACCGACCAATCCGACCTTTGTGTAGAAACGCTCTCCGGGCTCGCCTACCCCCGCTTGCTGGCCGACGAGCAGGTCGCGGTGGATATGGGAATGGCTGAGTTTGAGCCGGCGAAAATCCCCTTCCAGGCAGCGCAATCGGCACTCAGCTATCCGCTAACCGTGGATGACCAGTGCCTCAATATAGGCGCCCTGGCAGTGGGCAATCCCCATGCGGTGCTCCAGGTTGAGGATACTGAGGCAGCGCCGGTCGAGGATTTAGGGGCAAAAATTGGCCAGCGAGCTGAATTCCCCAACGGCGTTAACGTCGGCTTTATGCAGGTGGTCAGTCGCCAGTTGATTCGATTGCGAGTCTTCGAACGGGGCGTGGGAGAGACCCTCGCCTGCGGTACCGGAGCCTGTGCAGCAGCTATCACCGCCCACCGCTGGGGGCTGACCGACAAAAATGTGACCGTGGAACTACGAGGTGGAAAATTACAGATAGAATGGGACGGTGAAAGAGTTAGAATGGTCGGGCCGGCGACCCATGTTTACGACGGAAGCATCCAGTCATGAGCAAACCTGAACAGAAAACCTCTGCCAATCGTTCCAGTGAACCGATCAGCGAACAGGTGATCGTTGACTACTTGACTAATCATCCGGATTTTTTCCAGCGTCACGACAAGCTGGTGAGCGAGCTGGAGATTCCCCATGGTGAACGGGGCACAGTCTCGCTGGTTGAAAAACAGCTGGAAGTTCAACGCGAGCGCTACCGCCGACTCCAGGGTGAGTTAAAGCAACTCATTGATAACGCCGATGCCAATCAATCTGCCTATGATCGTATCGGTGGACTTGCCATCGCCATGGCACGGGCGGGTTCACTGGATGAGCTATTGCAGAACCTGTGTGACCAGCTGGCCGATAATTTTGCCGTCGATGCGG
>JAYNPV010000037.1:4186-16509 GCA_038113925.1 Gammaproteobacteria bacterium | reverse complement strand
CAACGACCCCCACCATGTCAAGGTGGTGCTCTAACCAACTGAGCTACGCGCCTGCGCTGATCGACCCATCAAAAAGCCGGATCCGCCTTTTTTTGGGGGCGCAGAAGATACCACAATAGTTTTTAAGGTCAACCGGATTTTGCCGGATCAGCGGGTCATTGCCCGAAATCTGGCGGCCTGATCGCACTGCCTGCGCCGGGTAGTTTTGGTCAACTAACCGGTTGCTGTGTCGGTAATGAGGGTTTGTTGGCGTATCCGGCTGATTTCATCTCGCAGTCGCGCCGCCTCTTCAAACTCCAGGTTTTCGGCATGTTGATACATTTTCTGTTCCATGTCGCTGATAATACGGCCAATTTTCCGGGCTGACATTTCACCATACTGGGCCTTTTCTTCGGCCACTTTACGGGCTTCCTGGCGATGGTCATCGCCGTAAGTCATCTGAATAATATCGATGATCTCTTTGTTAACGCCTGTGGGGGTAATCTGGTGCTTCAGGTTATGGGCCTGTTGTTTCTCGCGGCGTCTTTCGGTCTCCTCCATCGCTTTGTGCATCGACCCGGTGATGGTATCGGCATAAAGAATCGCCTTGCCGTCGATATGGCGGGCGGCGCGGCCGATGGTCTGTATCAGTGACTGCGCGGAACGCAGAAAGCCCTCCTTGTCGGCATCGAGAATAGCCACCAGAGAGACCTCGGGAATATCGAGTCCTTCACGGAGCAGGTTGATCCCCACCAGTACGTCAAAGCTGCCCAGGCGCAGGTCGCGAATAATTTCAACCCGCTCCACCGTGTCGATATCGGAATGCAGATAACGTACCTGGACACCATGTTCGGCAAAATAATCAGTCAGGTCTTCCGCCATGCGTTTGGTCAAGGTGGTGACTAATACTCTTTCGTTGCGATCGAGTCGCAGTTTTATTTCTGACAGCAGGTCATCTACCTGGGTGGCTACCGGGCGTACATCAATGGTCGGATCGACCAGCCCGGTAGGTCGAACCAGTTGCTCAACGATCTGGTCACTTTTTTCATATTCATAGGGCCCGGGGGTTGCGGACACAAAAATGGTCTGTGGCGCAACCCCTTCCCACTCTTCAAATTTCAGGGGGCGATTGTCGAGGGCGGAGGGCAGACGAAATCCGTAACCGACCAGGGTTTCCTTGCGCGAGCGGTCTCCCTTGTACATGGCTCCCAGCTGCGGAATGGAGACGTGGGATTCATCGACAAATAACAGGGCGTCGTCCGGCAGGTAGTCATAGAGCGTGGGCGGTGGTTCCCCCGGGGCACGACCGGAGAGGTAGCGCGAGTAGTTTTCTATGCCGGAACAGTAGCCAAGTTCCTGCATCATCTCCAGGTCAAATCGGGTGCGCTCCTCCAGACGCTGGGCCTCGATGAGTTTATTGGCGCTGCGTAGCTGATCGAGGCGCGCTGATAATTCCTGGTTTATATCGTCCAGGGCGTTGATGATGGTCTCGCGGGGGGTGGCGTAGTGGGTTTTCGGATAAATAGTGAGCCGCGTGACCCGGCGCTTGGTCTCCCCCGTGAGGGGGTCGAAATAGGCCAGGGTCTCGATTTCATCATCGAAAAGTTCGATACGAACGGCTTCCTGTTCGGAATCAGCCGGAAAAACATCGATCACCTCCCCGCGTACCCGGTAGGTGGCCCGGCGCAGATCGAGGTCGTTGCGGGTGTACTGAAGCTCCGCCAGTCGCCTCAATATCTGACGTTGGTCGATACGATCACCTTTAACCAGGTGAAGAAGCATTTTCATGTAGGCGCGCGGGTCGCCGAGACCGTAAATGGACGAAACCGAAGCCACCAGAATGGTGTCGCGCCTTTCCAGTAACGCCCGGGTGGCGGACAGACGCATCTGCTCGATGTGCGCATTGATTGCCGCATCTTTCTCAATAAAGGTATCTGAGGCGGGGACATAGGCTTCTGGCTGGTAGTAATCGTAATAGGAGACAAAATACTCCACCGCGTTTTCCGGGAAAAATTCACGCATTTCTGCGTATAGCTGAGCCGCCAGAGTCTTGTTGTGGGCGAGGATGAGCGCCGGTCGCTGGACCCGTTCGATGACACTGGCGACGGTATAGGTTTTGCCTGAGCCGGTAACGCCAAGCAGAACCTGAGCGGCTTCACCGTTTTCCAGCCCTTCGACCAGTCCGTTAATCGCCTCGGGTTGGTCCCCGGCGGGTTTAAATGGGCTATGGAGTTCGAATCGCATGACTTTTATTCAGGATCGCGGGTGGAAGAGGTATATTAATGCAGCCACGTTGCAGACGTGCAGATCAAATGGTGTAAAGGGTTGAGTTTGTGGGTCACTCGGTTTGTGAGCTGCCCAAATATTACACGCAAGTCCCTTATGCGGCAGCGGGTCATAAGCTGCATTGCTGGACTCTGATCACCAACATTAAACGTCAAAATTAGCCGCAAAGCGCCGAACGCCAGTTATTGCCCGTTCGGCCAAGGATGCAGGTTGTCAGTCATCAAGATAAAGGAACCAGTTAATTGGATATCAAATTCTCACAACGCGTAGCCAAAGTAAAACCATCGCCGACCATGGCGGTCACGGCCCGCGCCAAAGAGCTGCGAGATGCCGGTCGGGATGTGATCGGCCTGGGAGCAGGGGAGCCCGATTTTGACACCCCGGAACACGTTAAACAGGCCGCGATCCGGGCAATAGAAAATGGTCAGACCAAATACACCCCCGTCGGTGGAACGATCGAACTGAAGCAGGCGGTCGTCGATAAGTTCGCCCGGGAGAATGACCTGACCTATCAACTCAACGAGATACTGGTATCCGTTGGCGGTAAACAGAGTTTTTATAATCTGGTTCAGGCATTGGTCGATGAGGGTGATGAGGTATTGATCCCGGCCCCTTACTGGGTTTCCTACCCGGATATTGTATTGCTGGCGGGCGGTACGCCGGTTTATATGGACACCGATCTGAGTACAAATTTCAAGATCACCCCCGAGCAGTTGCGGGCTGCCATCACCCCGGCGACACGCCTGATTGTCATTAATAGCCCCTCTAACCCCACGGGCAGTATTTACAGTTTGCAGGAGCTGCAGGCGCTGGGTGAGGTACTGCTAGAGCATCCGCAGATCTGGATTGCAACCGATGATATGTACGAGCACATCCGTTGGACTGGCCAGCCCTATAGCAATATCGTCAACGCCTGTCCCCCGTTGCAGGAGAGAACCCTGGTGCTTAACGGCGTGTCTAAGGCTTATGCAATGACCGGTTGGCGCATCGGCTACGCTGCGGGTGATGCCCGGGTGATTGCTGCCATGGCCAAGGTGCAATCACAGAGTACCTCGAATCCCTGCTCCATATCGCAGGCTGCGGCAGTCGCGGCACTGAACGGTGATCAGGGATTTTTGCAGGAAATGGTTCCAGCGTTTCAGAGTAGGCACGATTTTGTCGTTGCAGCGCTGCAGGATATTCCCGGGATCGAGTGCAACCCGGCGCAAGGAGCCTTCTACAGCTTTCCCAGCATGCGCGGCGTTATGGACAAACTGGGTATAGAAGATGATGTCACGCTCTGTGAACAGATTCTTGAGCAGGCCGAGGTGGCATTGGTGCCGGGCAGCGCCTTTGGTGTTCCCGGCTACGTGAGGATCTCCTACGCAACCGATATTGACACCCTGAAAGAGGCGATGTCGCGTTTAGCAGCCTTCGTAAATGGGTAAATAAATCGTTGGTTGGGTGCCGGTGTGCTTGACCCGCATAAGATTACTCACTAGACTCCGCGCACTTCGAAAGCGAGCTCAATTCCCCGGTAGCTCAGTTGGTAGAGCAGGTGACTGTTAATCACCCTGTCGATGGTTCGAGTCCGTCCCGGGGAGCCAGACAAAAAGCCTGAATCTGCGGATTCAGGCTTTTTTTTTTGCATGCTCAGTTTTTTCCGGGAGCGCTAGCGTGTCTTACAGCCGTTATTGGTGGGTGCTTGGATGGCTACAAGTGGTAATTCTGCTCGTTGCCTGCCTCTGGCCGACGGTGGAATTGCCCGGTCCCGAAGGCACGGACAAAGGGGCTCATTTACTCAGCTTTGGCTGGTTAATGCTCTGGTTCTCCCAGGTAGTATCTAGACACAGAGTATTGCTGGCGGGGCTGATTATCGCTTACGGGGGGCTGATCGAGCTGTTACAAACCTTCAGCGGATACCGCCAGGGCAGTGGTTGGGATTGGCTGGCGGATGGGCTCGGGGTGCTGCTAGCCTGGGCCGCTGCCGAGTGGATAGTGCCGGATATCGTTAACCGTTTCGAAGGCGCTAATCAGGATTAAAGCGAGTACTATTAGCGTTAGGATTATGGCCGTATTGCGTTCTGGTAGTAGGGTCAGCTTGTGGTCAAGAAACCAGAAACCAACAGGAGTCTACCGTTGAAAACAATGCCAGGAGCACTATTCATCGCGTTAAGCGTAATTGTCATCGTCGGTGCGATTGTCGCCGCGCTGGTCTGACCACTTACCGAATTATGCTTGACCGATAGGCGACCAGACCTGCCGGGGTTAGGGGAACAAAGCGGGTAGCGCGAGCGGATGCTGCACACGCTGGCGCGTCTGCCGCCAGTCCATCCTAAATTTGACAGGCGTCCAGATCAATAATAAGCGGAGGAGGAGAGATGGCAGGGGAGCGCGCAGCCTTGTTCGAACGAGAGGTGCCCAAAAAGGTGATGTGGCGGTTGATACCGCTATTGATAGTCATCTATGTGATGGCTCACCTGGATCGGGTTAACGTTAGTTTTGCCGGGCTGACGATGACCGAGGATCTCGGGTTCACTGCCGAGGTCTTTGGCTTTGGTAGCGGTATTTTTTTCTTCGGCTACCTGTTATTTGAAGTTCCCAGTAACCTGATTCTTGAAAAAATCGGTGCCCGCCGGTTGATCACGACCATCATGATTATCTGGGGCAGTGTGTCGGCGTCCATGGCCTTTGTGACCACGCCCACCGAATTTTATGTCATGCGTTTTATCTTGGGGGTCGCTGAATCAGGCCTCTACCCCGGCGTGATTCTATATCTTACCTTCTGGTTTCGTAAGCAGGAGCGGGCAACCGCTATTGCCCTGTTTGCTCAGGCGTTGGCGATAGCAGGTCTGGTCGGTAGCCCACTGTCGGGCTGGATTATGGACGCTACCGATGGCATGGCGGATATGGCCGGCTGGCAATGGCTGTTTATTTTGGAGGGCTTGCCCACGGTCGCTCTGGCATTCGTCGTTATGGTGATCATGACTGACCGACCTTCCGAGGCGAAATGGCTCAATGAGCAGGAGCGGAATTGGCTGGTTGAGCAAATGGCAGCCGAGGTTTCGCCCTCGACCGGCCATGATCATTTTTTTCAAAAACTGCTCCATCCTCGTGTGCTGGTTCTCAGCCTCGTTTATGCGCTATTTCTCGGCGCATTTGCCGGGCTCATGTTGTGGGTGCCTAAAACGCTGCTTCAACTCCTGCCGGAACTCTCAAATAGCACCATCGGCTGGGCTGTGGGGTTACCTTACATCCCGTTTTCCCTGGCCATGCTGTTCTGGGGGCGCCTGTCTGACCGGGCAACTAACCGGAAAACCTACGTATCCATCGCTGCATTGGTCGGGGCTGCGGGGTTTTTAATGCTGCCGTTTGCCACCAACCTGTGGCAGTTTGAGCTCGCGCTGGTGGTGTTGATGACCGGTATGGGAGCGGGATTCAGCAGCTACTGGGCATTGGTGACCATTGCGTTGGGTTCGCGCCTGGCTGCTGTGGGTATCGCCGTTGTTAACTCTGCCGGTGCTCTGGGTAGTTATTTTTCGGTCTGGGGACTGGGCAAGCTGGTGACGTTATCGGGGGATTACACTCTGGGCTATCTGATATTGGGAGCAGGGGTGTTAATCACTGCCTTTGTGGTGCAACGGGTCGCGGTTTCACCCCTGGAGCCGATAGACGAGATCGATTAACGGTTAACCGATGCGATCTGATGAATTGCAATCATTCTTGCAAATCACCCCCACAAGTCATTGAATTTAATGTAAACTTTCGACCGTTCGTGAAGTGATTTCCAGGGCGTATATGTCCGATAATCGCATGTTTCGCCGCCACTGATAGGGGTTCGAGGCGATGAATGAAGCAGGAGTCTTGTTGAATGGTCCGGTCTGAATTGATTGAGAAAATGATCGCGGCAATGCCGGGATTGTCGCCGCGTGATATCGAGCTGACGGTAAAGATTATTCAGGATCACATGATCGATAATCTCGCTAATGGCGGGCGTATCGAGGTGCGCGGTTTCGGTAGTTTTTCGCTCAATTACCGTAAACCGAAAATGGCCCGGAATCCTCGCACGGGAGAGTCGGTGCCACTTTCAGGTCGCCATGTAGTCCATTTTAAACCGGGTAAGGAACTCCGGGAGATGGTGGACCATCCGCCGGCCGGTTAGACATAATCTTAGAGCAGAACTGAAAAAGCGGCGTGAAGATTGATCTTCACGCCGCTTTTTTTATTCCAGATTGCGCTAACAGTCAGCGATTGAATCTATCCGGCCATGGCTGCCTGGGCCAACTGCTGCATTGTTTGCGCTCCCGGTCGTTGGTTGCAGCGGGCCAGCCAGGCCCCAACGGCGGGATAAGGCGAGAAGTCGTACTGAACATAGGCGGCAAAGCCCAGTACCGAGCAGGTGTTCAAATCCGCCACGCTGAACTGATCGCCGATGAGGTACTCCTGCCCGGAAAGCGCCTGTTCGAGCACAGCCAGCGGAGCCTTAATGGCTTCATAGCCTGCGGTTACCCTTGCCGGGTCACGTTGTTCTTCAGGCAGGAACATACTGTGCATCAGAATATCCAGTAGCGGTGGTTCTGCCTCAGTCATGGCCCAGAGACTCCACTGGTAAGCCTGTCCCCTGCCGGCTGCGGTCGTCGGCATCAGGCACTGATACTGGTCAGCGAGATAGAGGTTGACCGCCATTGATTCCCAGATGGTGGTATCTCCGTCGACGATCACCGGGACGTGGCCGTTGGGATTTATCTGTAACATCTCCGCGGAACGGGTTTCGCCCAGCCGCGGATCCTTGCTGATAATTTCATAAGGCTGGCCGGTTTCTTCGAGCATCCAAACCGCGCGACCCGCCCGGCTGAAAGGGGCTCCGTAGAGTTTTATCATCGCTATTTATCCTCCTGAAGCTAGTTAAGCCGACTGGATCATACCGTTTAACAGCAAGTCCATTACCTGGTTGACATACAGAGTGGAATCGCTGGCGAAATTAATCTCGGAAAGTTCACGCAGGTGATCCCGGGTTCGAAAATAAAAGATGTTGGCGGCCAGAATGGTGATCGCAACAATGGCGGGATCGACGCTGGAGCGTAGTTCCCCCGCAGACTGACCTTTTTGTATCAAAGAAACGACTCTGGAAAAGTTCTTGGCGAATTCATCCTGCAGCACCCTGACTTCCGCATCACTGGTGTCTTCAAGGACTTCTCGCATCAGCAATTTGGATTTATCGGGATGTGACAGGTAATTGTCGAGCTGGCCATGCATAAGTTGTTGCAGGCGTTCAGTAAAACCGGACTGAGTCTCTTCTATGCCGGCCAGCAGTTTGGTTGAATGGGTCGCGGCTCCTTTGAGCACGCTGATATAGAGCAGGCGTTTGGATTGAAAGTGGTGGAATATGTTGGCTTTACTGACTTGTGCGCGGTCCGCAATCGCGCTGATGGAGACCGCATCATAGCCGCAGGTGGCAAAAAGTTCTTCAGCAGCGGCAAGGACGCGGTCAACCGCATCAATGCACTGAACGGGTTTTTCTTGTGGGTTAGACATCCATGTATCTCGCAAGCTGGTCACGTACCGGCATAAAAATTGGCTTGAGGGCGTTTATCCGGATTCGCGAAAAGAGGGGTTAGCCGATTTTCTCTTCGATAACAGAGTTTTCCAGGGAACCGATTTTTTCAATCTCGATAGTGACACTATCCCCCGCCTTTAACCACAGCGGTGGCGTGCGGCCGGCGCCTACCCCGCTGGGGGTCCCGGTTAATATCACGCTTCCGGCAAGCAGGGTACAACTGGCACTGAGAAATTCAATTAACGTGGGAACATCGAAAATCATATCGGCAGTCGTACTCTCCTGTACGCGATTGCCGTTTACCAAGGTGGAAATCCGCAGAGCATTGGGGTTATCAATCTCGTCTGTGGTGACCAGCTCAGGGCCCAACGGGCAGAAAGTATCGAATGTTTTACCACGGCAAAACTGGCCGCCGCCCCATTCCATTTGCCAGTCACGGGCGCTCACATCGTTTGCGCAAGTGTAGCCGGCGACATAATCAAGGGCTTCTGCGGCGCTGACATTCTTGCAATCGCGGCCGATGACTACCGCCAGCTCGCATTCGTAATCGAGCTTGTTGCTGCCTGCCTGCGTAGGGTTCTCAATGTGATAGCCGTGACCGCTGAGGGCGGCTACCGACTTCATGAACAACACCGGATACTCCGGTAATTCCAGTCCCACTTCCTTGGCGTGTTCCCGATAATTCAACCCGATACAGTAAATGGCCGGCGGATCAACCGGCGACAGCCGCGGGGAGTCGGGAACATCAATGACCGGCCCCGCGCGATAGTCGCCGAACAGTTCACCCTGGAGTTCCTGCCAGCCAGCGCCGAGGTTGATTGCAGTTTGAACGGAACCCTTGCGCTCAAATCTAGCCACTCTGGCCATGATTTGTCTCTCCCTTAACTGATAGACAGCGCTGGTGCCAGGAGTGGTGCCAGCCTGATCTTAAGAATCTTCTAATTATAGATGAGTATCTTGAGTGTTGAATTTTAGCTATCTGTGCCGATATTGCCAGCGGCAGGGATGCTCTGAGGATAGTGGCAGCTGACCCGGTGTTGAGCGGTTAACTCCGAGGGGGCGGGATATTCGGTGCTGCACCGGTGCTCCGCATAGGTACAACGGGGGTGGAAATGGCAGCCGCCGGGGCGGTTCAGGGGAGAGGGTGGTTCTCCCGGAAGCGGCGCGGCCGGTCGATTTTGGTTGGCGGTTACCGAGACGGCGGGCGCAGATGCCAGCAGCGCCTGAGTGTAAGGGTGCCCGGGGCGAGTCATCAAATCTACGGCCGGTCCTTCCTCAACGATTCGGCCCAGATACATCACCGCGACCCAATCGGCAAAATACTCGACCACCGATAAATCGTGAGTAACAAAAATATAAGCAAGATCGCGTTTTCGCTGTATTGATTTAAGTAAATCAAGAATTTGCGCCTGGACCGACAGATCGAGCGCACTGGTGGGTTCATCGAGTAATAGCACTCTGGGTTCAACCGCCAGGGCTCGGGCGATACCGATACGTTGGCGCTGGCCTCCGGAAAATTCGTGGGGGTAGCGATCACCCACATCCGGGTCGAGTCCGACATCCTCTAGTAGCTGTTTGACCCGGTCCTCCCGCTGGCTGGCAGTGCCACCCATCTTTTGCGCGATCATGCCCTCCTGAATAATGTCATTGACGCGCATGCGTGGGTTCAAAGAGCTATAGGGATCCTGAAACACCACCTGCAAATGGCGACGCAGCGGGCGCAGCTGACGCTGACTGCGCCCGGTAAGTTCCGTGTCGTCGAAGAGCACGGAGCCGTTACTCGGGCGGATCAGCTGCAGAACGCTCTTGATAACCGTGCTTTTGCCGCAACCGGACTCACCAACGATCGCCAGGGTCTCCCCGGGATTGAGTGAAAAACTCACTCCGTCTACGGCATGGAGAGTCTGGCGCGGTCCAAAAAGAGTATCCCTACCCTGGTCAAAACGCACCTGCAGCCCGCTGACGGTGAGTTGGGGCACTGCTTTGGCCGAGGAGTTCACCATTGGCGAAGGCGTGACCTGACCTGCCTCGTCTGCCTGGTTCGCCTGGGACAAGCTCTTTCCGCGTTTGTTCAGGTTGGGCAGGGCCGCAAAAAGTTGCTGCGAATAGGGATGTTTGGGGGCCTGGAAAAAATCTTTCGAGTCAGCGGTTTCGACTATCTCACCGGCGCGCATCACCAACACACGGTCGGCCATCTGCGCGGCAATTCCGAAATCATGGGTGACCAGCAGCATTGCCATATTACGGGCTCGCTGACGTTGCCGGAGCAGTTCGAGAATCTGTGCCTGGGTGGTAACGTCGAGGGCGGTGGTGGGTTCATCAGCAATAAGCAGGTCGGGTTCACCGGCCAGCGCGATGGCGATCATCACCCGTTGTTTCATACCGCCGGATAACTGGTGGGGAAATTCGTCAAACCGGCGCTGAGGCTCGGGAATGCCCATCTCGGCGAGTAATTTCACTCCCTGTTCACGTATCTGCCGGCGGGGCGCCCGCCTGAGTTTTGCTGGCAGGGCTTCCACGATCTGTTTGCCGACGGTCATTACCGGATTGAGACTGGTCATGGGTTCCTGAAAAACCATGCCAATTCGGCGCCCGCGAATGTTGCGCATGGCGGCATTGGAATAACGGGTGAGCTCTTCACCGTCGAAATTGATGTTGCCTGAGGTGATGCTGCCTGCGCTAGGCAGCAAGCCCATAATGGCCAGGGCGGTCACCGATTTTCCGCTGCCGGATTCTCCAAGCAGAACCAGGGTTTCTCCGGTGCGGATGGTCATCCCCAGCTGTTTGACCGCCAGCAGGTCTCGTCCGGGGGTTCTGAACTCAATGGTTAAATCATCGATGGTCAGTAAATCTGGAGTTGCTGAATTCATTGACTTCCTCTGAGTCGGGGGTCGAGGGCATCGCGAACTGCGTCAGCAAACAGGTTGGCGCAGAGCACCAGGGTGAACATGAAGATAAAGGCGGTGGCCAGCGACCACCAGACCACCGGTTCGCGGGCCAGCTCCAGCCGTGCGCCGTTGATCATATTTCCCCAGGAGATCATCGACGGATCCACCCCGACACCCACGTAGGAGAGCACCGCTTCGGCAAGTACCAGTCCGCTGAAATCGATAACCAGGGTTATCAGCACCAGATGGCCCAGATTGGGGAGCAGATGGCGCAACAGAATGCGCGGATCAGAGACGCCAAATGCCCTCGCGGCAGTGACGTAGTCGAGTTCCCGCAACTTCAACGATTCTGCCCTCAACAGTCGGCAAAGACCTATCCAGCCGGTGAGTCCGAGGATGCCGGTGAGCATCAACAACCGCAAGTCCGCCCGCTGATGCAAGCTGGTGTTAGCGGTGAGGTTCTGATCCAGGTAGAGATTAATGCTGAGCACCGCGGCGGCAATCAGCAATACCCCGGGAATGGAGCTGAGCGTGGTGTAAATATACTGAATAACATCGTCGATGCGGCCACCAAAATAGCCGGCAGCCATGCCTAGAAGCACCGCGAATGGCAGCATTATCAGCAGGGTTAAGGTGCCGATCAAAACGCCGGTGCGGATGCTTTTGAGGCCAAGATAGAGTACATCCTGACCCACCTTATCGGTTCCCAAGAGGTGGTAGTGTCCGGCAAGTTGCCCGGCTATGGAGCCGAGCAGAATCAACCCGGCCAGGGTAACGAAGGCGCTTCGCCATGCCAGCAGAGGGGAGTCGCCGGTATTGCTGCCAGCCGTGACACGGGACAACAGCAGGCCCAGTGGTATCAGTAGGAACAGGCCGATACCGACTCCCTGCAGGCTTCGCCTGATCAGGTCCGCATGGTGTTGATCCGGGTCGTCAAGATGGGCCCCGCCATATTCCAGGCGGGGGTAGACGCGCCTAATCCCATCCGCGGAAATAATGCTTTCCTTGCTGTAGGAAAATATTGCCAGCGGCGCAGAGTAAGTGCGCTCTTGCGCGCTGCGCAGGGGGGTTAATATCTGGTCGAGTAGGGAAATCTCACTGCCAGCGTATCGCAGGACTGATGACCGGGTGGTGGGTTGTTCCGGTTCCAGTGGATTAGCCTCGACTAACGGCCGGAAATGAATTGAATCCAGCAGTGCAACCGACAGGAAAACCATCAGTAAAATCGACGATGCCATCGCCGGGGCACTGCTTAATATCATCTGCCAGCGCTGTCGCTGCAGCGGGTTGCGCAGCCCCAGCAACAGCAGGATTGTGGCCGCTAGCGTGGTCGCCCAGATTAGATAGTCGCTGAATAGGAGCGCAAGCTGACCGGGCATTATTCGAGCCTCACCCTTGGGTCAGCAATGACGTAAGAGAGATCGGTCAGCATGAGGCCGCCGATGTAAAGCAGTGAACCGAGAAACACCATGGCGCGCACAATGGCAAAATCCTGGGCGCGGATCGCGTCGATGGTGTAGCTGCCAAGTCCCGGGATAGCAAAAAACGATTCGGTGATCAGGCTACCCATAAACAGCGTCGGGATGACCACCACCACCCCGGTAAGAATGGGGATCAGGGCGTTGCGCAGCAGG
>JAYNPV010000037.1:0-4176 GCA_038113925.1 Gammaproteobacteria bacterium | reverse complement strand
CCGACAGCAGCCAGCCAAATTGCAGACCAATAATGGTCACGACGGGAATCAGCGCATTGGGCAAGGCGTGCACCAGCAGGATATTGCGCTCGGTTTTGCCCTGCGCCCGGGCGGTGCGAATGTAGTCTTTCTCAATCTCCTCGAGGAACAGGGTGCGATACCAGCGCACGCTGCCGCCAAGTCCGGCGACCAGGCCAACCAGCACCGGGGTGATTAAAAAGGGGATGCTCTCAAGACCATTCTGGTAGCCAGAAATAGGTGCCAGATGCAGTAACTTGCCAATAAGAAATTGTCCGGCAATGATGTAAAACAGCGCAGAGATGGACATCATGCCTACCGCTATCAGCACACCAAGAAAATCGATGTAGGTTGCGCGAAAGAATGCCAGTATCAATGACAAGGTGATGTAGACCAGCAGTCCAACCAGAAGGTGGGGAATGGCGATGGCCAGACTCGGGCCCATTCGCTGGCGGATATCTGCGCCAATGCTGCGCCCGTCGTCGGCACGGCCAAAATCAAGCAAAAACAGCCGTAGCGAATGATGAACAAACAGCGTATCCGTCACCCGGTCGAATCCATTGCGGTCTGGCGCATAAAGCAACGGGCGGTCGTAACCATGGTCCTTTTTCCATTTTTCGACCATCTCGGTGGTGACGTGTTTATCGCCAAGGTGTTTGTGCGCCATATCATCAGGGGAGTTGACGACGAAAAACAGGGCGAAGGTAATCAGGTTTACGCCAAGTAAAATGGGAATGGCATAAAGCAGCCGGCGTAGCAGGTAGCGGGTCAAGACTGGACTCCGTGGGGGCGTTGGTGCTCCCGGCGCCACGCCAGTCGCAGTGCAGGCAATAACGCCAGCAGGAGGACAGCGATGAGCGCACCCAGGGGCCACCAGACAGGCCGGTTCCATTGCTGTCTGAGTTGGGCACGCAGTGACGGATTAATGCGTTGATATTGAAGCGTATTGTGGGCCAGATGACTGGGTTTGATATTACTAATCCAGCGATGTTGGAGGGCAAAGCTCTGGGGGTGAAACCCACCTGCCCAGGGGGCCTGGCGATGAAAGATCTCCATCATCCGGTCGATTATGGACTGACGATCAGGACTGTTTGGCAGGTTGCGCATCTGTTCGAACAGGCGGTCAAATTCGGCGCTCTGGAAATTGCTGCTGTTCTGGCCCTGTCCGGTGACTCTGCTGTTAGGTCCGTAAAGTAGAAACAGAAAATTTTCCGGGTCAGGGTAGTCGGCGGTCCAGCCCCAGAGGTACATCTGAATCTGCCCATTTCTGACCTTGTCCTGAAAACGATTGTAGTCGGTGGAGCGCGGCACCAGCTGGACCTCAATTTTGGCAAACTGTTTGCGTAGCCAGTCAAGAAATGCCTTGGCGTCCGGGCCGGCTGCGGCAGTGTCAAAGTGAATAATGAGTGGCTGATTGGTCTGGTGGTGACGACCCGCCGGGTAGCCGGCTTCGGCGAGCAGTTGCCGGGCTATGGTTATCGGTTTGCGCACGGCCTGGCCATCTACCCAATCATAGACCAGTGGATTTACGCCCCTTTCCCCTGGCTGGAAACCGAATATTCCCGGAGGCAGCGGGGATTGCATGGCGATTCCCCGGCCGTTGCGAAAAATGCTGATGTACTCTTCCATATCCAGGGCGATGGCAATGGCCTGACGCAATTTCTGTTGCGCCTCGCTGTAACCACCGACTACCGGGTCGAGCATATTGAAGCCGAAGTACATGGTGCTGGTGGCCACGGATGATTGCAGGGAAATGCCCTTTTCCCTGAGTTGTTCGGTAACTCCCGCTTCCAGGCCGTCACCGAACTGGATGGCCTGATCAAAACTATCAGAACTAATGCCGGAACGGTCGTAGTAGCCTTGTAAAAATTTATTCCAGATGGGAATGCTCTCTTTCTCCAGACTGAAAATAGCCTGATCAATAAAAGGCAGCGGTTGCCCGGCATCCACCAGCAGGCCGTTTGACTGGTCACCCGGGCCGCCGGTGGTGGGGTAACTGGCACCGTGGTAGTTGGGGTTACGGGCCAGCACCATCCGCCGATTGGGATCATTTTCCATTAACTGATAAGCCCCGGTCCCCACGGGAAACCAGTCCAGGGTGATGTTTTTTGACTGCAGTGGGGGCTGATCGTAAAACCGGGTGACCTCCGGCGGCATGGGAGCAAAAAACGGCATGGCCAACCAGTAAATAAACTGCGGATAAAGACCGTTAATGGTTATTTCATAGGTATAGCGGTCGACAATAGTGACGCCCGTCAGCGAGTGCTCGTCCAGAGTTATGCGGCTGCCGGGTTCCAGTGCATCAAGCGACTCGGCCAGTTCGCTTAAACCGACGATGGTTTTACCCAGAAAACCGGCAATGGGGGAGTGGAGATCGGGTAAAGCAAAACGTTTGAGTTGATGGACATAATCAGCCGCCACTAATTCGCGGGTGGACTGGTGCTCAAAATCCGCGGGCGTCGTTATCCCTTCAAGGTCATTATCGGTGAGATTGAGGTAGCGAGCTTTACCCTGTTTATTCAGCGCAAACGCAGGGTGCGGCTGGTAGCGGATTCCCGGCTTGATGCGAATACGGTAACGGCTGAACATGACAGTTTCTCGCGGAGCATCGGCGGGCAGGGTGTCACCGTTGCTATCAAGAAAAATGGGTTGCGGTATCTCTTCAGTGGTGAGCGGCTCAAGGACGTAGGGCCGTTCAAGGTAGTGGTAGTGCAGCGGGGGCTCGTAAATCTGACCGATAAACAGGTATTCATTGGAAGCATAGGAGACCGCCGGATCGAGATGTTTGGGGCGTTCGGAAAAGGAGCTGTAGAGGGTGTTTGCCGTCGGCGAATCCGCCGGATAGGGGTTATTGGGAGTGAACTGGTCGCAGCCGCCGCAGAGCAGTAGCAGGGGTATTACCGTGAACAGATAAATGACGGTTGTCAGGCGCATGTTAAAGAGTTGGCTGAGCATTCCCGCAGAGAGTTTATACAGAGCTGGCGGTGGCCCGATATAATACTTGCTTTAGACAACTATATTCAGGAAGTGACGCAATGGGATTTTTGACCGGCAAGAAGGCGCTCATCGTGGGGTTGGCGAGTAATCGTTCTATTGCCTGGGGAATTGCCCAGGCAATGCAGCGCGAAGGGGCTGAGTTGGCCTTTACCTATCAGAACGAGAAGCTCCGGGACCGCGTTGAAAAAATGGCTGAGGAGCTCGGTTCCGACCTGACCATGCCCTGTGAAGTCACCGATGACGTGCAGATTGATGCGGTGTTTAAGCGCTTGAAAAGCGAATGGACCGAGCTCGATATTCTGGTTCATAGCGTGGCTTTCGCGCCTCGGGAGGAACTGGACGGCCCCTTTGTCGATGCGGTTACCCGCGAAGGGTTTACCCAGGCCCATGATATCTCTTCCTACAGTTTTGCTGCCCTTGCCAAAGCTTCACGGAGCATGCTTTCAGATCAATCCGCGCTATTGGCAATGACCTATCTGGGAGCGGTGAGAACTCTGCCTAATTACAACGTAATGGGGCTGGCGAAGGCGAGTCTGGAAGCCAATGTGCGTTACCTGGCGGCCTCCATGGGTCCGACGGGAACCCGGGTCAATGGCATCTCCGCAGGACCGATAAGAACCCTGGCGGCCTCCGGTATAGCTGGTTTGCGCGGAATGCTCGACTACCACGCTGAGCACACCCCACTGCGGCGCAACGTCACCATCGAAGAGGTGGGCAACACGGCTGCCTTTCTCTGTTCGGATCTGGCCTCGGGTATGACCGGGGAGATCAGCTACGTGGATGCGGGTTACAACATTGTCGGAATGTGACTGTCACCGGATTAGCGGGCGCTAACCGCGCCCCGCTATGGTTATGCGGGGCAGGTTTTGTCCGAATGTTGTTAAAGCCTAGTTGATATTCTCAGGATAGAATTTTATTTCGGCTTGATCGCGCAGGTTTTGCAGGTAGCCGATAAAAGCGATATCGCCCCTTAGCCTGCTAAGATTTTGCTGCATTTGCCGACGTTCCTCATCCGTGGGGGAGAGGGGCTCGGCATGCAGTTTAGTGACTGCATAAATCACGTAATCGCCGTTTTCAAGCGCGAGGCCCTGATAGTTAGGTTCTGAT
Organism: Gammaproteobacteria bacterium; assembly: GCA_038113925.1. Lineage (GTDB taxonomy): Bacteria > Pseudomonadota > Gammaproteobacteria > Immundisolibacterales > Immundisolibacteraceae > QNFC01. The sequence continues at coordinate 54 of JAYNPV010000037.1, read as the reverse complement.
TCCACCACAGGGGTTCGGAACACTTCGGACATCAATTGTGGCGGTAGTCCGGGC
>JAYNPV010000036.1:14557-16739 GCA_038113925.1 Gammaproteobacteria bacterium | reverse complement strand
GACCCTGTGCTCATGAGCAAGGGTGGATAGACCCTAGTCGCCGATCCGATGAGCGGTGCAGGTTGACGCTGTGGCATTTTGCTTGAGGGCGAAATTCGAATTTGGTCGGGGTGAGAGGATTTGAACCTCCGGCCCCCGCCTCCCGAAGACGGTGCTCTACCAAGCTGAGCTACACCCCGATTCGAATCTGATTATTTAATTAAAACGCGCGACTGACCGCAAAATCCGCAAGCTTGAGCATGGAGGTCCGAGCCTCGGTTTCAGGAAATTCCGCGAGAGCCTGTTTTGCCAGATCAGCATGCTCCTGAGCGCGGCGCGCAGTGTACGCGATGGCGTCTCCTGCTTCAATGATGGCGACAATCTTTTCCAACGGCAGACTGCCAGGGTTTTCAATTGCCTGGCGCAACTGCTTGCGCTGTTCATCGCTGGCAGTTTCGAGAGAACGGATCAGCGGCAGGGTGGGCTGACCTTCGGCCAGATCATCACCGATATTTTTGCCGATGATGACGGCTTCACCGCGGTAATCCAACAGATCATCCAGCAGCTGGTAGGCGATCCCCAGGTGGAGTCCATAGCGACTGATTGCTTCGCGTTTTGCGTCATCAACTCGCGCGGCGACGGCGCCCAACTCCGCAGCAGCGGCAAACAGGCGCGCGGTTTTGTGGGTAATGACCTCGATATATTCTTCTTCGTGGATGTCAGCATTCCCCCGGTTCAGGCTCTGCTGAACTTCCCCCTCGGCGATTACGTTGGTGGCAATGGACAACAATTCCATGACTCTCATGTGGCCGACTTCAACCATCAGTTGAAACGCCCGGGAGTAGAGAAAATCACCGACCAGCACACTCAGATTATTGCCCCAGATAGTGGTGGCGGTGGGTTTGCCGCGGCGATTGACGGATTCATCCACCACGTCGTCGTGCAGCAGGGTCGCGGTGTGCACGAATTCGATGATCACCGCCAGCTTGACGTGATCCTCTCCTGTATAGCCGCAGGCCCTGGCCGCCAATATCACCATGGTCGGGCGTAATCGCTTGCCCCCGCTATCAATAATGTGGGTGGCCAGTTCAGAGATTACCGGAATGCGCGATTGCAGCTGTTCGCGAATGGTCGCATTGACCGCCCCGAGGTCGTCATTGGCGGGCTCTAGAATGAGCGCCAGTTCATCCATGATCATTGGGACACTTGTCTCCAGGCAAAAATGGCGCGATGCTAGGTTGGCCGCTATTCACCTGTCAAGCTGCCCCGGGGCGGCCGTGAGCCGAGCGCTGGTAATTGCAAATTGGATGCTGCAGGAATTGGGTAGTTAGCATATAATTGCGCGCCTTATTTGTCCTGCCCCGATTTTCGCCGGTGCGAGTGGTGAGGGGCTGAAACAAATACATTATTAATCATTAGTTGACGGAGTAAGGTCATGTTTGCGGTTATCGAAACCGGTGGCAAGCAATACAAGGTGAAATCGGGCCTCAGACTGAGGGTAGAAAAGATTGATGCCGAAGTCGGTGCCGGAGTCGATCTGGATAAGGTGCTGATGCTGGTAGCCGACGACGGTGTACAGGTGGGTAAGCCTTACGTTGAGGGCGCTCGCGTGAGCGCGACGGTCCATGAACACGGACGTGGTGACAAAGTGCGGATCATCAAGTTTAAACGCCGTAAGCATTACCGTAAGCAAATGGGTCATCGTCAGGCGTACACCGAATTATTGATTGGCGAGATTGTTTCGGCCTGATAAAGCCGGTGAAATCCGTAATTATCTGGAAATATCTGGAGAAATTGAAAATTGGCACATAAAAAAGCGGCGGGGAGTTCCCGCAACGGCCGAGATTCAGAGTCGAAGCGGCTGGGAGTCAAGAAATATGGCGGAGAACAGGTGCTGGCCGGCAACATCCTGGTCCGTCAACGAGGCACTAAGTTTCATGCGGGGGTGAATGTTGGAGTTGGTCGGGACCACACCCTCTTTGCAAAGGCCGACGGGTTGGTGAAATTTGAGAAAAAAGGTCCCAAAAACCGTACCCACGTGACCGTTGTCGCCGCCTGAGCAGCTTTTATTAAACTGCTCTGCTGGTGCTGTTGCCGGTAAAAAGCCCCGCTATTAGCGGGGCTTTTTACATTCTGGTGAGCGAAACCCGTGAAATTTGTTGATGAAGCCCCAGCTGAACCGATTGCCCCGTCTACACCAGCC
>JAYNPV010000036.1:5944-14547 GCA_038113925.1 Gammaproteobacteria bacterium | reverse complement strand
AAGCCAATATTACTGTCATTGCCGGCAACGGTGGTTCTGGTTGTCTGAGCTTTCGACGGGAGAAATTTATTGAGCGGGGTGGTCCGGACGGCGGTGACGGTGGTGATGGCGGCAGTATTTACCTGGTCGCCGATGAGTCAATTAATACACTGATCGATTTTCGCCACAAAAGGAAGTTTGTCGCGGCTAATGGATTACCCGGCGAAGGCCGAAACAAGCGGGGCAGGAGCGCCAGGGACGAACTTATTCCGGTACCCGTAGGTACCAGTGTCTACGATCAGCAGACCGGTGAGTTGATCGGCGACCTGACTGCCCATCAGCAACAGTTGCTGGTTGCCCAGGGCGGCTTTCACGGTCTCGGCAATACCCGCTTTAAAAGCAGTGTTAACCAGGCGCCTAGAAAAACTACTTCTGGATCGGCGGGCGAGACCCGGCCGCTAAAGCTGGAGCTTAATCTGCTCGCGGATGTCGGTTTGCTGGGGCTGCCCAATGCTGGTAAATCGACCTTCCTGAGGGCAGTTTCTGCAGCCACACCGAAAGTAGCCGATTACCCGTTCACCACGCTCCACCCACAGCTAGGCGTAGTTTCCACCGAAGCGCACCGCAGTTTTGTCGTGGCCGATATTCCCGGACTAATCGAAGGTTCTTCTACTGGCGCCGGGTTAGGAATACAGTTTCTAAAACACCTGTCGAGAAACCGCTTGCTGCTGCATCTGGTCGATATAAGTGCGCAGGAACAAGGGGAGAATATGGTGGCTAATATTCGAGCGATCGTGAATGAACTGGAAGCATTCAGTGCCAGTTTATCTGGCCTGCCGCGCTGGTTAGTGTTCAATAAAACTGATCTGCTGGACCCGCAGCTGGCACAGTCGCGTATCGAAGAGGTGTTGGCAGAATTTGACTGGCAGGGCCCCTGGTATGCAATTTCCGGGGCGACTGCAGAGGGGTGTTTAACGCTCACTCGTGATATTCAGAACTACCTCGAAACTGAACTCGAATCTGTCAATAACGATGGTTGAGCTATCCAGTGTCTGATTTTAAAGAACTCGTTTTTAGCCCCGCCCCCTTGTCGGCAGCCGGTTTAAAAAAAGGTGATCGGCTAGTGATTAAAATTGGTAGTGCCCTGCTGACCGACAGCGGTGAGGGCCTCGATACAGAAGCGATTGCCGACTGGGCCGCACAGGTTGCTGCTTTAATCGATCGCGGGGTACAGGTGCTTCTGGTTTCGTCGGGAGCCGTGGCTGAAGGATTGAGCAGGCTGGGTTGGTCGGCGCGGCCCACAGAGTTAAATCGGTTGCAGGCAGCCGCCGCCGTCGGACAAATGGGTCTGGTCCAACGCTATGAGCAGGCATTTCAGCGCCACGGGTTGCGCACTGCTCAGGTGTTGTTGACCCATGATGACCTGACCGATCGAAAGAGGTACCTGAACGCCCGCTCCACCTTGATCACGCTGCTCAATCTGTCGGTGGTTCCAGTCGTCAACGAAAACGATACCGTGGTCACCGACGAGATTCGTTTCGGTGACAATGACACCCTCGCCGGGCTGGCAGCGAATCTGGTTGAAGCGAAAGCTTTACTAATATTGACGGATCAGGCCGGGCTTTACGAAGCCGACCCCCGTGATAATCCGGAGGCCAGATTACTGGTATCGGCTCAGGCCGATGACCCGCAACTGGATATCATGGCCGGCGATAGCCGCGGCCGGCTGGGGCGCGGCGGTATGATGACTAAACTTGGAGCCGCTCGGCTGGCAGCGCGTTCGGGTGCCTTTACCCGTATCGTTTCGGGCAAGGTTGCGGAAGTTATTATCGATGTAGCCGCTGGCGGCGGAACCGGGACGCTCCTTACTGCGGAAACTGAACCCCTGGCAGCCAGAAAACGCTGGTTGGCAGGACATCTGCGCTGCAGTGGTTCCCTGCAGCTGGACCAGGGTGCGGTGATCAGTATTTGCGAGCAGGGCAGAAGCCTGTTAAGCGTGGGTGTGACAGAAGTGACCGGAGATTTTCGTCGAGGAGATCTGGTCGCCTGCGTAGATAACCAGGGACGCGAGATTGCCCGCGGCCTGGTCAATTACAGTGCGGTCGAAAGCCGCCTGATTATGGGCAAACCCAGCGGGGCGATCCTGGATTCACTGGGGTACGTTGACGAGGAAGAGTTGATTCACCGGGACAATATGGTGCTCAGCTCGGACGGGTAGACAGACCGTTATTGACCACCTTAAACGCTGGCCATGCCGTCTCTGGCTGATGGAGTATTCGGTTCAGCGCTTGACCCGGGCTCAGGCCAGTTTGCGTATCTGGGCGTTTAGCCGGCTTTTGCTACGGGCAACCGTGTTTTTGGAAATCAGCCCGCGTCCGGCAGAACGATCCAGCACCGGCACCGCAGCGGCGTAACTCGCTTTTGCCTCGTCAAGGTTTCCTGATTCAATGGCGGCAGTGACTTTCTTCAATGCGGTTCGGTAGGCAGAGCGTTGCGCACTATTATGTTGCCGACGATTTTCCGCCTGACGGGCACGCTTACGCGCTTGCGGAGAATTTGCCAAATCTGATTCCTCTGAAAATTAGCGGGCGAAAAAAGGCGCGTAATATCGTGGTTTCGGGCCAATTTGTCAACCACGCTGATGGGGTTGTCGGATCTTCAGTGAGGGGACACCAGCGGGTGAACAACTGCTGATGACAGCGAGGCAGCGGGGAGAGTGTTACTGGTAACCTATAATCGCTTCTGTCAGAAAATTCAGGGCCAGATTTAAACAGGTGACAGCGGCGATATGTCCGACTCAAAACGGTTATTAAGATCACTCGGCTCGGTCAGTGGAGTGACCATGCTGTCACGGGTATTGGGCTACCTGCGCGATATGGTGATTGCAATCGTGTTTGGCGCCGGGGCCGCCACGGACGTATTTTTTGTCGCCTTTCGAATTCCCAATTTTCTGCGCCGTCTATTTGGTGAAGGCGGATTTTCGCAAGCGTTTGTACCGGTGCTTAGTGATTATCAGCAGAATCGGCCTGCCGAAGTTAAGGACCTTATCGATCATGTGGTGGGGGCGCTCTTTATTGCTCTGGTTCTGGTCACCGCTGTCGCCGTATTGGCTGCTCCCTGGCTGGTACTGGTTATTGCCCCCGGTTTTTCCGGCGAACCGGATAAATGGCTGCTGGCCACGCAAATGTTGCGTATCACCTTTCCCTATCTGCTGTTTATCTCGATGACAGCCGCCTCCATGGCAATTCTGAACAGCCGTGGCTATTTTGCTGCCCCGGCTTTCTCACCGGTACTATTGAATCTGGCCATGATTGGCGCGGCTCTGCTCTTTAGTGATCAGTTTAGCGAGCCCGTGGTCGCGCTTGCCTGGGGGGTGTTTTTCGGGGGATTACTGCAGTTGCTTTGGCAACTGCCTTTTCTTCGACAATTAAAGTTAATACCCAGGTTGCGCTTTCGTCGGCGGCACAGGGGTGTCAAGCGGGTCTGGCTGTTGATGGTGCCGACCCTGTTTGGGGCCGGGGTTGCCCAGATTAACCTGCTGTTTGATACCTTCCTCGCCTCCTTTTTACAGTCAGGGAGTATTTCCTGGCTTTACTATTCTGATCGGCTGCTGGAATTCCCCCTGGGGGTATTTGCGATCGCATTGGCGACCATTATGTTGCCGGATCTGTCCCGGCGCCATGCGGCCGGAGACGCCGACGGATTTCGCCATCTGCTCGATTGGGGAACCCGCCTGGCTATGGTTATCGGCATGCCCGCTGCAGCGGCGCTGATCATTCTGGCGACACCATTGATCAGCACCTTGTTCCAATATGGCGAGTTTGACGGGACCGCCGTAAAAGGAGCCACCTTAAGTCTCTGGGCCTATGCACCGGGGTTGTTGGGTGCCATGCTGGTTAAAATCTACGCCCCCGGATATTTTGCTCGTCAGAATACCCGTTCCCCGGTGCGTATTGGCATTATCGCATTGGCGGCTAATATGGTTTTTAATCTGGCTCTCATTTATCCCCTGCAACACGCCGGGCTGGCACTGGCGACCTCGCTCTCGGCGTTTCTGCACGCGGGTTTACTCTATCGTGGTCTGAGAAGCGAAGGGGTGGTGGTAATCACCCGGACCACCAAGGCGCTGCTGCTACGGTCGGTTTTGGCCACGACGGTGATGGCCGTCATGCTGGTCTGGGTGTCCGCCCAGACCGACTGGCTGGTGGCCGGTGCCGATCAGCGAGTAGGCGGCCTGCTGGTCACCGTGATCAGCGGTTTGGTTTGTTATGGCTCGGTACTTTATGTTGCCGGGGTCCGCTTAACAGATTTGAAAACAGGTGGTCAGGAATCGGCTGCTGTCGGTTCCTAACCGGCAGTGAATCCCGAATAATCCTGCAGAATCAGCAGGGAGCGACAGGCAAAGAGGGTGTCTCAGGTAGCGTCATGGAAATAGCCGCAAAACGCTTAAATTGAATTTCACTTGCATCCGCTTCGCAACCTGCATATTTCCCTCAACCCGGGATGATCCCCTATTGAATTCAGGCGGTTGAAGACCGCGCCTGCTCGCGGAGTGCAGGTGCAATTTTCAGGCTAATTGACTAGAATTAACGGCCTGTTTCGCCGGACGTTTCTGTTCGCTCATGCCACTTTATATTTATTCTGTCGGAGCTCCCTTTGCAGCTGATTCGCGGATTACATAATCTGCGACCTTTTGCCGATGGCTGTGTGGCTACCATTGGTAATTTCGATGGTGTGCATTTAGGTCACCAGGCCATATTTAAGCAGCTAATGGAGCAGGGCAAACGGCTGGGCCTGCCGGTGGGAATGGTGTTTTTTGAACCCCAGCCGGCGGAGTTTTTTGCCCCGGACCGCGCTGAACCAAGAATTACCCGACTGCGGGAAAAGTTGGCGCTGATGGCTGGATTGCCGGTGGATTTCGCCTTCTGCCTTCGGTTTGACAAAGAACTGGCGATGATGACGCCGGATGAGTTTGCCCGGCGGGTGCTGTTAACCGGAATCGGCGTGCGCTATCTGGTGGTTGGCGAAGACTTCCGGTTTGGTCATCAGCGTTCTGGCGACTACGCCTTTTTGCGCCACTATGGCGAGCAGCATGGTTTTAAGGTGGCCGCTGTGGACCGTTACGACGTGGGCGGTGAACGGGTCAGCAGCACCCGTGTTCGGCGTGGTTTGATGGCCGGTGATTTTGATGGTGTTGAAAGCCTGTTGGGTAGACGTTATTCCATTTCAGGTCGCGTTGCCCGGGGGGACCAGATCGGCCGCACTATCGGTTTTCCCACCGCCAATATCGGCGTGTTGAGCCGCGCGATTTGTTTGAGCGGTGTCTACGCGGTACGGGTCACGGGTGCAGGTCTGACCGCGCACCCTGCGGTGGCCAATATCGGGTCGCGGCCGACCGTTGGCGGTCAGCGTAAGGTGCTGGAAGTGCACTTAATCGATTTCGAGGGTGACCTCTATGGGACGAAACTCGAAATTGAGTTTGCTCTGTGGCTTCGCGCCGAGCAGAAATTTTCATCCCTTGAACAGCTCAAACAGCAGATCGCCGCGGATGAACAACAGGCTCGTCGCTGGTTCGAGAGTAAAGGCTAGAAAGCAAATATGGGGCGGTTGCACTGAAATGTTTCGAATCAGGTCATGGCAACAGCCGCCCATTACAAATCAGAATTGAGAGCAGCATGAGCGATTACAAGCATACCCTGAACCTGCCGCAGACCGATTTTCCCATGCGCGGAAATTTGCCTGCCCGGGAACCAAAAATGGTTCAGTACTGGCAGGAGCAGCAGGTCTACCAGCAACTGCGCGAACGCCGAGCCGGAAAGTCGCGTTACCTGCTCCACGATGGCCCGCCCTATGCCAATGGGGATATCCATATCGGCCATGCGGTGAACAAGATTCTCAAGGACATCATCGTCAAATCCCGCAGCATGGATGGGCTCGACGCCCCCTATGTGCCCGGGTGGGACTGCCACGGCCTGCCTATTGAACTGGTGGTCGAAAAAAAACACGGTAAGGCCGGTAAGGAGTTAAGCGCCGCAGAATTTCGCGATGCCTGCCGCAGTTATGCCCGTAAGCAGATTGATGGGCAACGTGAGGATTTTATTCGCCTGGGGGTTTTCGGCGAGTGGGATCACCCCTACCTGACGATGGCCTATGAGACCGAAGCTAATATTATCCGTGCGCTGGGCAAAATTATTGATAAAGGGCACGTCTATCAGGGTGAAAAGCCGGTTCATTGGTGTCTCGATTGTGGCTCCGCCCTGGCCGAGGCTGAGGTGGAACACGAAGAAAAAACCTCTCCTTCGATTGACGTATTTTTTCAGGCCGTGGATGGCGAAGCCTTCGCGGCTAAACTGGGCGTCGCCCTTCCCACAGAGGCTCCGGCGGGGCTGGTTATCTGGACCACCACCCCCTGGACCCTACCTGCCAATCAGGCCGTCGCGCTGAATGCAGCATTGAGTTATCAACTGGTCGCCGCCCAATTGCCGGAGCGCGACGGGCCGACCTACCTGCTGCTGGCGGAGGAGTTGGTTGAGTCGGCATTGCAACGTTACGGGGCGGAGTATGAAGTCGTGGGCCATTGCCTGGGCGGCCAACTTGAAAACCTGCTGCTACAGCATCCATTTTACGATCGCCAGGTTCCCATCATTCTTGGTGACCACGTCACCACAGAAGCCGGCACCGGGGCAGTGCATACCGCCCCCGGTCACGGCCACGACGATTTTGTCGTCGGTCAGCAATACGGCCTTAAGGTAGATAACCCGGTCACCGCTAGCGGGCTCTATAAAGCGGATACTCCCCTGTTTGCAGGCCAGCATATCTTTAAGGCGCAGGCGGCCATTGTCGAGCTGCTTGGGCAACGGGGCGTGCTGCTGCACCACGAACAGATTCGGCATGCTTATCCCCACTGTTGGCGACATAAAACGCCCACCATTACCCGCACCACGCCCCAGTGGTTTGTGAGCATGGACCAGCAAGGGCTGCGCAGCGGTGCCCTGGCTGAGATCGCTCGTACCCAGTGGGTACCTGAGTGGGGTGAGGCGCGTATTCATTCGATGATCGAGAATCGCCCGGACTGGTGTATTTCGCGGCAGCGTAGCTGGGGAGTACCCATCTGTCTGTTTGTTGATAGCGAATCCGGTGAGCTGCATCCGCGCAGCGCGCAGATTATTGAGGAGGTGGCGTCGCGGGTAGAGGAACACGGCATTGAAGCCTGGTTTGAACTCGATGCCGAGGAATTGATCGGTGACGATACTGCCCGATACGAAAAAATTACCGACATCCTCGATGTCTGGTTCGATTCCGGGGTGACCCACTACTCAGTGCTTGGCCAGCGCGACGATCAACAGTTTCCCGCCGACCTCTACCTTGAGGGTTCCGATCAGCACCGGGGCTGGTTTCACTCGTCGCTGTTAACCTCTGTTGCGATGAATGGGGTGGCTCCCTACCGGTCGGTGCTTACCCATGGCTTTACCGTCGATGCCGAGGGTAAGAAGATGTCCAAATCCAGGGGCAATGTGATCGCGCCGCAAAAAGTGATCAAGGATCTGGGTGCCGACATTATTCGGCTCTGGGTCGCCTCCACCGATTATCGGGTGGAGATGCATATCTCCCGTGAAATCCTCAATCGAACCGCGGATGCCTATCGGCGAATGCGCAACACGGCTCGCTATCTACTTGGCAACCTCGCCGATTTTGACCCTCAACAGCACCTGTTGCCCAGCGACGAATTGCTGGCACTGGATCACTGGGTGTTGCAGAAAGCCGTAGAGCTCGACCGCTCGATTCGCGATGGCTACGAAGAGTTTGAATTTCATCAGGTCTATCACCAGTTGCACAATTTCTGCAGCATTGAGCTGGGCAGCTTTTACCTCGATATTATCAAGGATCGTCTCTACACCATGCCGGCGGATAGTCGCGGCAGGCGCTCTGCGCAAACGGCAATGCACCATCTGCTACAGGCGCTGGTGCGCTGGCTGGCGCCCATATTGAGCTTCACTGCCGAGGAGATCTGGCAGCATATTCCTGGCAACCGCGATTCATTGTTTTTACAGACCTGGTATGAATTGCCGGATTTGAGCAGCGGTGGCGCCCTTACCGGGGATGACTGGCAGCAAATTATTGAATTGCGTACCTGGGTGAGCCGCGAGCTGGAAAGCGTTCGTAATCGGGGTGATATCGGGGCCGCCCTGGAAGCCCGGGTGGAACTCTGGCTGGCAGATGAAGAGTTTAGCCTGCTGAACAAGCTCGGCGACGAGTTGCGGTTTGTGCTGATTACTTCCGATGCAGTGGTTTACCCCTTTGCCGAGAAACCCGCCGAATTGACCGAAGACCAGCCTGGCAGGGCGGTACGTATCGTTCCGCTGACCGATGCCAAGTGTGGTCGCTGTTGGCATCGTCGCGCGGATATCGGAGCCAGTGAAGCCCATCCCGAATTGTGTGGTCGCTGCGTCACCAACCTGGACGATGGTGAACAGCGCCGGATCGCCTGACGCCCGGGTTATCACGAGTAATGAGGCCATGATTCGGGTTATTGCGGTTCGCTTTCTGGCGGTGCTGGTGATTCTGGCGCTGGACCAGATAACCAAGCAAGTGGCCATCAATGAGCTGATTCACGGCGTTCCGCA
>JAYNPV010000036.1:5293-5934 GCA_038113925.1 Gammaproteobacteria bacterium | reverse complement strand
CTGTTGAGCGGTGTCTCCATCCTGGTGGCCGGTCTGCTTAGTGCGATGCTCTGTCGCCTTCCGGCCCAGGAGCGGTTGCAAAGCACTTCGCTGCTACTGGTGCTTGCCGGGGCGCTGGGAAACCTTGTCGACCGATTACGCTTTGGAGAAGTGACCGATTTTATTCAAGTCCATTATGCTGGATGGTATTTTCCGGCCTTTAACCTGGCTGATTCGGCAATTACTCTGGGGGTAATCGGGCTGTTGTGGATGGAGTTAGTCCACTGGCGGAGGTTGCGGAAAAAATCATGAGTTGGACCGGCCAGGAAAGTTTTTGATGCCAGGGATTACCGCCCCTAATCCCCTGGCCGAGACCCGATAAACCCCGTGTGATTTTTTATAACACCCGTTGGTGGCGAGATATTCCGGTCATCTGGATTATCTTTGCAGAGAGCTCCTCAATTGAGAGGTGAGTGGTCTCCAGGAAGGGAATGTTCAGGCTGCGGTAGAGGTTTTCTGCCTGGCGGACCTCAAACTGGCACTGGGCCAGCGATGAGTAGCGACTGTCCGGGCGACGCTTCTGGCGGATCTGCTGAATACGTACCGGGTCAATGGTCAGGGCAAACAGTTTCGGCCGGTGTGCCTTGAGTGAGTTTGGCAGA
>JAYNPV010000036.1:0-5283 GCA_038113925.1 Gammaproteobacteria bacterium | reverse complement strand
GGCAGACTCTTCTGTTCCAGGTCGTCTTCGGTAATGGGGAAATTAGCCGCCCGCAGTCCATATTGAACCGCAAGATAAACACAGGTCGGCGTTTTCGCGGCTCTGGATACGCCGATCACAATAATATCCGCCTCTTCGAGACGTTTGGCATCTACCCCGTCATCGTGCGCCAGCGTAAAATTGATTGCATCGATTCGATCGTCGTAGACACTATTCCTGCCCAGCCCATGGACGCTGATATCTTCGTGTTCGGATTTCACCCCGAGGGATTTTTCCAGTGGCGCGGTAAAGGTCTCGAGAAAATCAAAGCAGAGTGCGTCGGTCTGTCGGGTAATGGCACGAATAACCGGGTCCATGAGGGTCGAGAATACGATCGGCGCGAGACCGGTCTGTTCGTGACTGGAGCGAATTAACTCGCGGGCTTCTTCCGCTTTGGCAATGGTGTCAATAAACGGCAAACTGTGGCGTAGAAAATCGACTTTTGGAAAGGGTGCCAGTAGGGCGTTGGCCAGGGTCTCGACGGAAATCCCGGTGTGATCAGAAAGAAAGAAAACGGTGCGCGTGCGCGATGCCATGCTGGGCCCTGACTGTAGATGAATAACGATAATCGGAATGAGGCACTATGGTAGGCGTAGAGCACTGCCAGAGGCTAGCCGCGTGCCCCAGAAAGTTTGACTGATTTTTCCCCTGGATAACCAGGGAATTTTGGCTATTGCCTTTGGCGATGGCGAGTAATTTAACCAACGGACTTTCGCATGCTTTCTAACCTGCTGACACTGTGTCGTGGATTTGCGATGGGTAGTGCCGATGTGGTGCCGGGTGTGAGTGGCGGTACGGTCGCCTACCTGCTGGGAATCTATCCCCGCCTGTTATCGGCAATAAACTCAATTACCCCGACAGCGGTAGGCCTGTTTTTTCGCGGTAGATGGCGACACCTGTGGCGTCAGGTTGATGCGGGTTTTCTTATTTTGCTGGCAGCCGGCATTGTCTCGGCAGTACTTTTTTTCACCCGCGTTATTCCCATTCCCGTGCTATTACAAACTCACCCGCAACAGGTTTACGGCCTGTTTTTTGGACTGATAGTCGGTTCGTTAATAGTACTGGTGCGGGAATTGGGACGCCATAACCTGGTCGACCTGGCGTGGATGCTGGCGGGGACCGGATTGGGCCTGGCGCTGGTTAATATGGTACCCATGAATCTGCCCCATACGGCAACCTATGTGTTTATCAGTGGGGCGGTGGCTATTACCGCTATGTTGCTACCTGGAATTTCCGGTTCTTTTATCCTGTTGATTCTGCACCAATATGCTCATGTGATGAATGCGATCAGTACGTTTCGCCTGAGCGTGGTTGCGCCGTTTCTGGCCGGTTGTCTGGTGGGATTGTTGCTGTTTTCGAGGGTTTTGCGCTGGCTTTTGAACCGATTTCCGCGGCGTGCGCCTATTGTTATTAATGGTCTGCTCATTGGTAGCCTCTGGGCGGTCTGGCCGTTTCAGCAGCGTCAGTTTATTACGGTGCGGGAGAAAGCCAGACTTATCTCCAGTCAGCCGGTCTGGCCCGACCAGCTGGGCCAACCGGAGTTAATGGCGCTGGGGCTAATTATCGCAGGCGTGCTGTTTGTGGTTGCGCTGGGCTACCTGGCCCGGTCGAAAGCGACCGCCTGACAGCATGCGCTGGCCGACCCGCAAGCTGCTGACTTTGCACGGAAGCAAGGGGGTTGTTGACCCTGACTGGCAGGAAAGGCTTGCGCCCATCGGTCTGGATGATCCGCGACAATGGTCGAAATACCGTGCTGGAGAGGTAGCATCGGCGTCCCGTTCAACCAATTCTTTCAAAGTGACACTGGCCGGGGGAGAACAGGTTTTTTTTAAACGCTATGTTTATACCAATCATCGCCTACGGTCATTGTTTATGCCCAGTAAGAGCGTGGTAGAAGGTTGGGGATTAACGCAGATGGCTGCAGTGGGTTGTCGTACCCCAGAGCTGCTGGCACTGGGTGAAACCCGCCTTTTGGGTAATGTTCGGGCCGCTTATCTGGTGACCCGAGCTATCGCCAATACGACGAGTCTCGACCAGCTCACTGAAAAAATCGGTGATCTGCCAGATCAGCAGCCGCAGGAATGGAACCGCCTGGTCAATGCCATTGCTGCCGACCTGATACCGCAACTGCAGGCCATGCACCGGGTGGGTCTATTTCATTACGATCTTAAATGGCGAAATCTGTTGATTGAACAGCAGGGTCCAGTTTGCCGGGTTCACCTGATTGATTGCCCCCGTGCCCGGCGGCGTCGCTGGCGACCGTTTCGTGGTCAGGTCGTTGAACTGTCGGCGCTGTCCAGGCTGGCGATCGTGCATTTGACCCGTTACCAGCGCATTAAATTTTTGTTGCGCTATCTGGGCAAGGGGTACGATGCCCGGCAGGCCCGTCGACTGATGAAAGCAGTGAACGCCCACCTGTCGCGACGCCCGCCGGACGGCTGGCAAAAAAGCGATTTTAGTTGCGCTCGATAACCCCGCATTGGCAGCGGCCAGGCAGTTAAAATCGGGTCAATCAACCGCGGTCAAGCAGGTTCAGGCGCACCACCAGTTGGTCACCGGGTTGCAGATATTGCTCCGGGTCAATGCTGTTCCAGGCCACTAACTGGCGAACACTCACCCCAAACCTGCTGGAGATTGCCGCCAGGGAATCGCCTTTTCTGACCCGGTAGTTGACCACTTTATCGACTCGTGCCTGTGCGGGCGGCGTGGGGGTCAGAGCGTAATTGTTCGGATCGCGGATTCTAATATCGCTGCCCAGGGCCAGATTTGCGGAGGAGAGGCCGGGATTACACCGTTTCAGGTGATTGACACTAACGTCGTATCGGCGGGCAAGGTCCCAGAGGGTATCACCGGCACGCACCCGGTGAGTGAGTCGCTCGCCACGACAACTTGCGGCTAACGGGGTAGGCAAACTGGCGACACTGGGCAGGAGCAGATCGTCACCCGCCCGAATCAGCGCGTCCTTCAGTTGATTGCTTTGCTGGATGACCGCCACTGACAAGCCATATTTCCTGGCAATACTGGCGAGGTTTTCCCCCGGTTTGATGACATGCCGACGCCATTGCAGGCGTTCACTATCGGAAAGCCTCTGCAGTCCAGCTTCAAGCGGAGCAGCGCTGGCAATGGGCACCAGCACCCGGTGGGGTCCTTCGGGATCCGTGGCCCAACGATTAAAGGCAGGATTAAGTCTGCGTAGCTGGTCGATGGTGATTCCGGCCAGGTCGCTGATTTTCCCCAGATCAGTCTGCTGACCAATATTAATGACCGCAAAATAGGGTTCATCCTCGATGGTCGGCAGGTTTAGGTCGTGTCCATCCACTGACCGAATCACCCGGGCCAGGGCCAGTAATTTAGGCACGTATTCGCGAGTTTCACGGCTTAAGGACAGATCCTCAAAATGCACTTGTGATCGTGGCAGTCCCGTGGCTCGTATCGCCCGGTCTATCCTACCGGCCCCGGCGTTATAAGCCGCAATGGCAAGCAACCAGTCGCCGTCAAAGCGTTGGTGCAACTGCTGCAAATAAGTGAGCGCAGCGTCGGTTGAGGCAATGACGTCGCGGCGCTGATCGCTCCACCAGTTCTGGCGTAAACCAAAATGTCTGCCGGTCGACGGAATAAATTGCCAGAGTCCCGCCGCACGGGCATGGGAGTATCCGTAAGGTTGGTAGCCACTCTCGACGATCGGCAACAGCGCCAGCTCCAGCGGCAATTCGCGCCGTTTAATTTCGGAAACCACATGGAACAGGTAGGGCCGGGAACGATTCCAGACACGGAGCAGATAATCCGGATTTCGGCGGTGCCAGTTCAGCTGCTGATCGATTGTAGAGGACTCATATTGAGGCAGAGCCAGACCCGTTTGTATCTCTAATAGCAGTCCCTGGGTGACGCTTTTCTCCCTGGCGCGTTCGGTGATCGGGGAAGGGTTAGCAGATGAGATAACCGCGACAGGTTCTGTGGAGTCCGTTGATGCTTGCGGGCCGGGAAGATGATCGATCGTTCCCTGTAAATTGCAACCAGTTAGCCCCAGCAGGACGCAGAACACTCCGCCCGGTAGCAGAGCCCCAGGAGATAAAAATTTACAATCAGGCATGGCGGACATTCTAAAGCGACTGGAAAATTGGGGTCAATTGCGCGTCGACGCTGTTACCGAATAAGCGATAATCTACCTGTTATCGGGATCGCGGTTACCCGCTTGAGCGAATTACCCATGGGAAAAATGGATAAAACCGGTTTAGAGAACAGTGACCATAAATCCTGCGCAATCTCCCTGCTGGAAGAGCTCTGGCAGATCGAGAGTAATGAAGTGGCGCAGATGCTCGATCGGGCCCGGGACGGAATTGCGCTGCAAATCGGAGGGCCCCTGGGCTCTGTCGCGCTGGCAAGTTTGCTGCCACGTGCCAGCGTGGTTGAACTCTCGGTGGCCGAGCAAGTTTGCCCGATGCCGGTTGCCGGTGCCCGGTCAGTACTGACGCAACTCCCGGTTAAAACCGGTTCTATAGATACCCTGGTGCTGCTGCACGCGATGGAATGGCTCGCCAGGCCGATGCCGTTTGTCGACGAAATAGAACGGGTACTGGTGGAAGACGGGGAGTTGATTATTGCCGGGTTTAATCCCTATAGCCTGTTCGGGCTTTTTTCGCGTCGTCGCCGTTACGATATCACTCCTTATCGTCACAGCCCTTCCCGGGTACGTCACTGGCTTGATGTAACTGACCTGCAGGTGGAACGGGTGGTCAGCAACTATTTTCGCCCTCCGATTGCCTCCTCCAGGTGGCGGGGCCGTACAGAACTGCTTGATCGCCTCGGGTTAAGGTTATTGCCTAATCGCGGGGCCCTCTATGTGATGCGCGCCCGTAAACGAACCTATCGAATGACCCCGGTGGGTATCGATTTCGCCGCGGTGCGCAAACTCGGGGTAGGGGGATTACCCACCACTGCCCGGGAGGGATTAAATCGATCGCGCGAGTAGATGGAAGCAGAAATATCTGACTGTTAATAAAAATTTGCGTTTATGAATTTTGGAATAATTGTAACTTAATGAAAAATATAGAAATTTTTACTGATGGAGCCTGTCGTGGTAACCCCGGGCCAGGGGGTTGGGGCGTGCTGCTGCGCGCCGGCGAGCATCAGAAAGAACTCCACGGTGGCGAACTCGAGACCACCAATAATCGGATGGAAATGACGGCGGTCATCGAAGCCTTGAAGTGCATAAAGCAGCCGGCCAAACTGAAAATCACCACGGAT
>JAYNPV010000035.1:9777-17026 GCA_038113925.1 Gammaproteobacteria bacterium | reverse complement strand
ACCGTGTCCTGACCATACTAATAACGGGTAACTAGCGAATATCGTGCCAACCTTGGGATAACGCCCGGCAATTTCAACGGCCGGCTACCGGGGACCATCAATATGATTGATTACGGTGAATCTCTTCCTGTCGTTCCTGCTCGGTGTGGTCATCCAGCTGTTGCCCCCGGCGCAGGTATTGTTGAGACAATCCTGCTATCAGCTCCACCTGGGCGCGGGCCTGCTGCCAGACTTCCCGGGCCTGCTGCCAATCGTTCTCTGCCCATTGCAGAGCGACTTGCTCTTGTTCCAGGGCAGCGTCCAGTTCCGCCAGCATCGACCGATAGCCACTTAACTGCTCCACTCCAACGCCCTGTTTTAGCACCCGATCCATACGCTGAAGATATTCACTCCGATAGCCGGTCAACTGATCCAGCAGCTGCATATGGTGCTGTCGCTGCGAGCTGGTTTTTTGTAGTTGTTGCCCGGCCTGCTGTTCTCGGCGTTGTTTGATCTTAATCACCGGTTCGAGTTTTTGGTGGCGCGCCATCATCTGTCCTGAATTCATCATCGGTTTCTAGCCTTTATCGGTCGGAATCGGCAGAGATTGAATCGATCGGGGAAGAAGAATCACCTGCCGATGGTTCAACGGTGGTTGCCGGGGTTAACAGCTCCGTCAACTGCTGTAACGAAGCGCCATAATCCTCGCCCTGGTCCATTTGCTGGCGGAGAAATTCCATCATCCGGGGATACATAGTGACCGCCTGATCCAGCTCCGGATCCTGGCCAGGGGTATAGGCTCCCACCCGAATCAGGTCAGCGTTACGTCGATATAACGAGAACATGCGCTTAAACTCCAGCGCCAGCTGTTGATGTCCGGCATCGGTCACGCCGGTCATTACGCGGCTGATCGACGCTTCAATATCAATCGCCGGATAGTGGCCGGCTTCGGCAAACTCCCGTGACAACACGATATGGCCATCCAGCACTGCTCGCGCCGCCTCTGCCACCGGATCAGTGGTCTCTTCGCCTTCCGTAAGCACCGTATAGATTGCGGTAATACTGCCACTGGCTCGGTCACCGTTTCCGGCCCGTTCCAGCAGTTGGCCCAGACGGGCAAAGGTCGATGGCGGGTAACCTTTACTGGCCGGTGGTTCTCCAATCGCGAGGGCAATTTCTCGTTGCGCCTGACAAAAGCGGGTTAAGGAATCCATCAGCAGCAGCACCCGTTGTCCTGCGTCGCGGAAATACTCGGCAATGGCCGTTGCCCGCTGCGCCGCCCGCAGACGTCCCACCGGCGAGACATCCGCCGGGGCGGCCACCACCACCGCATTGTCCAGCGCATTATTCTGCTTCAGCGAGGCGACAAATTCCTGGACTTCACGGCCGCGTTCGCCGATCAAGCCAATCACCACCACATCGGCGCTGGCAAACTTGGTCATCATGCCTAACAGGACGCTTTTACCTGCGCCAGCGGCTGCGAACAGCCCCAGTCGTTGTCCACTGCCGACGGTCAGCAAACTGTTGATGCTGCGCACGCCCACATCGAGCACCTCGGCGACGGGGAACCGCTGCAACGGATTGATAAAGCGCCCACCGATGGGCACCCGATTTCGGGTTCGGATCGCTCCCTTGCCATCCAGTGGCAATCCCTGGAAATCAATAACCCGGCCCAGCAGAGCGTTTCCGACAGCTACCCGTTCAGCACCGGATACCGGTACCACCCGGGCACCGGGTTGCAGACCCTGGGGGTGCCCCAGCGCCATCAAATAGAGCTTCTCCTGTTCAAAACCGACCACCTCCGCATCAATCATCTGACCGCCGCGGACCTCTACCTGGCAGCGCGAACCGATAGCCGCCATACAGCCCTGGGCTTCCAGCGTAAAACCGACCATGCGGGTCAATCTGCCTTCGATCTGGCTACCGTCACTGGTTAATGCTCTCGCCTGCATACGCAGTAGCTGTTCCTGTACAAAGGCACCGTCACTCTGCCAGAGCGGGGGGCGAAGATCTTCAGCGAGCTCGGTTAACACGCGCAGTTATCCAGGAATGGGCGCATCTTCAGCCAACAGCGTCGCCAGTAAATTACCCAGACGCGCATCCAGCCCCAGGTCGATACGGGACAATCCGACACTGACCTGACATTCACCCGGCTGTTGCGACTGATCGGCCACCAGCACCCAACGACTGGTATCAATATCACCGGCCTGAGCACTGGCGATGAGTTCCACCTGCTGGGGATTAAGCAACACCCGCGGCGGCTCATTATTAAGCGGTAACTGTTCAATGGCGCTGGCGATTACCGGAATCAATCGGGACGGCTCCAGTTCCAGCTCCCGATGCAATAACTGCCCGGCCAGGCGCACCGCCAACGCTGCCAGACTTTCAAGAATCTGATTATCCAGGTCTATCAACGGCTGATGCAGGTGATCCATCATCTGCCTGAATGTCTGCAGCTCCTTTTCCGCCTGCTGCCGACCCAACTGTTCGCCCCGCAGGCGACCTTGCTCCAGTCCTTCGGCATAGGCTTCGCGCTTGATCTGTTCCGGATCAATTCTGGCAGGGCTAACCCTGCTCCCGACCGGCAAGTTACCGGAAAGCTCGGGCATATTGAGTTTGACAGCTGCATCGCTCATGCAGGATCACCCCACCGGGACGCTTCTACCCAGACCCTAGACATATTCTTCTCCGCCCCCGCCGCCGTATGCAATTTCGCCGGCATCAATCAGGCGACGGACGGTGGTCAGAATCTCTTTTTGTGCCGACTCCACTTCGGCAAGGCGGACCGGGCCCTTGGCCTCCAGATCTTCTTTCAACAGGGCGGCTGCACGCTGGGACATGTTGGAGAAAACTTTTTCTTTGAGCTCCTCCGAGGCTCCTTTGAGCGCCAGCAGCAGGGGTTCGGAAGAAACTTCCCTCATTAACGCCTGAATGCCCTTGTCATCCAGCTCGATCACGTTCTCAAACACGAACATCAGCTCTTCAATCCCGTCGCCAATGGCAGGATCGGCGGCCTTCACCAGTTCCAGCAACTCTGAACCCACTGAGCCTTCCAGGTTATTGACGATGTCTGCCACCACCTTGACCCCCCCGGCGGCGGATGATTTGTTGACGTTGTTACTGGAAAAGGTTCTTTCCAGCACGTTACTCAGCTCATGGAGGGCTTTTTCCTGCACGCCCTCGAGCACGGACATACGCATTAACACATCACTGGCCACTGGCCGACTTAACTGGGCAAGCACATCAGCCGCCTGATCCCGTTCCAGGTAGGCCAGCACAATGGCGATTATTTGCGGGTGTTCGAGCCGCACCACGTCGGCTATCGCCGCAGGGTCCATCCAGCGCAACATGTCCAGGCCTCCGGTTTCCTTGTCCTTGGAAATACGGTCCATCATGTTGCGGGCCTTGTCATCACCCAGGGCTTTTTTTAGGACTCCTTTAACAAAATTGCCGGACTCCACCCCCATCGAAGTGACTCCGTCCGCTTCTTCGATAAAACCACTGGCAACTTCGTTAACCTGCTCCTGACTGACGCGCCCCAGGGCAGTCATTGCCCGCCCCAGACGCTGGACCTCCGTGGGGTTCATAAATTTCATCACTTCGGAGGCATCTTCCTCGCCCATTGACAGCATCAACACCGCCGCTTTTTCGAAGCCATTCATTTACACAAGATCCGTTAAGTTTATTTTTGTCATGGAATCAACCATCCTGCTCTATCCAGTCCTTCACCA
Organism: Gammaproteobacteria bacterium; assembly: GCA_038113925.1. Lineage (GTDB taxonomy): Bacteria > Pseudomonadota > Gammaproteobacteria > Immundisolibacterales > Immundisolibacteraceae > QNFC01. The sequence continues at coordinate 13,316 of JAYNPV010000035.1, read as the reverse complement.
CCTGAGAGGCCCGTTTGGGATCGCCACTGGCAAGTTGGCGCGCCCTCTCAACATGGGATATTCCCGGTACCTCACCAGACACGGGGGCTACCATTTCTGCCGGGATCCCAGGCATTTCGCCAGCCGTCGCCTGCGGCGGTGGAATCTCGGTTAATCGTCTCGATATCGGTCGCAATACCACCAATACGACAGCCAGCAGCAACACCACTCCCAGTACCTGCTTGATGACCCCAGGGACCCAACCCTGTTCCCAGATAGGTGGCTCCACCACGGCCGCCGGCTCGGGTTGAACGAAAGCTATATTGGTCACACTCAGGCTGTCACCGCGTTCTGCATCGAATCCGACGGCTTCTCTCACCAGCGACTCGATGCGCTGCAATTCTTCCTCACTGCGGGGAACGGGCTCGCCCTTGGCCTCGCGCAGATAATCCACCAGCACGGCCACTGATAACCGGGTCACCATTCCGGTGGCGCGACGGGTATGCCTGACGGTGCGGTCAAGTTCATAATTCACCAGGTTACTATTACTGGCGTTGCCGCCGTGGGTGTCACCGGCAAGCGCACCGGTACCCGGGGGCGAGTTACTCAGCGCGCCCGGCACCCCACCGGTAGCTGCGGCCGCAGCGGTCTGCCGGGTCTCAGATCGTTCAGAACGTACGGTTTTACGATTGGGATCAAATTCTTCTGCAGCTTCTTCCACCTGGGTAAAATCAATCTGTGCGCTGACCTGGGCGCGCACGCCGTCAAAACCGACTATCGGTACCAGAATATTTTCCACGCGTCGTACCAGCTGATCCTCAATGCGTTGGGTAAACCCCAACTGGCTGTCGGAAAGTGCCATGGCCTCACTCACTCCGGTGCCGGTCAGGACTCTACCCATGTGGTCCAGTACGGTGACTTTAGCGGGGGTCAGATCGGCAACACTTGCTGCCACCAGGCGGGCAATCGAAGCAGCCACCACCTCGTCGATACGATGTCCCGGGAGCGCACTGACCAGAACCGAAGCGGTGGGCATTTTCTGCTGCTTTGCAAAAGGGGTTCGCCGGGCAATCGCCAGATGTACCCGACTGCTGGCTACGCCGGCCATGGCATTGATCGAGCGCTCCAGTTCACCTTCGGTGGCTTTCTGCAGCCGAGCGGTTTCGAGGGCCTGACTGGTGCCATAGCCCTGTTCATCCATCATCTCGAACCCGCGACTATCGCCGCCAATTCCCTGTCCCGCCAGCGCCATGCGCGCCTCGGCATGACGGGCAGCGGCGATCTGAATGGCACCGCTGCCACGCTCGATTTTATAAGCGATATTGGCGCGGCTTAAGGCTGCGACTATCTGTGCCGATTCCCGATCAGTCTGAGGGGTAAACAGCGTTTGCCAGGCAGGCTGACGCATCCAGCTCAATACCACCACGGTAGTGGCAATGGCCGCCGCTATCACTATCATCAGGCTGATTTGTCGGCTCACCGGCAAGCCGGAAAGTCCCTCTAACTGAGTGCCAAGACTATTGGTTGCCATATTGCTTACTCAACAAGTGATCCATGGTTACCTCGACAGGATTAAATCGGCATGCGCATGATCTCTTCGTATGCGCTGACGACTCGATTGCGGACCTGAAGCAGGGTCTGAAATGAAATTTCGGATTTTTGACCGGCCACCATTGCCTGGGCGAGGGTTACCGATTCATCGCCCTGCAAAAACCTGTCCTGCAGGTCGCCGGCCGCCTTCTGGGCCTCATTGACCTTATTGATTGAGTCGGTGAGCAGCGTGCCAAACCCCGCCCTGGGCGCTGCCTCGGGGGTCGACGGCAACTGTTGCGCGGGCAGCTCCACCCTGCCCTCGGCAAGCATGGTTCGCATCTGACTAAGCACTGAATCGATCCCGTTATCAATCATGGTTTCAGCTCACCTCACCCGACCAGTCGCCGACCGGCGCGCAGATCGATGCCCTGATCACGCAACCGGGCTACCTTGTAGCGCAGCGTCCGTTCACTGATTCCCAGGTGGCCGGCCGCCGCCTTGCGGGTCCGGAAACTACTCAGCGCATCGATCAACTGTGCCTGCTCTTCGTGAAGCAGTGCCTCCTTAAGCGGTGGATGGCCATTCTGCTCGCGGGGGCGATCCGAGCGGCCCGGAATCTGATCCGCCTCGCCCTGAGCAACCAGCGTCCGCATGGTCGCCACTGAATCATCAAACTGTAAATGTTGGGCGCTGATCGGGGCCTCATCCGCCAGAATCAGCGCCCGCTGGATAAGGTTTTCCAGCTCACGAACGTTCCCGGGCCAGGCGTGATTCAATAGTGCCTGTGCACCCTCTTTCGTCAGTCTGTTGGCCGGCTGACCGTACTTTTTTAATATCATTTCTGTAATCGGCAGTATGTCCGCCGGCCGCTCGACCAGGGGCTGCAATTTCAGCGGGAAGACACTCAGACGAAAATAGAGATCTTCGCGAAACCGCCCCTTGCGCACTTCGGCCGACAGATCCCGGTTGGAGGTAGCGATGATGCGCAGATCCAGCTGAATGAGCGTTCTTGCCCCGAGACGCTCCACCTCCCGTTCCTGCAACACGCGTAATAATTTTGCCTGTAGCTCCAGACTCATTTCCGAGATCTCATCGAGCAACAGGGTTCCGCCCTGCGCCTGCTCAAACTTTCCGGGACTCGCCTGCAACGCATTCGTAAAGGCCCCTTTCTCATAACCGAACAGGGTCGCCTCAAGCATGGTGGCGGGGATGGCCGCACAGTTGATAGCGACGAAAGGGGCCTCGGCGCGGGTGGACTGATCATGGACAAACCTGGCCATAACCTCTTTACCGGCACCACTGGGCCCGGTGATAAGTACGGTCGTATCGGTCAGGGCCGCTCGACGGGCCAGGGCCTGGCGCTCTCTGCTGGCGGCGTCAACGGCCACCATGCCGCTTGATTGCTCCTCGGCTGCAAAAGCCGTTGGCTGCGAAGGGATATGCTTTTCTACGGCCTGTACCAGCTCCTCGGTAGTGACCGGTTTGGTCAGATAATCAACCGCTCCGTCGCGCATCGCCTCCACGGCCTGACGGACATTAACGAATCCGCTAATCATTAATACTGGTGGATGATCGGGCTGACGATGAATCTGCTGCAGAAATTCGTGGCCGGACATGGGACTCATGCACTCATCACATAACACCAGGGCCAATGGGTGCTCGGCGACCAACTTCAGTCCCGACTCACCATCGGTAGCGGTTAATACCGAGTATCCGGCAGATTCCAGGGTGGCCCGATAGAGTTGCCGAACGATGTCATCGTCTTCAATAATCAGTAGCTTTTTTTTACCCATCTTTTTAGAGTCCAATGCCGTTAGTCAGCGGGATATGTGTCCACTGCCGTAACTGATAGCAAAGACCATGCCTACCTTGGACTCACCAGTGGTCTTCCCCGGACCAGAAAATATTTTGTTTTATCTTTCAGGGATTTATTTTTGTTTTTTTTAGCTGAAAGATAAGAGTGTCTGCCCCAAGGGGGAGCCACAATCAACCGGGTGCCGGTTTCCCGACTCCCTGAGCCCGGACGG
>JAYNPV010000035.1:2387-9767 GCA_038113925.1 Gammaproteobacteria bacterium | reverse complement strand
CAATCACCCCGCTGCGGAACCACAACCCCGATCCGGGAATCGCCTTGAGATCGCCCTGAAAATCAGTTGATCGCTCACTGCCAAAAATAATCTAAAGGATTTTCCAGGGGGTCCGAAACAGGAACTGAGGCGACTATCGCGTGGTGGAGAAATTCCTCTTCATTGCCCAACAGGATGCCGTAACCGCCGGTCCATAGATCGGCATGCCAACTCAAAAGGAGATATCCGACATGGCAAATGTAATCAACACCAACGTGCTCTCGCTCAATGCACAACGTAATTTGAACGCGAGCCAAAGCTCTTTAGCCACTTCCATCGAGCGGTTGTCATCCGGCCTGCGTATCAATAGTGCGCGGGATGATGCTGCTGGCCTGGCCATCAGTGACCGCATGACCTCGCAGATCCGTGGTTTTAACCAGGCGGCGCGGAACTCCGCGGATGCGATCTCCCTGTCACAGGTAGGAGAAGGTGCCCTACAACAGGTGACCAATAACCTGCAGCGTATGCGTGAACTGGCCGTTCAGTCTGCTAACGCCACCAACACCGCAGAGGATCGTATCTCCCTGGATGCTGAATTTCAGCAGCTGTTGGCCGCCAACGACGAGCTGGCGAAAAATACCTCTTTTAATGGCCGAAATGTGCTCGATGGTAGCCTTGGTAATGCCACCTTCCAGGTGGGAGCCAACGTCGGTGAAACTATCTCGGTTGATGTCAGCTCCAGTATGCGCAACACCAGCATCGGCCAGGTGGCGACCGCCAGTCTGACCCAGACCGCGCAAACCGCCAGCACGGGTCTCAATTTTGCCGCGCTGACTGCTGATGCTGCGGCCCTTGACGCCGGTGATATCCAGGTAGGGGGCATCGACATTGGTGCGGCCGCGAGTGCGGCAAATGGTCTCGGTGCCGGTAGTTCGGTGCAGATTGCCGACGCTATCAATCAGTTGACCGGTACCCATGGGGTCACCGCCACCGCCAATGCCACCACAGCGACCATTTCCGCCTCCAATTTTGGTAGCGCGCTCAACTTTACCGACGCTGGCACCGACGACACCCTGCTTTACACTCTGGAAATTAACGGCACCCAGATCACCACACAGGGCGAGGCTCCCACCATTGCCTCCCAGAGTGATCTAATTTCGTTAATCAACAGCAACGCGTCGACCACAGGGGTCACCGCGACCCTGCAGTCAAATAATGACATTCTGTTGACCGCCGGTGACGGTCGGAACATTGAATTTGCCGAACAGCTTTCCGGTTCGACCAGTGCCGATGCCGACTCCGTGACCGGTTTTCTGGGTAATACGCTCACCGCAACCGGTGCGGTAGGTGCGGCGCGCGTTGACACCTTCAAAGGCAGCATTGATCTGGTATCTTCACAGCAGATTACGGTAACGGATGTCACCGGTAACGAGACCTTCTTTGTCGGAATCGCTGATGCGGGCACCCAGACAACCAATGCCGCCGCGATCGCGTCTGCCAACGTATTGACGGTAAGTGATTCAAACAACTCGATACGTAGCATCGACCAGGCGATTCGCGACGTGGATACCCTGCGCGGTACCTTCGGTGCTATCCAGACACGATTTGAAAGCACCATCGCCAGTCTGGCCACCTCGGCAGAGAACCTCTCTGCTGCTCGTAGCCGAATTCAGGATACCGACTTTGCCAAAGAAACTGCTGAGCTAACCCGCTCGCAGATTCTGCAGCAGGCCGGCACGGCGATGTTGGCTCAAGCCAACTCCTCGCCACAGAGCGTACTGTCACTTCTACAGTAAGCGCTTCAATTATCGTGATATGAGCACCGGGGCTAGCAGATTGTTAGCCCCGGTAAGCTCGTTAAACGGAGGTGTGAACTATGACCAGTGAAACCAGTCTGCCGGTCAGCCAGCGGATAACCCCTCAGTTTCCTGCTAACACCAACAGCACTTCTCATCAGGCCACCCGGGCCGATCTCCCCCGGAATCCCGAACGCACGGTCCAGGATCAATCAAAACACCCGATTTCCTCGCCCCTGATTGCTCAAGAAATCAGCCGCGCGGTCGATATTATTATGGAGCTTGCAGTGGATATAGATAGAAACCTGCAATTCCATGTAGACGAAATTACCGGCAAGACAGTGGTAACAGTGCGCGACAAACAGACCGATGAGGTCATTCGCCAAATCCCCAATGAGGAAATGCTGTCAATGGCACAGCGACTTCGACAGGGTGGTGGTTTACTGGAAGAGCTCACCGGCTGACCGAGGGGGTCACCGTGTTTAGCGTTAACTTTAATAAAGGGTTATAGAGGCCATGCTAACTTCCACCGGACTCGGATCAGGGTTGGACATTGATGGATTGGTATCCAGCCTGGTCAATGCGGAGGCGGCACCGACCCTTAACCGCCTGAACAATCAGGAAACCACCTATCAGACCCAGCTCTCCGGGTTAGGACAGTTTTCTTCCGCGCTGGCCACATTTCAAACCGCGCTTGACGGCCTCAATAATCTGGACAATTTCGAAAACCGCACCGTTGCCCAGAACAACTCGGATTACGTCGAGGTCACCGCTACCAGTAAGGCCCCGTTGGGCGATCTCGACGTTATCGTTGAAAACCTTGCCAAGGTGCAGAAACTGCAATCAGTTGACTTTGCCAGCGCAGACGATGCCGTTGGCAGCGGCGAGATAACCATCATTTCCGGGGCTGAAATTATCCCGGTCACTATAGATAGCAGCGCCAACAGCCTTGCCGATGTACGTGATGCCATCAACAGTGCAGCCGCCGGCAAGGGGGTTCAGGCCTCTATTATCAATGTTGACAATGGTTCCGGCGGAACCGTCAGCCGTCTGCAAATGACCACCACAGAAACCGGCGTCAGTGCCGCACTGTCTATCTTCGTGAATGATGCGGACGGCAATGACACCGACACCAGTGGCCTGTCGCGCCTGGCGTTTGATGTGGGCACTACCAACATGACTCAAACCCAGGCCGCCGAAGATGCAGTAATTCAAATTGACGGCCAGCAAGTCACCCGCAGCAGCAACACTATCGATGATGCGCTCGACGGGGTCACATTTAATCTGCTGGATGAAGACATTCTTGAATCCACCAGCGTGACCGTTTCACTTGATGAAGAGAGCACCAAAGCTCAGCTGCAAGCCTTTACCGGGGCATACAATCAGATGATTGATGTGGTCAGGGGGCTGTTGCAGGTCAATGTCGAAACCCAGCAGGTCGGCCTGTTACAGGGGGACTCCACGGTAAAAGGCTTCGAACGCATCCTCCGAGAAAACCTGCTGGCGGACTCCTCAGACACAGTGACCATCGCCAATATTACTCAGCTCGGCGTGAACACCGATCCGGAAACAGGACACCTCTCTGTCGATACCGAGGCACTGGACGCCGCCGCCGAGTTAAACATTCAGGATATTGGCGAGTTTTTTGCCGGTGACAATGGCCTGGCCGGTCGACTGAGTTCAGTGATTGACGATTTTATCAGCAGCGAGGGTTCACTCAGTTCACGGACCGCCAACATTCAATCAAGCATTGACAACCTCGATGACCAGCGCGCCCGGCTGGATATTCGCCTGGCCAACCTGGAAGAACGGTTACGCCGCGACTTCATCGCTATGGATATTCTGGTGGGCCAGCTTAATTCGGTAAGTGGCTTTCTCTCCCAGCAGCTAGCCAACCTGCCTGGCTCTACCTTCGATTCTGGTGATAACTAACCGCAGCTCTTAACTCCACTAAAGGATAATCCCATGAGTTACTCCAACGCCCTGCACAACTATCAACAGGTTCAGAGCGATAGTGCGCGCGATGCCTCGCCGCACCAGCTGATTACCAAATTATTTGACGGCCTGCTGCAACGGCTGGCCAGCGCCAGAGGTCATATGGAGCGCAATGAAATTGCCGACAAGGGCCAGTGTCTGGGGAGCAGTATCTCCATCATCGGCGGGCTGCGCGGCAGCATTGACCACAATGCAGGGGGCGATATCGCCAGGAATCTTGACGATCTCTATGAGTATTGTGAACGGCGCCTGCTGGCTGCAAACCTGGACAACGAAATCGGTGCCATCGACGAAGTCATGGGCCTAATCAAGGACGTCCGCCACGCCTGGATCGACATTCCCGCAGAGGATAGCCGGCAACCGCTGGCTATCGCCGCCACCGGTAGCTGATCGATGGCCCATCCATCCCAGTGGCAGCAACTGTTTGAACTAACACAAATCATGGTTCAGGCGGCTGAGGATCAGCAGTGGACCGAAGTTAACGAACTGCAACAGGCCCGCGACCAGTTGATGACCACCCTGCCCGATGCAACCCTGTTGACGCAAAGCCTGCACCTGAACCAGGCCCTGGCAAACCTGGGTAACGAGCAACGAGACCAACTCGCCGGAAAACTGCAACAGGGACAAAAGAAACGCCAGGGTATAAGTGCTTACCAGGCCGTGACCGCCCAATACCATTAATAGTAGCTACCCTAACACCCCCATAAGACCCGGGCCGGTTAATCCAATCCCCGACATCGACCTTTTTTTCTGGCACCTGGCCATCGGGCACAAGAGGCGCATGGATCGCCGCGCAATAAATAGTCACCAACGACATGCAACCCAGTGGCGCCAAGCCAGCCATGCAGTCTTCACGTTCATTGGAAATGGGCAAACTGCAGAGATTTCCGGAGGTGCGATTTTAGTCGCGACCGCGGGGGTCATTGGAAATAACCAACCCTCGCACCTCCCGCCCGGCCTGGCCGGCTTTGGGGCCAGGTTGATGACTGGCAAGCAGTGCTAACCGGGCCGAATACCACTGTGCCCAAACTAGTCAGCCCCAATCAGCGTCAGGTTGCGCTAGCAACAGAATCAGTCCGAACCAACCAAAAACTAGAGAAAATTGAACAGGGAGAGGCCCTGTACCCTGACAAAGGCTGCCTGGGCAATTTCCAGCGCGCTCTGCTGATCAGCCAGACGGGCGGCTGCTGCGGTGAAATCAAGGTCCTGAAGTTCTGAAAGCGTGGTCCGGTAGGAGATATCAAACGCCTGGTTGGCATCGCGAACCGTATCCAGTGTTTGCAACCGGTTACCCACCCGGGTGCGAACACCGATACTCTGCTCCAGCGCCGCATCGATATTTTCCAGCCCTCGATTCACCGCATTGGTCAGTTTGGCCAGATCGTTCGGGGCGCTGCTGGTAGCTGTCAAGGTATTGACCAGATCATCAAGCATGGAAAAGGGGGTTTGGCGTTGACTGGCGACAAAATCAAACTCGTCACCGGTCGCTGGTTGGCCCTCCAGAGTGATATTAATGCCGCTAAAGCTGATACTGTCCCCGCTGGTATAGGGCTGAGCCGTCGCCACAGTAGTGGCTGTGGTCACATTGATCAGGTCATAACTGTCCGGGGCGGTAAACCGCACGCGCAGGTGATCGCCGTTGTAGCTACCCGGCTGACTCGGGCCCACCTGACCCACCACGCCGGTGCCGCTGTTGGCCGGATTGACGCTGGCGCTGACGCCCTGATTACCATTAAATATATCCACAAATAACTGGTAACCAGTATCACCCTGGGCGAGTGTCCTGTTCACGGCGACGGGCACTTCCCGGATCTGCTGGTTACCCTGATATATATAGGCGCCCGACGCATCGCGCAAGAACGGTTGGCTACCCGTAGCCGTACCGGCAAACATGAACTCACCGCTGGCATTCTTACCATTGGCCAGGCTGAACAGCTGGTCACGCATCTGTGTCAGGTCATCGGCAAAACTCTGGTAATCGGCCAGCGAGTGGACGCCATTATTAATATCGATCAGCCGTTCACGGGCATCATCCAACACCGCGTGAACCTGAGTCACCGCAGTTTCTTCGGTCAGTAGATTGCTTTCCAGTTGAGTCAGGTTACGGTCGTACTGTTGCAGGCTGGCGATGCGCTGCTCCAGTCCCAGAATTCGGGTAGCGACACCGGGGTCATCTGCCGGGGCCAGCAATTTTTCGCCGCGGGTCAGTTGCAATTGTGTATTGCTCAGCCGCTCCGCATGCTCCTGCAGGGAGTTCATATTCAACTGGAAAAACTGCTGGGTGGAAATGCGCATGGTCAAATCACCTCAAGCAACGACTGAAACAGGGTATCGGCGGCACTGATCGTCTGCGCGGCGGCCTGATAGGCCTGCTGGAATTCCAGTAATTTGGCGGCCTCTTCATCGAGATTGACACCAGCCACTGCCAGCTGACGACTCTGCGATTGCTCAAGCATAAAACCCACCGCCTCGAGATTGATCTCACCGCTACTGGTACGGGCACCGATGCTGCCTACCAATTGCTGGTAACTCTCCTGATAGCTGTTGCTACCGGCGGACAAGAGCCCCTGGTTCTGCTGTTCAACCATCGCCAACAGGTTCTGGTTATCGCCAGTTCCGGCGAGGTTGTAATCAACCTGGAAACTATCACCCGCCACCGGGGTACCAGTGAGCTGCAGTCGATAGCCGTAATCCAGCCCACCCGCCGTGGGAAAAAGCTCCGCGCCGGCGGCGTAGACGTTACCCCCTTCAAGTAACACCGGCGCCGCTGGATTACTGTTATCAAAAAGATCAAAACTGCCGGCACCGGTAAACTGGATCAGCAGCGGAGGGGTTAATGCGCCGCTGGTGGTGGTAAATGCAGCATCGCTGCTATCTATCACCTGCAGGCCCGCCAGCTCGGCCGAACCCGTGTTGCCGACCCCACTACTCACCGCCACCGGCGAAGCAGCCGCCAGTTTGCGCGGATCGGTCACGGTCAGGCTGATCGAACTGGCCATCCCACGCGTTGGTTGTAGCAGGAAGCGATCACCCACGGCCGCCCCCGGTGCCAGGTCGATGGTCAAACCATCAATGACAACCGGGACCGACCCCGGACCTGCCGGTACGGCCCCGAGGTTGGTAACCGTGCCATCATCAAGGTTGGTTAACAGGTAATTATTTCCGGCATCAACCTCCAGACGATAATCGGCGGCGGTCAACCCTGCAGGGTCAGAGACGGCCACTGGCAGACCGGTAATTCCGGTGTTGCCGGGAGCGGGGGTCAACAGCGGCGAACCGATTGAAAATAGTTCGCCCCCCAGTAAACCATCGAGATCCATGCCCAGGCGATGCTGGTTATTCATGGACTGCTCCAGTCCCACGGCAATGCGGCCCAGCTGGTTAACCACCGGGTCGATGATCTGGCCGGGACTTGCCAGTAATCCACCGAGGGAACCGCCGCTGAGTTCGCCCGTGATATTGACGCTTGCCGCCCCCTGATAGGTGACCTCCAGACGCGAGCTATCAAATTCATTCGGTTGGGTGGCCAGTGAAAAAGCCCCCGCTCCGATAACCAGCGGCTGACCCTTACCAATAAATACGCTGGTTGATCCGTCGCTCTGATCCACGG
>JAYNPV010000035.1:0-2377 GCA_038113925.1 Gammaproteobacteria bacterium | reverse complement strand
TGATTGTATAGACGGTCACGCTGGTCAAGTAAGTCGCCAGCGGACTGACCATCACCCGCGGCGCTGGTAATGGCTATGGTTTGATTGAGCTGGGCGAGATTGGCGGCCAGGGAATTGATCTGTGCGACCTGGTCTTTGATCTGCAGATTGATCTCTGCCTCCATCTGCGTGACGAATTGGCCAATATTGTTAAAGCGATCGGCCAGATTGGCCGCCTGCTGCAGCACCACTTCCCGTTGTGGCAGTGATGCCGGATCGGCGGACATATCCTGTAACGCGGAGAAAAACTGATCAAAGGCGCCGGACAATCCGGTGCTATCAGTCGCCAGCAGATTATCGATTCGGGTCAGGTAGGCTTGCTGTGCTCCCAGCTGCCCCTGGAGAGCGATATCGGCGTGAATTTGTGCATTAATGTATTCATTAACGTGACGACGTACGGAGGATAGATCAACACCAGTACCAAAAAAGTTGCCCCCTCTAAAATCAGCGGTTCGCGCCTGAAACTCCACGCTTTGGCGGCTGTAACCCTCGACCGTCGCATTAGCGATATTGTGACTCACCGTGGCCAGCGCCTGTTGGTTGGCCAGTAGCGCGGATGCGCCGATACCGAGTATTCCCGTGGCCATCAGCGTGCTCCCCACTGATTGACTGGATCAATAAAGACAGGACCTGCGGTAGTAATGGTTAAGGTTTGGGTCATCACCCGGGTACTCCATGGGGGTACTGATGTTTAACCTGCTCGGCCAGGCGGATAATCTTGTTGGCGTACTGGGGATCGGTTGCATAACCGGCCTGCTGGAGTCCCTGGGCAAACCCGACGACATTCCTGCCCTGCTCAAGGGCCGGTTGGTACCAGCTGCGCTGTTGCAGAAAATCGGCATAATCAGCAAACGCCTCCTGGTGAGAGTCGTAGGATCGAAATGCTGCCTGTTGGCGTTCTGCCACCCCATTTTTATATTCCAGCGTAGTCACGGTGACCGACTCACCCTGCCAATCGGGACCGGCCTTAATGCCAAAAATGTTGTGGCTGGAGCGCATGTCGCCATGGCGGATAGTCTTCTGGCCCCATCCGCTTTCAAGAATCGCCTGTCCGGCAATGGCTTCGGGGGCCACGCCGAGGCGTTCAGCCGCGGTCACCGCAAGAGGCCAGATCTGCTCAACAAACTCATCTGCGGTTAGCTGACGCCGGGGTTTTTCAACCGTCTCGGTAGTTCGATTATCAACGACAGGCTGGCGCTGCTCTGCCCGCCCTATTTCAGTTTTAACCGCCTCTACTCGCGCGGGAATAGCGGCGGGCGCAGACCGGTTCAGGGAAACCCCAATGTCGGCCTGAATCTGGCCACCATTTGCAATCGATTCTACGTCTTCAGTAGCGCGGGAAACGACTTCGGCCCTCCGAGGCCCTGTGCTTATTGAGCTTTCCACGACTGTCTCCGGCGTCATCTGCGCGCCTGACTGGTGCTGCAGTTGCTGGAGCATTAACCCGCTAATGCCGAGTATTCCCCGGTCTGCGGTCTGCAGGGCGATCTGCTGGTCAAACATACCCTGATAGGTTTGTTGGGTCGGCGAGCTGAACAAGCCCCCTTCACTCGAACTTGCCTCGCGCATGCTCTTTAGCATCATGCCAACAAACAGGGCTTCAAACTGCTGAGCAACGGCCGCCATCGCCTCCGGGGAATCCCCCCGAGAGAGGCGTTTCATTTCGGCCACCCCCTGGCGATCAAACAGGTTTCCGGGACCCACTTCCGTAGCGGATATTGGCCGGTTCATCGGTTAGATCACCACCAGCTCGGCGCGTAGCGCCCCGGCTTCACGCAATGCCTGCAGAATCGCCACCAGGTCGTCCGGGGCGGCGCCGATTCGATTGATGGCACCGACCAGATCCGCCAGATCGATTCCCGGTTCAAATAACAGCATGCGTCCGCTGCCGGCACGCACCTGAATATCAGAGCGGGCGGCGGCCACGGTTTCACCGTCTGAAAAAGGACCTGGCTGGCTGACGTCGGTGGATTCGGTAATGGTGACTGACAGACCGCCATGGCTAATTGCCGCAGTGGTGACCTTAACCTGACGACCGATCACCACGGTGCCGGTCCGCGAGTTGACTACGATCTGCGCGGCTGCCTCGGCCGCATTTAACTCAAGATTCTCCAGCAGGGAGACAAAACTAACCCGATGCGCCGGATTGACCGGCACGCTTACCGACACACTGCCACCATTACGGGCCTGGGCGGTACCCATGCCAAAAGTTTCATTGATCACCGCGGATAATCTTTCCGCGGTAGTGAAGTCGGCCTGGTGGAGGCTCAACACCAGCTCCTGGCCATCGGCAAATGGACTGGGAACGGTGCGCTCTACGGTCGCGCCGCCGGGAATT
>JAYNPV010000034.1:2936-17046 GCA_038113925.1 Gammaproteobacteria bacterium | reverse complement strand
GTAATAAGTCACGGTGTGAGCCAGATAACTGAGCCAACCAAACGGCGAAATTTCTGCATTAGGGGCGTTCTGGGCTAACAGGTCGTTAAGCGTACTCAGGGTTACTGTGGTGGTTGCCAGATGCATCAGCAGCTGAGCGCCGCTGTAGACCTTGCTGGCGGCCACCAGCGCCGGAATGGCACCGGCAATGAGTGGCCCGGCCGCCTGCTTGGCGATATTGGCCACCACCTGCATTCCCGTGGCGATACCGTTAAGAATAGCTGAAGCCGCCTGGCCGATAAATGGAATAGGCGCAAGCATACTGGCGTAGCGACGCAAAAAAGTAGGCGTTGATCCCAGATGATTGATCCAGGACATCAACCCCACCGCCTGGCCAATCGCCACTTCATTGGCGACCATGGCCCGGTTGGTATAGGCCATGAAATTGAGGTCGCGGGCCTCGAGCACGGAGATGCTAAAGGCGACGGAATCCGCAGCGTTTTGCAATTCCATCTGCTCACTGGTGAGCTTGCCCGCCCGATACAGGAACAGACCAGCAAGCAAAACCATACCGGTCATCAGCAGTATGAAAACCGCTGCCTGGCCCTGTTGGCGAAACTGCATCATCAACGCAAACCGCTAGACAAAAAACGCCGGCTATTGCCGGCGTTTTTCATAACTCAGCAAATGGATTGCTTTCGATTACTGATCGAGCTGATTATTGTAGTTACCCAGATCGCGGGTGGTACTTGCATCGCCCATACCCGCCGCCGCACTCCCCTGGGAAGCAGCGATACCGGTGTTGGCCTGACCGGACAGGTCTTCCGCCATACCGCCCATCTGCTCGCGCAATGTTTGACCAAACATGGAGTAGATGCCGATAGCAGCTACGGCAATCAGTGCGACAATAATGATGTACTCGGTCATACCCTGACCAAGCTGTTGAAGTTTTAACTGAACTGGTTTCATTGGATTACTCTCCTGATGCGGGTGGTAAACAACAGCCGCATTGGCGACCTTATCTGAATTGTCCGCCTATTCTCCCCAAATGCCAAGCACCTGTTTTTTTATAGATTTGATAGGGTCCTTCGAAAACCCAAACCACTCTCTACTTAATCATTGATCTGCTTCCCGGAAACACCATGACTGCAAACAACCGCCATGGCCAGATGACTGCCTGGCTTGAAACCCGACACGAAAAACCCTTTTCGGTAGCCGCTGCGTCCGAAGATGCCAGCTTTCGGCGCTATTTCCGCCTCACCCGGGAAGGCGTGTCGCGCATTGTCATGGACGCTCCCCCGGACCTTGAATCCTGCGATGCCTTCGTGAAGGTGGCTCATCAACTGCGGGGGGCCGGGCTACATGCACCGGAAATTTTCGCCGAGGATCGACAACAGGGGTTTTTGTTACTGGAAGACCTGGGTCAGCGGACCTATCTGGAGGCGCTTTCGGAGCAAACTGTAGACGCCTTATATGGCGATGCCCTGCAGGCACAGAGAAAATTCTGTCAGCTGCCCACCGACGGCCTGCCGGTTTTTGACCAGCAGCTTATTTGCGATGAGCTGGCACTTTTTCGGGACTGGTACATCGCTGAAGCGCGAGCACTCTCTCCCGCTGAAGCCAATTTTTGTCTGCAACCCCTGCAGTCGATATTAATCGAGAACGCCCTGGCGCAACCCCGGGTCTGGGTGCACCGTGATTATCACAGCCGTAATCTGATGGTTTGCCAACCCAATCCCGGTATTCTCGATTTCCAGGATGCGGTGGCCGGCCCGCTTACTTATGATGCGGTTTCGCTGCTCAAGGACTGCTACATTCGCTGGCCCAGAGCAAAGGTGGAAACCTGGCTGGAGGCCCATTACCGGCAGCTACAACTAACCGACCTGGCTTCGCAACTCCCGGAATTTGGGCAGTTTTTAACCTGGTTTGAGCTGATGGGCGTGCAACGACACCTGAAGGCAATTGGCATTTTTGCCAGGCTCAATCATCGTGACGGCAAATCGGGCTACCTGGCGGACATTCCCCGCTGCCTGGAATACCTGGCCGAACAGGCGGATCGCTGCAAACCGCTGGCACAATTGCTCGCCTGGCTGGAGCAACAGCAATGAAGGTGATGATTCTCGCCGCCGGTCGCGGGCAGCGCATGGGCCACCTGACCGATGAACTGCCCAAACCCATGCTTCCGGTAGCGGGAAAACCGCTGATCGAACGACTGATTGAGCGACTGGCGGACACTGGATTGACCCAACTGGTGATTAATATCGCCTGGCAGGGTGACATAATCCGCGACCATTTTTCGGATGGCCACCGCTGGGGCGTACAGATCCGCTGGAGCGATGAGGGTCATTCACCCATCGGTACCGCGTCCGGGATACGCCGGGCACTGCCACTGCTCGGGCAACAACCATTTTTGCTGATCAACAGTGACGTCATCTGTGATGTCGATTTCCGCCGGTTTGCCGAGTATCCATTGCAAGCGAGCCGGGCACACCTGCTGATGGTGGATAATCCCGACCACCATCCGCAGGGTGACTTTGATGTTGACGAGGGGCGGCTGGTCTGCGCCGGGGGAGAACGGCTGACCTACTCAGGCATTGGCCTGTTTGAGCCGGCGCTCATTGCCCACTCCACCGACGCCGCTCTCGGCCCGATTATTCGCACTGCCATCGAGCGCGGCGATTCAATCACTGCCCGGCATCACCGCGGCCAGTGGCTGGACGTGGGAACTCCCGAACGACTTCGGCTGGCGCAGACTGATTTGAGTTAACCAGCGGTTAGCGCGACGCCCCGGAACCTGAAGGAGTTAGTTCTTACTGTTTCCGCATTAGTGGGGCATGGGCACCAGGTTTATCTCTACCCGGCGGTTTGCTGCCCGGCCGTCAGCGGTACTGTTATCGGCTATCGGCTGGCTTTTACTGGCACCACGAATAACAAACCGTTGCGCCGAAAGCTGACGTGACATCAGATACTGGGCCACCGAACTGGCGCGCTGCTCGGAAAGAATCTGGTTGAACTGATCGCTGCCGGTACTGTCAGTGTGGCCGGTAACGTGGACCATGGTTTTATCAAACTCCTGCAATACCAGTACTACCGAGTCGAGCACCGGATAAAAACCGGCATTAATATCCGCCTGAGCTGTGGCAAAAGTAATATGGCCCGGCATGTTCAGGGTGATATTGTCGCCATAGCGGGTCACGCTGACACCCGTGCCCTGCAACTGCTGGCGCAGTTTGGCTTCCTGTACATCCATGTAATAACCAATACCGCCGCCGGTGGCACCGCCTACCGCCGCACCGATGAGCGCTTTATCACGACGATCATCAGCGCTGTCGCCGGCGATCATGCCGGCAACAATGCCGGTCGCCGCGCCAATGAGCGCCCCTTTGGTGGCCTTACTGGTCTGCTGCTCCTGAGTATAAGGATTGGTAGTGGTGCAGCCCCCCACCAGGACACTGGAAAGCAGAATAGTTAAGCTGGCGTTTCTAATCAGGTTCATGAATTTCTCCGCTGGGAACTCAGGAATGAGTGGTGGAACCGGTAACCGTCTGCTGGCCACTGGCCTGCAGGTCGGCGTGATAGGACGAGCGCACCATTGGACCGGAGGCGACGTTGGAAAATCCCATGGATTCACCCATTTCGGCAAAGCGATCAAATTGCTGCGGTTCGACGTATCGCAACACCGGCAGGTGGTGTTGGCTCGGTTGCAGATATTGGCCAATGGTCAGCATGTCGACCGAATGGGCTCGCAGGTCGGCCATCACTTCGATAATCTCTTCATCGGTTTCGCCCACCCCCACCATCAGGCCCGATTTGGTAGGCACATCAGGGTGCTGTTGGGCGAACTCATCCAACAACTTTAACGACCCTTCGTAACTGGCACCGGGACGGACCGCTTTGTAGAGTCTGGGCACTGTTTCCAGGTTATGGTTGAAGACATTCGGCGGCGCACTGGCCAGGAGCCCAAGCGCAGTTTCCGAGCGGCGGCGGAAATCCGGCACCAGAATCTCCACCGCAGTCCCCGGAGCGACCTCGCGGATTGCCTGAATACAGTCACGAAAATGGCCGGCACCGCCGTCCTTGAGATCGTCCCGATCCACCGAGGTGATCACCACGTACTTGAGCTGCAACGCGGCGACGGATTCAGCCAGGTGCCGCGGCTCTGCCGGATCAATCGGGTCAGGCCGGGCATGAGCGACATCGCAGAACGGGCAGCGACGGGTGCATTTATCCCCCAGAATCATGAAGGTGGCAGTACCGTTACTGAAACACTCGCCGATATTGGGGCAGGAAGCCTCCTCACAGACGGTGTGCATACTCTGTTGGCGAAGTAGCTTTTTAACCCGGTTATAACCCACCCCCGCGGGCGCTTTGGCCCGGATCCACCGCGGCTTGGGCAGACGCTCTTCGCTGGTAACCACTTTCACCGGGATGCGGCTTACCTTATCGCGGCCTTTCTGATGAGCGGTGACGTCAACCGTCGCGGGATCGTTTTTCTCGACAGACATAAGTTTATTAACGCAGGAGGTTAATGACCGGCATACAAGTCTTGAATCTGGTTGGCAAAACGGGATTCGACAGCCGCACGTTTAATCTTTAGCGTAGGGGTAACTAGACCATTATCGACCTCCCAGGGTTCATCCGAGCAGGCCACCCGATATATTTTCGCATATCCGGGAAACTCGGCGATGGCGTGGGTGACGCGGCGTAAAATCTCCTGATTGAGCGCCTCCCCGGTAATCGTAAATGGCTGGTCTCGCTGTCGATTAAGCCGCGCCAGCTCTTCGGTGGAAACCACCACCAGCGCAGCAAGATAAGGTTTCCCCTCACCAATGACCATGGATTGCTCTATCAGCGGATCACGGTCGATGGCCTGTTCCATTCCAGACGGCGGTACCTTCTCGCCATTGGCCAACACAATAATTTCTTTCAATCTGCCTGTAATAAACAGCCGATCGTCTTCGAGGCGACCGCAATCACCGGTGTGAAACCAGCCCTGACTATCAACCGCTGCCTCGGTTGCCTGGGGATTGTTCCAGTAACCCAACATCACATTGGGACCACGACAGAGTATCTCGTCTGACTCACCGATCATCACCTCAACCCCGGGGATAATCCGGCCGACACTGTGGGGGCGATTCGCCTCCGGCGGGTTACCAGAAATGATCGGACTGGTTTCAGTGAGGCCATAGCCCTGTAGCAATGGCAAACCCAGCGCCGTAAATGTTCTGGCCACGCCGGCCGCCAGGGGCGCGCCTCCGCATACGGCAAAACGCAACCGGCCACCCAGCGCTTTGAGCACCGGCCGTGCAAACAGTTTGAGCAGTGGCGTTAACAACCAGCGACCGGCGGGCCTGCCGGCCAGCCCCTGTTGATATTCAAACTCCCGCCAGCCAAGACCAACGGTATATTCAAACAACCGGGCCAACAGGGCAGGTTTACCCGCCAGTTTGTCGCGAATGGCATTGTCGACCCGCTCGAAGATACGGGGTACCGATATGAGTACCGTGGGCCTGACCTGTTGCAGATCTTCCGTTAAAAACGACGTTCCCCGGGAAAAAGCCACCTCGCTGCCGGTATAAATCGGCACATAGTAGCCAGCGGTGCGCTCCAGCCCATGGGAGAGGGGTAAAAATGAGAGTAGTAGATCGTTGCTATAAAGCGACACCAGCCGGTCAACGGCAATGATATTGCTAAGAATATTGCCATGGCTGAGCATCACCCCCTTGGGCCTGCCGGTGGTACCCGAGGTGTACTGAATCGTGGCCAGAGTGTCCGGGTCAGTCACCTGGCATTGCAGCGCCCCGGCCGGCTGATCCAGCCAGTCAGAGAGGGGGGTAATCCGCGGGTGATCCGTTTCACTGCCGACACTGTCGCCGTTCTGAATTACCACCTGCTGCAACTGCTCGCGAAGATGTCCGGTGGCGGCGATCATTTGCCACTGCTCCGCACTCTCCAGAAACAGCAGTCGCGCCCCTGAATTATTCAACACATAGGCGCTGTTTTCGGGACGATCCTGCATATACAGGGGCACCACCACCAGTCCCAGTCCCAGCGCTGCCTGATCAAACCTGACCCAGTCGACGCAATTGCGCAGCATGATCGCCACCCGGTCGCCCGGGTTCAGCGCCATTGCCTGCAGTGCCGACTGCCAGCGGGCGACATCGGCCGCCAGCTCTGCCCAGCGATAAGAATGCCAGCCCTGGGACGGACTGAATTCGCGATAGGCCGGGGCATCCGGGGTGAATTCGGCGCGCAGCCGCAGCAGATCAACGAGCGAATTCAGCTGCTCTGGCGGCAGAGGATTATGGGGGTTGTTCTCCATTGACTCAGGGATTGGCCAACTTGCGGCCCGAGAAGGCATCCACCTGAATAATCTGTTGCTGCAATTGCTGATATTCCTTCAATAATTTTAGCTCAGACCGGGTAATCTGCTGCTGTTCAGCCGCCGCCGTCCAGAGCGCTGCGTCGGACAGGTCGTCCAGCCCTTCGGCACGTTGCCATTTTTCCAGCTCGCGCTGCAAGGACCTGGCGGGTTTGGCCAGTTCAAGCGCAGCGTCCAGCCGCCCGCGCTGACTCGACTCATCGTCGGTAACAAACATCCCCTCTATGAGCCGATCCCGGCTGGCTGAGGGCTCCAGCAACAGTTTGGCGATCCGCCGTTGCAGGGCCTGATCCGGAGCCCGGCAAACCTGCCCGGTGGGTCGTAACCAGAATTTCAACAGCCGACCGATCCAACGATTGGGGAAATTATCGACCGCAGTGATCAATGCCTGCTCACCCTCATGCAGGGCGTTGCCGATCGCCCAGGTCGCCAGAGGTGAATCGTTCTGCAGTCGCCCCTGATCGGTAAAATGTTTAATCACCGCAGAAGCCAGATAGAGCTGACTGAGGCAATCCCCCAGCCGCGCCGAAATATTTTCGCGCCGTTTGAGCTCACCCCCGAACAGCAGTAGCGCCAGGTCCGCGGTAAACGCGAATGCTGCTGCCAGCCAGTTCATCCGCTGCAATTCACGCCCCAGTGGGTGTGCCGGCACCTCGCTGAAACGGCCGTGACTTATTCCCAGCCGCAGGCTGCTCGCCATGTTACGTACGAAATGACCCGCATGACCGGTAAGCGCCGCATCGAGTTTATCTATCGCAAGCAGCTCGTCGGCTTCGTTCAGGGCGGCAATTTCCTGCAACAACCAGGGATGTGCGCGCACCGCCCCCTGGCCAAAAATAATAAGATTGCGGGTAAGAATATTGGCGCCTTCGACGGTAATGGCGATCGGCACCGCCTGATAGACCGGGCCAATCTGATTGCGTGGACCCAACATAATGCCGCTGCCGCCCTGAATATCCATGGCGTCATTAATGGCACGACGCATTGCCTCGGTAAGGTGATATTTAAGGATAGCCGTCACCACCGCCGGCTTCTCGCCCTGATCAAGTGCGGCGCAGGTGAGCCGTCGCGCCGCGTCCATCATATAGGTGTAACCGGCAATTCTACCCAGCGGCTCGGCCACCCCTTCAAATTTACCGATGGGGGTGTTGAACTGTTCACGAATGCGGGCATAACTGCCGGTGTAACGACTGGCAACCTTGCCCGACCCGGTTGCCAGCGCCGGCAACGAAATACCCCGCCCCTCGGCCAGACACTCCACCACCATACGCCAGCCATGACCAATGCCGGCCTCCCCGCCAATAATGGCGCCAAGCGGCAAAAAGACATCTTCCCCGGTTAGCGGGCCATTCTGAAAGGCCAGCCCAAGTGGCTTATGGCGATCCCCCTGACGAACCCCCGGACTGTCCGCCGGCACCAGGATAACAGTGATACCCAGATCGCTCCGGTCCCCCAACAACTGGTCTGGATCGCTCATTCTGAATGCAAGGCCAATCACCGTGGCCACCGGACCCAGGGTGATATAGCGCTTGCTGAAGTTAAGTTTGACCCCAAGCTGGTGTTCGCCCTGATACTCGCCACGACAGACCACCCCGGTGTCAGGAATAGCCCCGGCGTCGCTGCCCGCTACCGGGCCGGTGAGGGCAAAGCAGGGGATTTCATCACCGCTGGCCAGGCGCGGAAGCCAGTAGTTTTTCTGCTCGTCGTTGCCATACTTGAGCAGCAATTCAGCCGGACCCAACGAATTGGGGACCATCACCGTGACCGCCGCAGTTACCGAATGGGAAGCAATTTTCATCACCACGCAGGAGTGAGCATAAGCGGAAAAATCGAGGCCACCGTACTCTTTGGGTATTCCCAGCGAGAAAAAGCCCTGCTTTTTCATATAACTCCAGGTGCCCTGGGTGAGATTTCCCCGCTGGTAGACCTGCCACTCATCGACCCGCCGGCAAAGTTCTTCAACCGGGCCATCAAGAAAGGCCTGTTCCGCTTCGCTCAACTGCGCGGCGGGCTGGGCCAACAATTTGTGCCAGTCGGGTTGACCGCCAAACAGCTCGCCGTCCCACCAGACGGTGCCAGCCTCCAAAGCTTCCTGCTCGGTTTCAGACAGTGCCGGCAATTGCCGGCGCAACAACGGAAGCAGGGGCCGGATGAGCCAGTTTTTACGCAGATTACCGGCCAGAGTTATCACGCTCGCCAGAATAAGCGCGATCACCATCAGCCAGACCACCAACGCCGGCAACAGCGCCGACCAGAGCAGCACTAACACCAAAAGTCCTGCGAGCAGCAGTGGTGCCGGCTGGCGCTGTTCGAGCAGCCAGAGGGTCACCAGCAGCAGTAGCAAAACTCCAATCAGTTCCATCAGTTATTCTCCACGGTGACCCGTTTTTGCCCGTTATCAGCGCACACTTTCAACCTTAACTATGTAGCCGGTGAGTTCACTCAATCGACCTGATATTACCCTGTTGCGGGGGAGATTGCAGTTCGACCAAATATCCCCTACCGTATGCAACCCGGCCATTGAAATGGACTCATTTCCTGCGCCAGGATGGGCCCTGACCCGCTATCAAAAAACCCAAGAGGAGATTGAAATGACAATTGCCGTCGACAAAGGCACCACGGCCCTACTGGTGATGGACGTACAGAATGATATTACCCGCATGGATTCAGAGATGGCCACGCAAATGGGTTTCGCCCAGGAAATTGAACGCACGGACATGCTCACCAAATTACGTGCATTGATGGATCGCTGCCGTGATACCGGACTGCTGGTGATTCATGTGTTAATTGATCTGGAAGCCGGCACCCAGCCGCGGATGCCCAACCGGGGAGTATTTTACGAGATGGTCGGCGGTGGCAATGTCTGCAAACGCGGCACTCCCGGAGGCGATGTTCACGAAGCTGTGGCTCCCCTGCCGGGCGAAATCGTTGTCTACAAATGCCTGTTTAGCGCTTTCGCCAGCTCCGGTTTGCAGGAAGTGCTTGATGAACACGGTATTACCGATCTGATTCTCACCGGAGTCAGTACCGATGCGGTAGTAGAGTCCACCGCCTGGGACGGCAGCGACCGTGGTTTCAGCATCATTCTTGCTGAAGACTGCTGTATTTGCGCAACCGAAGAGCTGCATAATCAAACGGTGTCACGAATGGCGATGCGTTGTGACGTTTCCAACTCAGCAGAACTAATTAACGCAATTAATTAACCATCATGGCGCTGCCGGATGAGCTGTGTCGAGTTAACGGCCACGGCACTTTCGCAGCTCTTCCGGCAGCGCCGAATTAGCACCGGTTAACCCGGGGGGAGATAGCTATGGAGCAGCTAACGGATTACGGAAGTTTTGGCCTGGAAGACCTCGACGAATGCGTGGTCGATGATACCGCTAACGGCCGATTTGAAGTATCTCGTCGCATGTTTGAAGACCCGGCTCTGTTTGAGCTGGAGATGGAACATATTTTTGGTAAAACCTGGGTCTACCTGGGCCACGAAAGCCAGGTGGCCAACCCGCACGACTACCACACCAGCCGTATTGGTCAGCAGCCGGTGATTATCATCCGTGATGGCGAGGGCAGGATTAATGCCTTCCTCAACAGCTGTCCCCATCGTGGTGCTGAACTGGTCGGCGACCGCCGGGGAAACAAAAAATCGATCATGTGCCCCTTTCACGGCTGGGTTTTCGGCAGTGACGGCAAATGTCTTGATGTCCGCGCGGCCGACGTCGGCGGGTACCCGGAAGAGTTCATCAATCAGAATCACGACCTGCTGGCCCTGGCCAGGGTAGAGATTTACGAGGGATTTATTTTTGGCAGCCTGAATGCCGAGGTGGAAGATCTGGCCACTCATCTGGGCGGTGCCACGCGGATCATCGACATGCTGGCGAAACAGTCCGAACAGGGCATGGAACTGCTTAAGGGCGGTATTCGTTACACCAGTCGGGCTAATTGGAAGTTGCAGCTTGAAAACATTGACGGTTACCACTTTTTTCCCACCCACCTGAGCTATATCGGCCTGATCCAACGACGCATGGAAATGGGCGGGAATGATGAAGTACAGGCCATTGATGCCCGGCAAATGGAAGAGGCACCCGGCGGCAATTATGATTTTGGTAATGGCCACATGATGGACTGGAGCTTCATGCCCAACGGTGACGAACGCCCGCTGGCTTTTCAGCGCGACCGGATCGAACAGGAGTTCGGCCAGCTGGAATCACGCTGGATGATCGACTATGTCCGCAACCTGATGCTCTATCCCAATGTGCTGCTGATGGATCAATCGTCATCAACGGTACGCATGGTGCACCCGATATCGGTCGACGAAACGCTGGTGGAAGTCTACTGCATTGCACCCAAAGGAGAGCCCGCCGAAGCCCGTCACCGGCGCATTCGCCAGTTTGAAGACTTTCTTGGCCCGGCCGGACTGGCCACCCCCGACGATCAGGCACTGTTTGAAAAGTGTCAGCGTGGGCTAAAAGGTCAGAAACGGGGCTGGTTGCAAGGCTATGCCCGCGGCATGCAGCGCCTGAGTGATGGTGCCGATGAGGCGGCTAAAGAGATCGACCTTCGGCCCGTGGTCAGTGGCGGCGACATCAATGATGAAACCCTGATCCACGGCTCCTACCGCCAGTGGCTGCTACTCATGCGCGAGGGGCTGGAATCCTAGGCGGTAGAGATATTGGCCCGGCAGACACGATTCCGGTTTGCCATCTCTCAGTTCAGCGGGCGTTGAAGGGAACCGGTTAATGGATTCCCTTCAACGCCTTTTTTGTCAGGGCTGATCCGCGGCGACCGCGCTATTCAGCCCGCTAAGAGGCTGCGGCGCGGGCGTATCGACAATACCTTTAAGCTGCTTGAAACGAACTATATCGCTCTCAAACTGTTCGCTGATCAGCCGCTGTTTTTCGCGATTATCTTCAATAATTTCGGTCTGGCGTTCGATTTGCGCCCGCACATCAGCAATCCCCTGTTCCTGGGATTTGGGCACCTTTCTGCCGTCGCGAGAATAGTTTGCCGCAGAGGCGATCAGATCATCGAGGTTGTCCTTCAGCCGTGCGCGGGTACGCTCGGTCGACTCGATAATCGATTCAAGGGTACGCAGCTGACCCTGCAAAGCCATCTGCATATCGTCCACACTCATGTAAGTTGCCAGCAGCGTGCGATCGTGGCGGGCAGCATTTTCCGCCAGTCGCTGTTTTTCCTCCTCAATTTGCCGGGCTTTTTCCGCCGCAGCCAGTTCGTCCGCGGTTAACTCACGCTCGACCCGTTTGATCACCCTGAAATTCTGATCATCAAGCACCTCGTAACCGAGCCGGGCCTGATCGGCAGGAATGATCGATTCCATGTGGCGTTGGCCATTTTCGTCGGTCCAGCGGTAAAGCGTACCCGCCGAAACCGGTATTGACACCGCCAGTGTCACTAATGCCCAGAGCGGCAGCATCAATCTTGGGGAACGGAAAATTTGACTCTTCATGTTGAATGGCTCTCGTTATGAATACCGTACTGCTGCTGATAATCCTGCAGCCTTTTGAGTTCAGAGGCAAATTCCGGTTTTTCACCCAGATAACGGCATAGTTGCTCAAGATTAACGATAGAGACAACCGGCACACCAAACTCCTGCTCAATTTCCACCACGGCTGAACGCCCTTGCTGGCCCATTTCCTGTCGATCGAGGGCAATACAGAGGGCAGCAAGTTGGGCACCTGCGGTCGCAATAAGTTCTGCCGAATGGCGCATCGACAGCCCCGAGGAGATCACATCGTCGACTACCACCACCCGTCCGGACAGGGGCGCTCCGACTATCACTCCCCCTTCGCCGTGATCCTTGATTTCCTTGCGGTCAAACGCGTAGGGCAGATCACGCTGATACCGGTCAGCCAGTGCACTGGCGGTGGTAGCGACCAACGGAATCCCTTTGTAGGCCGGGCCGAACAGCATGTCATAGTCAACCGCTGATTGCGTCAGGGCCGCGGCATAGAAACGACCTAGTTCGAGTAGTTTGGCACCACTGTTAAATAGCCCGGCATTGAAAAAATAAGGGCTAATTCGGCCCGATTTGAGCTTAAATTCGCCAAACTTGAGCACATCTGCCGCTAATGCGAAGGAAATAAATTCTCGTTGGTATGCCTGTAACCTTGAATTCAATGCGGGGTTATCCTTTATCTTTTTCTTTGAGGGCATCGCCAAGACCGGGCCAACGATTCACTAACCCCTGATGCTCTACACCGAACAGATCCAGTATTCGTCCTACGGTGTGGCCGACCATATCGTCGAGGCTCTCAAGACTGGCGTAGAAGGCCGGCACCGGCGGAAAGATAATCGCCCCGGCTTCGGTCGCCGCAGTCATGTTACGCAGGTGGATCAGATTTAACGGGGTTTCGCGGGTCACCATCACCAGTTTACGGCGCTGCTTCAAAATCACATCGGCCGCACGGGCAATCAGGTTGTCAGACAGGCCGTTGGCGATAGCAGCCAGCGATTTCATCGAGCAGGGCACGACTATCATGCCTTCAACCAGAAACGAACCGCTGGCAATTTTAGCGCCTATGTCGCGATTACTGTGGACCTCATCGGCGAGGGCTTCAAAATCGCCCTGACTCAGGCCCAGCTCCTGGCGGGCAGTGAGCACCGCCGCGTTGGAGAGTATCAGGTGGGTTTCCCACTCATTCATCTGCTGCAACACCTTGAGCATCTGCCACGCATAGAGGGTGCCAGTGGCTCCGCTGACGGCGACTATAATGCGTTTTTTTTGTTGTTCTTCCATAGGTAATTTTCCTCCTCCAGAGCACTTATCGGCGCAGGGATTTCACCGCCTGTTCCAGCCCTTTAACAGTCATCGGATACATCTCATCCTCCATCAGTTCACGGGTAATCTGGATGGAATGAGTACGCGGCCAGAACTCCTGAGGTTCCGGGTTAAGCCAGACCAGGTGCGGGTAGACGTGCCTGAGCCGTTGTAACCAGACCCCCCCGGCTTCGTCGTTCATATGCTCCACACTGCCACCGGGGTGGGTGATTTCGTAGGGGCTCATGGTGGCATCGCCGACGATGATTACGCGGTAGTCAGCGCTGTATTTACGCATCAGCTCCCAGGTCGACAGACGCACCTCATGGCGACGACGGTTGTCTTTCCAGAGCCGCTCATAAATAAAGTTATGGAAATAAAAAAACTCGAGATTTTTGAATTCGCTACGCGCGGCCGAAAACAGCTCTTCACAATGGCGTACGTGGTAATCCATCGACCCGCCGATATCGAACAGCATCAGGACCTTGATCCGGTTTCGCCGTTCGGGGCGCATTTTAACGTCCAGCAGGCCGGCATTTCGGGCGGTACTGCTGATCGTATTGTCCAGGTCGAACTCTTCTTCTGATCCCTGGCGAACCAGACGACGCAACTGGCGCAGGGCCACCTTCATGTTACGGGTGCCGATTTCAAGGGAATCATCGAGGTTACGGTACTCGCGTTTTTCCCATACCTTGGTGGCCCGCCCCTGACGCTTGCCCTTATTACCGATGCGCACGCCTTCCGGGTTGTAACCGCCGGAGCCGAACGGCGAGGTCCCCCCGGTACCGATCCATTTATTACCGCCGTGGTGCTCACCCTCCTGCTCTTCAAGGCGCTTGTGTAACTCCTCCATTAATTTTTCAAACCCCCCGAGGGCTTCGATCATCTGTCGCTCTTCGTCAGTAAACAGTCGCTCGATCTCATTTTCCAGCCAGGCGGGCGGTATCTCTTTCTGCAGGCTTTCCCAGAGCTTC
>JAYNPV010000034.1:0-2926 GCA_038113925.1 Gammaproteobacteria bacterium | reverse complement strand
CTTCTGCGCCCCCTCAAAGAAATGACCAAATACCTGATCAAAACGATCAAAGTACTTCTCGCTTTTTACCAGCGTCGCTCGCGACAGGTGATAAAACCCCTCCACGCTGGAATCCGCCACATCGGCCTGCATCGCCTCCAGCAACAGCAGGAACTCCCGCAAGGACACGGGAATACCGGCATCACGCAGCTGAAAAAAGAAGGGGATGAACATGGTTCAAGCGCGCCTAGCGGTTCTCTTCCCGCCGTGCCAGGAAGATCAATTTTTCGAACAGGTGCACGTCCTGCTCATTTTTTAGCAGTGCACCGTGCAGCGGCGGGATCGAGCTGCGCAGGTCCCCGCGCAGGGCCTCGGCGGGGATATCCTCGGCCAGCAGCAGCTTCAGCCAGTCGAGAAGTTCGGAGGTCGACGGGCGTTTCTGCAGCCCCGGGGTTTCCCGAATCTGGAAAAAACTGTTCATCGCCGCCCCCAGCAGCTCTTTCTTGATACCGGGGAAATGCACCTCGACAATTTCTGCCATCACCTGCTCGTCAGGAAAACTGATGAAGTGGAAAAAACAGCGCCGCAGGAAGGCATCGGGCAGATCTTTTTCGTTATTCGAGGTGATCACGATAATCGGGCGCTGTCTGGCGGTGATGGTTTCGCCGGTTTCGTAAACAAAAAACTCCATGCGATCGAGTTCCTGCAGCAGATCATTAGGAAACTCCACATCAGCCTTATCAATTTCGTCAATAAGCAGCACTG
Organism: Gammaproteobacteria bacterium; assembly: GCA_038113925.1. GTDB lineage: Bacteria > Pseudomonadota > Gammaproteobacteria > Immundisolibacterales > Immundisolibacteraceae > QNFC01. Next base: position 2,182 of record JAYNPV010000034.1, on the reverse strand, counting down.
GCGGCCGGTCGGCTTCAAACGCCTCCCAAAGTTTGCCCCGTTTGATGTAATTGGTAATGTCATGAACCCGCTCATCACCGAGCTGCGAATCGCGCAACCTCGATACGGCGTCGTATTCATATAATCCCTGTTGCGCTTTGGTAGTGGATTTAACGTGCCATTCAATCAGCGGCCGCTCCAGAGCGCTGGCCACTTCCTGAGCCAGCAGGGTCTTGCCGGTACCCGGCTCACCCTTTATCAGCAGAGGCCGTTGGAGAGTAATGGCAGCATTGACTGCCATCATCAGATCTTCGGTGGCAACGTAACGGTCCGTACCGGTGAAGCGTTCGGTCATGGTGAAATCCTTCGGCAGCGATGGCCCGATAATGGACTAGCGAAAACGGGCCCTTGTTGAGGTCTGGCAACATTATGCCATTGCCCGGGGGCGGCTCGGGTTTGGGCGGGAATGGGCCGACTTGCTCACCCGCGCAGCGCAAGAGATTATTTCCGGGTCCGAGGGGTGTCTAGTCGTCCTCCAGCCTGCGCGCCAGCCCCAGGCGATAGCCACCGCCCACATCAATGTTGGCTCCACTGATATAACGCCCCTCGCCGAGCAGGTAGACAATAGCGCTGGCAATATCCGCTTCGGCGCCCGCATAACCCAGCGGGATATGTTGGTTCAGATCCGTGGGCAGATCGACCGAATTTTCGAGCTGTCCGGGGCTGACCATGTTGACGCGAATACCCTGCGGTCCCAGTTCCTGTGCCAGGGTGCGGGTCATAATCAATAACCCGGCCTTGGAAATCTGGTAAGCCATGGCGTGGCGGTTGCCCACGGTGTGCTCCACCCCTGAGTAACCGATGTTAATGATATCCGCCTCGGCACCCTCGCTGAGCCTCGGCGCCAGCTGGCGAATCAACGCATAAGGCGCCAGCAGATTGGTGCCCAATAGATCGGCAAACTCGGCGGTCGGCAGCTGCAATGGCCCCCCCACCGGGTAATTGCCGACATTGTTGACCAGAATATTCAGCGGCAACCCGCTCCGGTCAATCTGTTCATCGATCTGTTCAGCCGCCGCCTGCGGTTGGCTCAGATCGGCGCTCACGGTTACCGCATCAACCCCCAATTCGCGGCAACTGACCGCCGTCTGCTCCGCCTGCTGCTGACTGTGCTGGTAATGAATCACCAGATCGGCCCCGGCGCGGGCCAGTTCAATGGCAATACAGGCACCGGTGCGCCGGGCGGCACCGGTAATCAGCGCCCGTCGGCCGGCCAGCGGCCGAGCCTCTTTGCCATCAACCGGCCGGTTCGATTCAGTCACGCTTCATCTCCAAACGCGCTCCCACTACCAGCTCACCGGGCATCACATCGGGTTTGCGGGCGGTGACGGTGACCCTGTTCACCCCCGGATAACGGGTCAGTATCTGTTCACAGGACTCGGCAACCAGAGTTTCCACCAGCTGGAATTGGCGGGAAATTGCCAGCTCGGCGAGCTCATCGGCAACCCTGGCATAGTTGACCGTATCATCAACATGATCACTGGCAGCAGCGGCAGCGAATCTGGTTTCCAGCTGAATATCCAGCAGCAACCGCTGAGGGGTGGCGCGTTCATGGGACAAAATGCCGATGATGCACTCCACCAGCAGATTCTCTAACAGTATCTCGCCTTTCAATTATCGCCTCCGGTATACGCGCGGGCTTTCAACCAGGGGTGATCAGCCGCCCGTTCCAGCGCCGCCCGGGTGGGCTGGTTCAGATCCATATTCAGCGCTGCCTCCAGCGAGTACCAACCAATATGTTGCGATTCATAATTTGACACAGGCTCAGGTTCCCCGGCCACCTGGGCAATATAGTTAATCAGTATAAAATGGCGAGGCTGGCGAAACTCGGGGTGATTAATCGCATCCTGGGCAGTGAGCCAGTCGACCGCCTCTACCCGCAGGCCGGTCTCCTCGAAAATTTCGCGGCGAAAAGCCGCTTCCATGGTCTCACCATGGTCGATTTTACCGCCAGGCAAACCGTATTTATCCGACCATTTACGGGTACGCACCAGCAGCAGGTTGCCCGCGCTGCTGACCAGAATGCCCCCCACCGTAGCCACCACCCGGTTCTCAGTCGCCAGCAGGTAATCCCGGTCCAGCTGGCGAATGATGGCATCGATATTTTCATATTGATAATCGGCACAGTCCGCCGCCAGTTCAT
>JAYNPV010000033.1:16032-17409 GCA_038113925.1 Gammaproteobacteria bacterium | reverse complement strand
TTCAAGATATTTTGTTGGGCCAGCAATGCCAACATTATTGATCAATCCATCAATGCGGCCGAATTTATCCAGAGCCGCGGCGGCCATGGCATTGCAGCTATCCATGTCGGTGACATCCAGGGGGGTGCCGATGGCGGCACCGCTGCTTGCCGCCTCGATCAGCGCCACCGTATCCGCGGTATCGAGAATATCGGCGACGACAACATTGGCACCCTGCTCGGCCAGCGCCAGGCTATAAGCCTGACCAATTCCCCGCGCCGCGCCGGTGACAATAATGGTTTTACCTGCCAGTAGATCGGACATCTGCTTCGCTCCCAAAGTTGATGGTTGATGTTGGTTTGATAGAGGCAGAATAGCCTACCTTAAACGCCCGCTTTAATCCTGTATCTATCCCGTATTCAGATCGTATCCATTAAGATGAGCACGGCAGCGATAAGGTTTACTACGCCCGGGGAGGGAGCAGTGGCAGAGCAATTCAGTGAGGCGGTAGGCCCGAAAGAGTCGGAGCGGCGAATACCGGACCTGATTAACCCGTTTCAACTCAACGCCAGTGTGCCCGCTGATACCGCTTTTATCGATGATCTCGGGATTAGTCGATTGCTTGATCAGATGCCGTTTAGCTCCCCCGGCAGTCGCGGAGTCGCCATGCAAATGCTGATTGAGCTTCAGTGTGACCCGCCGACCTTGGAGTTTCGGCAGCGGTTACTGGCCGATCTGGTTGAGTCTGAATCTTTGCGGGCCGCCATGCATCAGCTGTTGCGGGGAGTGCTGGTAATAAGCCGCCAGAGTAACGAATTTGGCTGGGGCAGCGACCTGCCCACCGGGCTGAGCCTGCTGCGCAACTACCGCCAACTACTACTCCACCGACCCGATTTTTCCGCCGCTGAATCGGTGGGCTTGAAACAGTTGGCAACTTACCTGGAACAGCTTGCCGGTGCGCCTCTGTTTGCCGAGATTGAAGACTTTCTCCAGCAGATGTCCGACCTGGGTGGGTTGCAGTTACGGGTAACGGTTGATGAGAAGGGCGTCCCGGCCGAACTGTCGACCCTGCAACTGATAAATAAGGATGCGGCCGAGGCGCCGGGGTTTTTGACCTGGGACCTGGGTGAATCGCCGCTGCACCGACGCCAGGCACTCCGCGATCAGGGCGGGCTCAACCACCTTGGCCAGCAGCTACAGAATTTTCTGTCGCGAGAGTTTGTGGCGGTGATTTATCGATTTAATCAGACCATCGCCGAATTGGCCGGACTGCTGGAAACGATTGATGTTTACTGCTCCATGGCCAGCTGTTTTGATCACTGGCGTCAGCGCGGCATTGAAATCTGCCTGCCGCAGCTGCTGCCGATGGAGCAGCGATCAGCGCAGATTACTGCCGCG
>JAYNPV010000033.1:11043-16022 GCA_038113925.1 Gammaproteobacteria bacterium | reverse complement strand
AATGACCTGAATCGAGACCCGGTAAAAAACCTGCTACTGCTTACCGGCGCTAATAACGGTGGCAAGACCACCTATGTGAAAACCGCCGGGCTGATTCAGTTGCTTGGGCAGAAAGGGATGTACGTACCGGCGCGGCGGGCAACGTTGAGTGTGGTCGATGAAATATTCAGCCACTTTGTTGCCCCTGACGATATCGGTCGTGGTGAAGGCCGTTACCGCAACGAGATGCGCCGCATGCGTACCATTCTTGAGCGAGCCACGCCTTATAGCCTGGTGATTCTTGATGAACCCTGCGGTGGTACTGATCACCAGGAGGGAATGCGTCAGTCACAGATATTGCTCAGCGCGTTCCATCTGCTCGGAGCGGCGACCTTTTTCACCACCCACATGCATGAAATGGCCAGCGCTATCAGCAGTAAAAATTGGCCCGGTGTACAGCTGCTGCAGGTGCTGACCGAAGTAACAGACAACCAGCTTAATTACCTTTACCAGGTGGCCCCGGGCATTGCCCGGCGCAGCTACGGGGAGCAGATTGCCGCGCAGCTGGGCCTGGGGGAAGAGGAGGTGCTGCGGGTGATCCGGGAGCAGGCAACCAGCCGCGGCTACCAACCCCTGTTGAGGGAATGAGTAGTCTGCCGCGGCGCGGTTATCGTTGCGGAGCCGCCGGGTTTCGGTACGAATCCAAAAACAGGGTTAGGAGGCTCTAAATTTCATTCGCGACCGCCAGCCCTGACCGGGAGGTTGCTTTTTCGTGATCGGTCGCCAGCAGCAGATAGAAGGCCGGCACCACATAGAGGGTGAACAGGGTACCGATACCCAGGCCGGTGCTGATAACCAGGCCAATATCAAACCGACTCACCGCCCCCGGACCGGTGGCCAGCAGCAAGGGCACCATGGCCATGATCATCGCCATGGTGGTCATCAGAATGGGTCGCAATCTGACGGCAGCGGCTCTCTCCAATGCCGCCCGTTTGGGTAACCGCTCCTTGATTTGCAGCTCATTGGCAAACTGCACAATGAGAATGCCATTTTTGGCGATTAACCCGATCAGGGTAATGAGCCCCACCTGGGTATAAATGTTAATAGTGGCCGCACCCAGCATAATAAAGGCCAGCGCGCTGCCGATGGAAAGGGGCACCGAAATCAGAATAATGAAGGGGTCGCGCCAGGATTCAAACTGGGCCGCGAGTACCAGGTAAATGACCATTATCGACATAAAAAAGGTCGAAACCAGTGCGCCGCCCTGATCCATAAATTGTCGGGAAGGCCCGGTGTAATCATAACGGTAGCCACGGGGGAAAACTTCCTCGCTGATGGCCGCCAGTGCTTCAATGGCATCACCAATGGTGTTCGGCGGCACCATTAAGCCTTCAATTTTGAGGCTGTTGATCTGCTGATGCTGGGTGCGTTTGCTCGGTTCCACCTTTCTTTGCAGAGTGACCAGTGCTGACAGGGGGACCTGTTCGCCACCCGGTGCGGTGAGATAATAGTTATCGAGCGCTTCGACACTCAGGCGGCTGGCATCGGCGGCCTGGGGGATGACCTTGTAGCTGCGGCCATCCAGGTTGAAACGATTGCTGTATTGGGTACTCAGAAAACTGGCCAGGTCACGACCGATCTGATCCATGCTTATGCCCAGATCGCCGGCACGTTCCCGGTTGATTACCAGGGTGGTTTTGGGGCGGGAAAAGTCCACATCTTTGCGTAAAAATGCGAATTTTCCGCTGGCCATTGCCCGGCCGATGAGTTCGTCCGCCACGCTATCCATTGCCGCGTAGCTGGCCGGCGCGGGGACAACCAACTGGACAGGCAAACCGCCGCCGGTCCCGGGCAGGCTCGGTGGCTGAATAGCCGCTACTGCGAGCCCGGCGATCTGGCTGAATTCATATTGCAGTTGCTGGTGAATCTGCGCCTGACTGCGTTGGCGCTGATCGGATTCTGAAAGTTTAAAACCGCCAAACAGTTGGTTGGGCTGGTCGCCAAAGCCCATGTACAGGAAGCTGTGATCGTACTCCCCGGTTTCGTCCAGCCTCTCGGCAATTTCGAGCAGCTCCTGCGTATAGGTTTTGGTGTAATCGATGGTTGCGGTTTGCGGGCCCTTGGCAATGGCAATTACCAGGCTCTGGTCTTCATCAGGGGCCATTTCATGTTGTGAGAGCATGAACATGGGAAACAGGCACAGCAGAACCACCAGCGCAAAGCCCATTACCGCAGAGGGGAGTTCGAGTATCCAGTGCAGTCCGCGCTGATAACTTGCCGCCAGACGTTCGAACAAATGCTCGGCAATCAACTCAAAGCGGCCGGGGTGTTCTTTATCGCGCAGTACCCGACCGGCCAGCATGGGAGCCAGGGTAAGTGCGACCACGCCCGATACCAGTACCGCCGCCGCGAGCGAAAAGGCGAATTCGGTAAACAGGGTTCCCACCAGACCGCCGAGAAAACCGATGGGTGCGTAAACCGCCACCAGCGTGGTGGTCATGGCCACAATCGGCAGCCCCAGTTCGCGGGCACCTAATATGGCTGCCTGCAGGGGCGTTTCACCGAGTTCGATGTGGCGGTGAACATTCTCCACCACAACAATGGCATCATCGACCACCAGGCCGATGGCGAGCACCATCGCTAACAGCGTGAGCATATTGATTGAATAGCCCATCACCAGCATGGCCGTGGCGGCACCGACCAGCGACAGGGGCACGGCCAGCGCCGGTATAAATGCGGCTCGGGCGGAGCCCAGGCTGAAAAGAATAACCAGTAGTACGATGATCACCGCTTCGGCCAGTCCCCACATCACTTCGGAGATGGAGTCTTCAATATAATGGCTGCCGTCGTAAGCAATCTTTGACTGGATACCCGGCGGCAGGTCGGCCACTATCTCTTCGTGAACCCGGTGGGCCGCTTTGGCAACGGTGAGCGGATTGGCACCGGGGGCCAGTTCCAGCGCAATAAACACGGCCGGCAATCCCTGATACCACATTTTGTAATTCTGGTTCTCGGCGTCCAGCTTGACCGTGGCGATGTCGGCCAGTCGTACCAGTACGCCTTCCTTGTTGGCGACGATCAGCTGTTCGAACTCCTCAACCTGGCCGATGTCGGTGGTGATGTCCAGATCGACACTGACGAAATTACTCTCTACCCCTCCGATGCCGGCCAGGTAGTTGTTCGCGCGTAACACCTGAGTGACCTGGTTTGCGGTGATATTAAGGGCGGACATTTTGGCCGGGTCGAGCCAGATGCGCATGGCAAACGTCATGGTGCTGGAGAGGTCGGCGCGGCCCACTCCTGGAACCGCCTGTAGCTTGGGCCGGGCGACCCTGAGTACGTAATCATTGACCTGGGAAGGGGTCAGGGTCTCGCTATAAAAGGGAATGTACATGAGGGCTATGCCCTCGCCGGTGCGCGAACTGATCACCGGGTCTTCCGACTCCGCCGGCAGGACACCCCTTTGACTGGCCACCTTGGCCTGTATTTCCGACACAGCATCGTTGGCGTCGTAGTTGAGTTTCATGTGCACGTCGATGACCGATAGCCCCTGGCGACTGGTGGAGGCGATATAGTCGATGCCCTCGGCTTCAGAGATTGCCGTTTGCAGCGGCGTGGTAATGAATCCCTGAATCAGTTCGCTGGACGCCCCCGGATAGGCGGTTATCACCGAAACCACCGTGTCTTCGGTCTCTGGAAACTGGCGGATTTCCATCGATTGCAGCGAGCGCAGACCGACGATCAGGATCAGCAGGCTGAGTACGCTCGCCATGACCGGGCGGTGAATAAACAGATCGGTGAATTTCACGGCAGTTACCCCCGCTCGTCAGGAGTGGGCAGGTCACTCACCAGCACGGTGATGCCCTCGCGCAGTTTCACCTGGCCTGCGCTGACAATCTGTTGATCCGCTTCGAGACCACCGGTGATCTGCACGCGGCCATTACGGGTTTCGCCCATTTGAACGGGTTGACGGGTGACGAATAGCTCGGATTCGCCGGCATCGTTAGCGCGCGGCCTGATGACAAAAACCGTATCCCCGTAAGTGGTATAGGTGACCGCCGTGGCCGGTACGGTGAGCACGGACCGCGGCGCACCGGTCAGCAGAGTGACCTCGGCAAACATGCCGGGTCGCAGGGTGCGATCTTCGTTTTTCAGGGTGGCCTGCAGTTTGATGTTGCGGCTGTTTTCTTCCACCTTGGAGTTGATGGCGTTGATCACCCCGCTGAATTTTCTATCCGGCCAGGCGTCCACTTGGACCGCCACAGAAAATCCCGTTTCTACCCCGACCATCAGTTTTTCGGGCAGGGTGAAATCAAGATAAAGCGTGTCAAGGTCCTGCAGTGGCACTATTGCTGACCCGGCGGGGAGAAACTCGCCCAGGTCGACTTCGCGAATTCCCAGGGTGCCGGTAAACGGGGCGACGATACGTTTTTTGGCTATGATGGCCTGCTGCAATTCCACTCCGGCATTGGCCTGCTCCAGCTGCGCCTGGGCGACATCAAGATCAGACTCTGATGCGAAGGATTTGGTGGCCAGGCGCCGGGCGCGATCAAGTTCTATTTTCGCTAGACGTTGGTTAGCGCGCAGACGCTTTAATTCGGCCTGATCGGCACTGGTGTCCAGTTCGATCAGCGGGTCACCCGCCTGGACAGTTTCGCCGGATTGAAAGTGAATGGCGCTGACGATTCCCGGCAGTTCATTACTTACGGTGACACCACGACGAGCTACCAGGCTGCCCACAGTCTTCAGAACCGGCTGCCACTGTTCGGTCTTAACCCGTGTTGCTGCCACCGTAGGTGGCGGGGGTACATAGTGATTCGCCTTGGCATAAGCGATCTGATTAAAGCGCGCGCCAAACAGCGCAACGAAAAGGATCAGGGTTAAGGCAATGACAATGGTAAGGCGTCTAATCATCTTTGCTGGCCGGTCTCGGGTAAATTGACAATAAGTGGTTGGGCAGGGTGAATCATTTGCGAATTCAGCGCTGTACCTGGGCTTCA
>JAYNPV010000033.1:0-11033 GCA_038113925.1 Gammaproteobacteria bacterium | reverse complement strand
GGCTTCAACCCCGGCCAGCAGTTTCATCAAGGTGGTGTTGAGTTGCTGCAATTCCCGGTTGGAAATTAACTGGTTTAGCATGGCGGCGTCAGCGCTAAGCACTTCGGTGAGGGCCGCTTCGGCTTTGGCGATACCAGCGCTGGTAAGGCGGACGTGCTTAATTCGGCGGTCCGCCGGATCACTTTTACGAGTGATCAGTTGCTTGTTTTCCAGCTGATTTAACACCTTGGTTAACCCGCCTGAAGTGATTAACGTACTCTGACCCAGAACCGTGGGGGTCAGTTCATGGGGCGGGGCCATTTTTCTTAAGGTAATGACGACATCGAACTCTGCCCCGGTCAGGTCATGGCTACTGATTACCGGACGGGCGTTGGCAAGCAACAAATCGCTTAGGCGAGTGACCGAGGTGACCAGGTCGCAGGCCGGGGTGACGGCGTCCGGCCAGTGTTTAATCATCTCCGCTCGAATCTGGCCGAGGCCGTGTAAGTCTGTGTGCATCAGAAATATCCTGGGTAAAAAGCTATCCAGATAGTAAAACCAAAGAAAAAGCTATCCAGATAGTAAAACCAAAGAAAATAATCTTTCCTGAAAGGAAGTATATAAAATCATCAGTAATTTGGAAAGCTTTCCAGATAATTATATGGCCGGAATGGGTTCAATTATCCGCCAGATATGTTTTGGAAGGACCCTTGCGGCCGGCTTGAATTCGGTGGTGGGATTGTCAAGCAGTGGTGCGGTGTGCAGAAGTAACACTGCCTGCTGCCGGCCTCTGATGTCTAAGGGCTGATTTTCAGTAGGCGAGTGCTATAGCGCTGCCAGCCAAAGCCATACTCATATAAACCCAGCTCATCGGAGTGATTAGCTCACTCCTGCCAACAATGAGCCGGCTGAATAGCAGCATAAATAGCGGATCGAGCGAAATGAGAATGACTGCGATGGCGGTATTTTCCATTCGTTGCAGAGCCAGAAAGGCGGCCAGCTGCCCGCCGGTACTCAGCAGGCCGGCAATTAACAGTAACCAGAGCGATTTCGGCGGGCCGAAATAGGCCAGGCGGGTCGGCCAGCCCATGGTTTTGCGATTCATCAGCAGCATGATGGTCGTCGTCACCAGGGCGGCGAGGATGACCCCCACCACCGGCGATGGCATGGCTTCCAGGCCAAACCGGCGAGCGATATAACCGAGCCCCCAGCAGACTGCAGAGCCCCCGCCCAATACCCACCCCAGGAGCAGGTTTTGCTGATTGCCGGTGGCAGTGCCGTTGCCTTTCAGCTGGTTATTAAGCAACCAGAGACCCGCCCCTAACAGCAGAGCCGCCAGGCCGATCTGGGTATCCAGCACCTGGCCCAGCAACGCCCATCCGCCGACTGCGGCCACTACGGGCGCGAATGATTTAAATGCTGCGGCGCGGGAAGGGCCGATGTGCTTCATTGCAATCAGCACCATATACCGGCCACCAAATGAGGAGAGCAGGCCGGCAACCAGAAACCAGCCGACGGCGGTGAGACTGAACGCAGGCAGACCGCCCAAACTACCGGTCGTGACCTGAACGGCCAGGATTAGCAATGTGCAAACCAGATTGATCAGGGTAACCGCCAGCAGTTCGTTGCCACGTTTTACCCCGGCCTGCTGGGCCCGGTTCATAAACAGAAAAGCAGTGCCAAACATGGCGCCGCTGGAAAGCGCGATCAGGGTAGCAGGGAAAAGCAAGACGGGATTCCGAAAAAAGCGCGCAAGGGTACGCTAAAATCCGCCCTCGTCAACTCCCCAATCAGTCCGAAGCTTGTTGCCGTGCAGGCATACGCCGGGTGCAAACCATTAAAACAGAGCCTGCTGTCGGGATGCGGAACCCTTGTCAGAAAAAGCCGAAAAAACGCCGATGCCGGTTAATGGTGATTACGGGTAAGGGATTAGTTGCGTCTCCCCCCCCAGGAGACGGCAGCCACACTGGTGACAATCAGAGTCAGCCCGGTGATATTGGCCAGGGTGAGTGATTCACCAAGAATCCAGCTTGAAAGCAGCAGACCCACCACCGGTACCCCAAGCAGTCCCATGGATGCGGTGATGGCCGGCAATGCGCGGCTGATAGCAACAAAAATCAGCATGCCCATAGCCGTTGCCAACGGACCACTATAGGTCAATGACATCAGCAGCTGCGGAGTCCACTGAATCTCGGTGTTCGGTTCGGCGAACAGGGCGAGCGGCACTAAAAACAGGCTGGCGAGAATAAATTGCCACGGTGCCAGCGCCAGGGGAGAGGCGACCCACTGGCGACCACGGATATAGAGCATCACCAGACCGCTAATGGCTGCACCACCGACTATCAGCCCATTGCCAAGCAGGACATCGCCATCGCTCCAGTCGAAGGCGGTTGGATTAAACAGGACCATCAGCCCCCCAATTCCCAGCAGAAACCCCATCGCATTCCAGCGGTTTAAGCGTTCCCCCAGTAAGATGATGGCACCGGGAACCACCCAGACCGGCATGGTGTAGGCCAGTATCGAGGCGCGACCGGCAGGCACGTACTGAATGCCATAGGTGAGCATGGCGATATAGACCCCCATCTGCAAGCCGCCTGCGGCCAACAGAAACGGCCAGTCCCGCCGCTGCGGCCAGCCCAGATCACGCATGAAAAATGCCAGGACCAACATGGTCATTGCGCTGGTCAATAGCCGTAACGAGGCAAAGGTGAGCGGCGGCACGTGGCTCAATCCTATTTTCATCGCCGGCCAGTTTCCTCCCCAGATAAAAATTAGCAGGCCGATCAGTAGCCAGGCGGAACGCCGTGAAATGGAAGTACTCAATTCAGGTCCTTGGGAAAGGAGGGTATAGATTGGCGATGATCGCCCGCGTTGCTGGGGGCAGGCGCTTCGGAGTGATTACCGCAGTGTACGCTAGTCGTTGCTTTAATTGACTCAGCACCGGTTTAACAAATGGTATGTTATGTCAGAATACGCACCGTTTTGATGCAGAGTCGATGCAGGGTCGCCCGGAATGCGGGATTTCAGTTAAGCAGTTTTTGGTGAAGGTCTGAAACAATGATTATCAATGGTTTGGGATACGTAGGAGTAACCGTAGTGGATCTGGCGGAGTGGGAGAATTACGCCACCACCCTGATGGGTGCTGAAATAGTGGATCGGGACGATACCCAGCTTAAGCTGCGAATCGATGATCATTACAGTCGGATAAATGTGCTTAAAGCTGAGCAGCCGGGCGTCGCATACGTGGGCTGGGATGTGGGTACAGAGGAGTCTTTACAGCAGGCTATTGCGGTGGTCGAGGAGCTGGGGATCAGCTGGCGCGATGCCACTGAAGAAGAGTGTCAGGACCGCAAGGTGTTGAAAATGATCAAGCTCCAGGACCCGGGAGAGAACCACATCGAACTTTTTTATGGTCCCAGCTGCGGCCATAAATTCAAGCCATCTCGCGACATGGGTGAGTATGTTACGGGCGAACTGGGTTTAGGCCATATTCTGTTTCTGACCCCCAATTTCGATGCCATTATGGAGTTTTATAAACGCATGGGTTTCGCGCTTAGTGAGGCGATTCACATGACCGCACTGCGCGGTTACGCCCACTTTTTGCACTGCAATCAGCGCCAGCATAGCCTGGCCCTGGGAGCAGCGCCGCATAATGCGGTGGGCCACCTGATGCTTGAGGTGGAATCCATGACCGATGCCGGCAAAGCCTACGACATTGCCAAATACGAAGGCATGAACATCACCATGACCATGGGACAGCACGTTAATGACAAGGTGGTCTCTTTTTATACCCAGACGCCGAGTGGTTTTGATCTTGAAATCGGCGCGGGGGGGCTGGTCATCGACCCCGATAACTGGACCGTTGCCCAGTACGAGGACATCAGTTTCTGGGGCCACCACGGCGGGTTGCGCAATCGGCCGTCGCCGGAATCGGTGAGCTAGGAGCCTGTCGGAATCAGGAGGATAAAAAGAACCCTCCGTCAGTAGACTCTGGCGGAGGGTTTTTAGGGTGGCCGGCGACGTAACCGAGGGAGAGAGGGGGGCGTTACGTCGACCGACCAGAAGCGTCAGGGGTTGTGGGAAGTCGCCGGTTTATCTCGGTGTCAGCAGATTGCTGGCGATAAAACCGGTTGCCGATACAACCAGTAAAACGATATTGATCATCGGTAAAAAACTGATATCCATGTCTACAAAACCTCACTGCAATGGCCGGTCTCCGTCCCGGCATCTGTGATCCTGTCTCGAGGAAGCCGGATAAGCATCCCGGAGATTGCTCCGAGCGGAGCGGGGGGCCGCATCAGGTTATGATTTGACCACCCTTGTTCGCGGCCTATTAGACGGTTTCTTTGTGCAGCTTTTATGACCGATTGATGAAGTTTTTCTTGCAGTGGAAATTCGCTGGCAAGCCGGGTCATGACCAATAACCTCTGCCTGGTGGGGGTGATGGTATCGAACCCGTTGCCGTCAGGGCGCTCCCTGACCGGGTGACAAGTGAAGAAGGCTCAGCACGAAGACCGCCTCCGCCAGCCCGTGGCTTCGACAACCAATACTGCTACCAGCAACGCTGATCTGGGGGTGGGCGCTACAGGGATACGGCCAGTCGGGTGCCTTCGTCGATGGCACGGACCGCATTGAGTTGTTCGGCGCTGGCGGCTCCGCCGATCTGGTGCACCCTCAGACCGCTGGCTTCCAGCTCGGTGGCGAGGGGGTTATACCGCTCCTGACCGGCACAGTTGATGACGTGGTCGACCTCAAGAAGTCTCTGCTCACCCCCAATCGCGATGGTCAGTCCGTGATCATCGATGCCCAGGTATTCAACTTCTGCGAGAAACTCCACCCCGCGTTTTAGCAGGGTCAACCGGTGTGCCCACACGGTGGTGAGACCGACTCCCTTACCGGGTAATCCGGGCTGGCGTTGGCAGAGATACACTGTCCGCTTCGCAGGCATGGGCACGGGTGCTTTTAATGCTCCCGGGCGGCTGGCAGTGCGATCGACTCCCCAGTAATCGAGAAATTTCTCCAGCGCGACGGTTTCATCGACTTGCTCGTGGCTGCTGAGGAACTCGGCCACATCCATGCCAATCCCGCCAGCGCCGATGATGGCAACCCGTTTTCCCAGTTTAGGTTGCTGCTGCAGGAGTTGCTGGTAATTGATCACCATTGGGTGGTCCAGCCCGGCGATGTCAGGTATGCGCGGGGTGACCCCGGTGGCAATGACGATGTCGTCAAAGTTTCCCGATGTCAGCTCCCCGGTTGTGGCCGGTTTGCCTAAATTGATCGTGACCGGTAGCTGTTCGAGTTGATGGCGATAATAACGTATGGTCTGCGCGTAGTCGCTTTTCCCTGGGATGATTGCCGCCAGGTTGAACTGTCCCCCGAGTTTTTCTGCGGCTTCGTAGAGGGTGACCCGGTGACCACGCTCGGCAGCGGTCAGGGCACAGGCGAGCCCGGCTGGGCCGCCGCCCACCACGGCAATTTTTTTCGGGGTCTCCACGCTGCAGAGATCGAATTCGGATTCATGGCAGGCGCGCGGATTTACCATGCAGGAACAGAGCTGCTGACGAAATATTCGGTCGAGGCAGGCCTGATTGCAGCCGATACAGGTATTAATGGCAGCGGCCTGATTGCTTGCAGCCTTGGCTACCCAGGCGGAGTCGGCCAGAAAGGGTCGGGCCAGGGAGACCATATCAGCGTGGCCGTCGCGGAGCAGTCTTTCTGCCTGTTCAGGCGTGTTGATTCGATTGGTGGCGATGATGGGCGTCGATATCTGCTCGCGCAATTTAGCTGTTGCCCAGCTCCAGGCCGCGGCTGGCACACTGTGGGCAATGGTGGGAATACGTGCTTCATGCCAGCCAATGCCACTGTTGAACAGGGTGACCCCGGCCTGTTCCAGCCGATGAGCCAACTCGACCGTATCGCTCCAGAGACAACCATCCTCGACCAGATCCAGCAGCGAAATACGGTACATGAGGATAAAGGAATCGCCCACTTTGGCGCGGGTGCGGCTGACAATCTCGATGGCCAGGCGCATACGATTCTGCGCAGATCCCCCCCAGCGGTCATTGCGCTGGTTGGTGCAGGGCGCGAGGAACTGATTAATAAGATACCCCTCTGATCCCATGATCTCGACACCGTCGTACCCTGCCTGCTGCGCAAGCAGCGCACAGTTAACGAAATCTTCGATGGTCTGTTCGATCTCTTGATCGGATAGTTCCCGGGGTATGCGCTTGTTAATCGGCGCGCGGATAGCGCTGGGTGCCACCAGTAAATCCTGCTGTCCGTAGCGGCCGGGATGGAGTATCTGCATTAATATTTTGCCGCCCGCCCGATGCACCGCCGCGGTAATAAGCTGATGGTCGTCAACCTGATCGGGCCGCTCCAGCGTGTGTTCATCATCGGCCAAACGTCCCGCCCGGTTGGGCGCCACACCGCCGGTGACCATCAGGGCAACGCCATTGCTGGCCCGTTCGGCAAAAAAATCGCCGGCCTTCTGAAAACCGTTTTCCTGCTCTTCGAGCAGGGTGTGCATGGAGCCCATCACCAGGCGATTATCGAGTTGGGTGAAGCCCAGGTCCAGGGGTTCGAACAGGTTGGGGTAGGGGTGATTCATGGCCGGTTTGTTCTCCTCAAATCAAGCTGCTCGGTTAGCCGATGGTTGTTCATTTAAGTCAGTGATGTGTTGCGTCGCCCCGCCTCAGCAGGAACAATGGCGCAGGGTAGCAAATTCGAAACTCGAAGCGTCCATCGCAAAGGCTGTTGCTGAAAACGCTGTAAAGCTGACGAAAAAAATTAAGGGAGAAGGGTATGGACGATTGCGACTATTACGCGCCAACCGATTTGGCCGATGCAGTCAAACACCTGAGCCAGTCGGGCGCGCGGGCGTTGGCCGGCGGTACCGATCTGCTGCTACAGATACGCAGTGGTCTGCAGCGTCCGGCGGCAATTGTCGATCTAAAAAACATTGCCGACCTTGGCCAGGTGCAGATCGATGCCGCCAGAGTGCGCGTCGGTAGTACCGTTAGCGGCGCGGAACTCACAGCGAACGCAGCGCTAACCGCCTGTTACCCGGGGGTGGTGGAAGCGGCCGGGCTGATCGGCTCCACCCAGGTGCAGGGGCGGGCGACTATTGGTGGCAATCTTTGTAACGGTTCCCCGGCAGCTGACAGCGTTCCGGCGCTTATTGCCGCTGGGGGTGTGTGCGACATTAGTGGGGTCAACGGCGAGCGTCAGATACCGGTGGCGGAGCTGCTGATTGGACCGGGTCAACTTGATCTCCAACCGGGGGAGATAGTCGCCGCGATTGTGTTGCCGCGTCCGGCACCGGGACAGGCGGATGCCTATTGTCGGTTCATTCCTCGCACCGAGATGGATATTGCTGTTGCCGGCGTGGCGGTGAATTTAACCCTCGATGATCAGGGGGTCTGCCGACAGGCGCGGGTGGTTATTGGCGGCGTCGCGCCGACAGCGCTGCTGGTGCCGCAAGCGGGCGATGCGCTGGTGGGCACCAAACTCGATGCGACGGCCCTTGCCGCTGCCGGGGCGGCTGCCAGCGCCGCCGCCAAGCCGATCAGCGACAAGCGGGGCACCGCTGAATTTAGACGAAAAATAGTTGGCGTTCTCACCCGCCGAGTGGCACGCATCGCCGCAGATCGCACCGGGAGGGCAGGCTAATGGCGCGTAACCAGGTAACCACCACTATTAATGGTGAGCAGGCGGAGTACCTCTGTGATACCACCCAGTCGTTGCTGTCGGTATTGCGCGATGAGCTGGGCCTGACCGGCACCAAAGAGGGGTGCGGTACTGGCGATTGCGGGGCCTGTTCGGTGACGGTCGATGGTCGGCTGGTATGCGCCTGCCTGATGCTGGGTGTGGAAGCGGAAGGTAAACAGATAGAAACGATTGAAGGCGTGGCCAGCAGCGACGGACTCCACCCCCTGCAGCAGAAACTGCTCGAACATGCGGCGCTGCAGTGCGGGGTCTGTACTCCGGGAATTGTCATTGCTGGTAAAGCCCTGCTGGCTGAAAATCCTGATCCGACTGAAGAACAGGTGCGCTACTGGTTGGCGGGTAATCTCTGCCGCTGCACCGGCTATGACAAGATAATCCGCGCACTGCTCGACTGCGCGGCCGAAATGCGGGAGGTGCAGTGATGAATAATCCTGTGGACAAGCCTACTGAATTTAAATACGTCGGTACCCGGTCCATTCGTCCAGACGGAGTGGACAAGGTCACCGGCCGGGCCCGCTTCGGGGCTGATTATTCGTTGCCGAATATGGTCCACGGTGCGGTGTTGAGAAGTCCCATCGCCCACGGCCGTATTGTGGCAATTAACACGGATAAAGCGGCGGCCTTGCCCGGCGTGGTGTCGGTGGTGACCGGGGCAGATTTCCCCGATATCCCGCGGCAGATGGTACCCACCGGCGAGCAGCAGGTTGATATACGCGACGTGGCTGAAAACATAATGGCTCGCAACAAGGTGTTCTATCACGGGCACCCGGTGGCTGCGGTGGCGGCCACTTCGTTAAAAATAGCTCAACAGGCTTTGGCGCTGATCGATGTCGAGTATGAGCCGTTGCCGCTGGTGATGGACCTCGATACCGCTCAGGCCGACGATGCGCCCCTGCTGCATCCGGATCAGGTGACCATGACTATGGCCGGTCCGGTGGAAGATGCTAGGCCCTCTAATGTGGCCATGTACATGCCGCTGGCAAAAGGGGATATCGAACAGGGTTTTGCCGACGCCGATCTGATCGTCGAGAACTGCTTTGAAACGGCCACCGTGCATCAGGGTTACATCGAACCCCATGCCACCCTGGTCGATGCGCAGGTGGGCGGCAGAACCCGCGTCTGGACCTGTACCCAGGGCGGTTTTCTGTTCCGTACCCTGATCGCCGGTGCCCTCGGCGAGCCGGTCTCCCAACTGCAGGTGATCCCCACAGAAATTGGCGGCGGTTTTGGCGGCAAACTGTCGATTTACCTGGAGCCCATCGGCGTGATTCTGTCGCGCTCCTGCAGCCGGCCGGTGAAAATGGTCATGACCCGGGAAGAGGTGCTACGCGCCACAGGACCGGCTTCGGCATCGCGTATCTGGGTCAAGCTGGGAGCCAAAAAAGACGGCACCCTGGTGGCGGCGCAGGCGAAACTGGAATTCGAAGCCGGCGGCTTTAAAGGCTCACCGATGGTCCCGGCGGTGATGACCATGGTGGCTTCCTACAACATTGATAATGTGCTGCTCGAAGGCTACGACGTGGTGGTGAATAAACCGAAGGCCTCCGCCTATCGTGCCCCCGGTGCACCGCAGGCCGCGTTTGCAGCGGAGTCAATGATCGATGAATTGGCGCTGAAGCTGAAGATCGATCCAGTCGACCTGCGTTTGAAAAATGCGGTGGACGAAGGCGATTTCGCGGTCTACGGACCTCCCTTTGCCGCCGTGGGTTTGAAAAAATCCCTGCAGGCGGTCAAAGAGCACCCCTGGTACGCCGAACCCCTGGCTGACAATCAGGGCCGCGGCGTGGCCCTGGGGTTCTGGTTTAACGTCGGCATGCAATCCAGCGCAACGGTACGCCTCAACGAGGATGGGGCGGTGACCGTGGTCACCGGTAGTCCGGATATTGGCGGCTCCAGGGCCTCCATGGCCCTGTTTGCAGCCGAAGAGTTAGGGGTGCCGCCGGATCGAATTCAGGCCATTGTCGGTGATACCGAGTCGATTGGCTATTGCGATACCACCGGCGGGAGTCGTACCACCTACGCCACCGGCATGGCGGTGGTGGAAGCCGCCCGCAATGCAGTAACGGAACTGCGCAGGCGCGCCGCACTCACCTGGGAAGTGCCGGTGGAGCAGGTCGACTGGATTGACGGTAATGCGGTAGATCAGTCGGGTGGCCATGAACCGCTGAGCCTGGCACAGCTGACCGCAAACGCCGGACCCACCGGTGGCCCGATTGAGGGCACGGCTACACTTAACGCGCAGGGGGTGGGCCCGGGTTTTGGTGTGCAGCTTTGTGACGTGGAGGTCGATCCGGAAACCGGCAGCAGCAAGATTTTGCGTTATCTGGTGGTGCAGGATGTCGGCAAGGCCGTTCACCCTGCTTATGTCGAGGGTCAGTTGCAGGGAGGCGTCGTCCAGGGGATCGGTCTGGCGTTAAATGAGGAATATCTTTATACCGATCGGGGAGAGCTGGATAACGCCGGTTTTCTTGACTACCGGATTCCGGTGGCATCCGATGTGCCGATGATTGAGACCCGGATGATCGAGGTGCCTCATCCGGCCCATCCCTACGGTGTACGCGGCGTCGGTGAAACCCCTATCGTGCCGCCGATGGCCACCATCGCCAACGCCATCAGTCACGCCATCGGCAAACGCATCACCCGCGTGCCGGTATCGCCCCCCCGGTTGCTCGCCCTGATTGATGATCAATGAAGGCTGATCCGGGACCAATCAGATAATTTTCATCAAGGGCCGGAACCCGGGCCGGATTATGGGAGAACAGGATTGTCAGTGAGTTTAGCGCCGGCATTATTGCCGGCGTCATCTACAGAATTGCGCGCTGAGGTGCGTGAATTTATTGCCGCCGAGTTGGCTGCCGGGCGTTTTAAACCCCGTTGTGATAGCTGGCTGGGCGGATTTGACCCGGAATTCAGCAAACGGTTGGGCGATCATGGCTGGTTGGGCATGACCTGGCCCAGGGTATATGGGGGTCATGAACGCAGTGCGCTGGAACGTTACGTGGTGACGGAGGAGCTGCTCGCCGCAGGAGCCCCGGTGGCGGCGCACTGGATTGGTGATCGCCAGAGCGGTCCGAGCCTGCTGCGCTTTGGTACAGAAGAGCAGAAGAATAACTATCTGCCGGCGATGGCGCGGGGCGAGAAATTTTTTGCCATTGGTATGAGTGAGCCGGGTAGCGGATCAGATCTCGCTTCGGTGCGTACCAAAGCCGATCCTGTTGACGGCGGCTGGTTATTAAACGGTCGCAAAATATGGTGTAGCAGTGCTCACCGGGTCGATTCTTTTATTCTGCTCTGCCGAACCGAGCCGCCGAGTGACAACCGTCACG
>JAYNPV010000032.1:0-17497 GCA_038113925.1 Gammaproteobacteria bacterium | reverse complement strand
CCCTCTCGCCGTTCACACCGCCGCCGCCTGCAATCGCTACCCTGGAACTTATTGCCGACGCAGCAATACCGCTGATGCTCTTTACGGTGGGGCTTTCGCTCAACGTCAGCGGGTTTGCGCGCATCGGCACCGCTGTACCGGCCGTGTTGAGCAAATCTATCCTCAGCCCCCTGGTGGCTCTGCTGGTCGGGCAAGCAATGGGGCTTGAGGGCGCCATTCTCGGCGCGCTGGTGGTCACCGCCGCCACCGCCAGTTTTAATGTCGGCGTGGTCCTTGCCGACCGCTACGAACTCGACGTGGAACTTTACGGGGTGACGGTGGCGGTGACTGCGGGGCTTTATTTTTGTCTGTTACCACTCTGGTCATGGTTACTGACCTGATCTTTTTAGCGTTCAATAAAAAGGCCGGTCCAGGTAATCTGAACCGGCCTTTCTGATTGGCGGCACCGGATGCGTAACGAGTTTGGAATCAGCGGTATCACGCCGCTACCGTCAACGCGAAATTAACGGACGCCCATATCCTCCAGCACGCCAAAAATCTCGTCGCGCTGCGCCTGGGTGGGCTGATCCACCGGCGGCAAAATCGGCCCCGCATTCAGACCAATTGCCTCATACCAGACCTTCATGTTGGCCAGCGCGGTGGCATAGGTGGCAGTCTCCTTAACGACCCAGAGAAATTTGTCACCGTAGAATTCGCGCACATCAGCCAGCTGGTCAGAAATCGACAGCGCTTTCATGTGGTCACCGGCAAAGGCGGCTTCCATATATTCACGAACCAGGTGGCGCTTTTTGCCGTAGAGAATGTAGGAAAGCTCGCCCCAGCACACCTGTCCGCCGAGGCGAATATCTTCTGCAAACCAGTATTCCAGCGGTTCCATGGTGATGAAATCATCAGGCATGATTGAACGCAGTTTCAGGGTTTCCTGACGATTCAAAAAGCCCTGTTTGACGCCAATCATGGTCTCCAGCTCTGCCAACCGGCGCATCAGATCAAATTCCATCACCTTGCCCGACACCGGCGTGCGATAGAGACAAATCGCCAGATCACTATGGTCAGTCATGTACTTAAAGTACTTAAAAATCTCATCGTCGGTACGCAGCTGGACTACCGGATTAATCACCTCGGCACCGTTGAAACCCAACTTCTCGACAAAGGCCATTTTCTCCAGCGCCTGATGCACGCTGGGGTCAAGAATAATGGTCCAGAGATCGGCTCGACCGGCGACCGCATCGGCGCAAATCTCATGATAGCGATACCAGTCTGACAGGGTCATGTTCCAGCATTCGGCGATAAAACCACCGACCACCAGACCTTCAATACCCATCTCGATGTACTGTTCAATATTTTCGCGCATGCCCTCCTCGTCCATTTTCAGGTCGGGAGTCATCGGCGTAAGGGGGCACATGTACCAGTTCTTTACGTTCTCCAGGGCCCATTGCTTGGTTTCGCTACGGGTAAAGTCCATTCAGGAACTCCTGCTAATGTCGGGAAAATGTCCGCGAAGCGGACCACCAGCCATGATCTCCGGGGTCTCTCCTGCGCAGGGCCATTCTACTATAAAGAAGCTGCACGTTTGTCCGACACAACAGCTGACCAAGGCGTTATCACGCGACTCTTCATTAACCCCCCGGACATACCAGATGCAAACCGAAATCCCCCCCGGCATTGATCAGGATATTTTCCAAGAGATGCAGACAGTAATGGAGGAGGAGTTCACCCTGCTGATTGAAGTCTACCTGGAAGATACGCCCGAATTACTCGACCAGATCGCCGCAGCCATTTCGGCGGAACCGAGGGACTTCCCCAGTCTGACCAACGCCGCGCACCAGATTAAATCGACCAGTGCCAGCCTGGGCTTTGTCGAGCTTGCGAGCCTGGCGCAGACGCTGGAGAAAAAGGGCACCGAGCAGAATGACACGGAGCTCTCAGCGCTCTATCAAAGTGCCATCGAGAGCCTCAGCGTGATCCGGCCTCACCTGGAAAATCAGTTAAATTGACCGCATCACCCTGATCGGTCATTTTCCTGATCCACAGCCGCTGCTCGGGTATGAAACCGAAACCCGCTGGAACCCTCCAGCGAGAACATGCCGCCGCGACCGGGCACCCGATCAATTAAGAGCTCGGCCTCTCCCCAGGCCCGATACTGATCGCGGTCGATATAAAAGGGCTGGCCGCCAATCTCCCCCAGACACAGATCACGCTCGCCGAGCAGCAGTTCGCCACGCTGATAACACATCGGTGAACTGCCATCACAACAGCCCCCTGACTGATGGAACATCACCTCGCCATGCTGCTCCACCAGCTCAGCGATCAACCGCAACGCGGCCGGTGTCGCCGATACCTTGTCCAGGGCTTCCATTCGGGTCAGAAAAAACCTAATGCTTTAGGGCTATAACTGACCAGTAGATTTTTGGTCTGCTGATAGTGATCGAGCATCATCTTGTGATTCTCGCGACCAATGCCTGATTGCTTGTACCCGCCAAAAGCCGCATGAGCCGGGTAAAGATGGTATGAATTGGTCCAGACCCGCCCCGCCCTGATCCCCCGCCCCATGCGGTAACAGGTATTTATATCTCGCGACCAGACCCCCGCACCCAGCCCGTAAAGCGTGTCGTTGGCCATCGCCAGCGCATCATCAAAGTCTTTGAACCGGGTTACCGCCAGCACCGGACCAAAAATCTCTTCCTGGAAAATACGCATGTTGTTGTCACCGGCAAACACGGTCGGCTGCATATAGAACCCACCGGCGAGCTCGCCGGGTTGCTGGCAGCGCTCTCCACCGGTGAGTAGCTGCGCCTTATCCTGTTTTCCTATTTCGATGTAGGAGAGTATTTTCTCCAGCTGTTCACTCGATGACTGCGCCCCAATCATGGTGCTGTCATCGAGCGGATGACCGACCTTGATTGCCGCCACCCGCCGCATGGCCCGTTCCATGAAGTCATCATAAATGGATTCGTGCACCAGCGCCCGCGACGGGCAGGTACAGACTTCGCCGGAATTAAGGGCAAACATGGTGAAACCTTCTAGTGCCTTGTCCAGATAATCGTCGTCTTCGGCCATCACGTCGGCAAAAAAGATATTTGGGGATTTACCGCCCAGCTCCAGGGTGACCGGAATCAGATTCGTCGAGGCGTACTGCATAATCAGCCGGCCGGTGGTGGTCTCGCCGGTAAAAGCAATCTTGGCAATCCTTGAACTGCTCGCCAGGGGTTTGCCTGCCTCCACGCCAAAACCGTTCACCACGTTCACTACCCCGGCAGGCAGCAAATCGGCGATCAGCTCGATGAAAACCAGTATCGAGGCCGGGGTCTGCTCCGCCGGCTTGAGTACTACGCAGTTGCCGGCGGCCAACGCCGGTGCCAGCTTCCATATCGCCATCAATATGGGGAAATTCCACGGAATAATCTGTCCCACCACCCCCAGTGGTTCGTGGAAATGGTAGGCCACCGTGTCATCGTCGATCTCACTCAGGGTGCCTTCCTGGGCGCGAATGGCGGCGGCAAAATAGCGCAAATGATCCACCGCCAGGGGCAAATCTGCCGCCATCGCTTCGCGAATCGGCTTACCGTTATCCCAGGTCTCGGCCACCGCGAGTGACCGCAGGTTCTCATCGATACGGTCGGCGATTTTATTGAGTATCTGGGCGCGCTCGGCCACGCTGGTTTTTCCCCATGCCGGGGCGGCCGCATGGGCAGCGTCAAGCGCCAGATCAATATCTGCCTGGTCTGAGCGCGGTATTTCACCGATCAACTCACCGGTGACCGGGGTGGTGTTCTCAAAATAACGACCATTAACCGGTGGCACCCACTCGCCGCCAATAAAGTTCTCGTATCGCGTTTTAAAGTTGACCGCGGCGTCGGCACTACCGGGTGAAGCATGAAGCATAAATGACCTCCAATAAGTTTCAGCAGTTCGCGAAAGCACTACCCGAACCCGAATGCCCTTAGTAGACTGATCCCGGACTGGAAAGAGAGACCAAGTTATTGCAGCGGCGCTAGCCGGTCAAGCCACTCGGTCATGGCGCTCATCACCCCCGCGAGGACTACATCATGAGCAGGATTATCGGTTTACTACTTCTCGTCACTGTTAACTCCGCCCTGCACGCCGCGCCCCCGGCCCCCGGTGAAACCGCGCCCGATTTTGCCCTGCCGGACCAGTCCGGTAAGACCCACCGGCTGGGCGATTACCGCGGTAACTGGCTACTGCTCTATTTCTATCCCAAGGATGACACCCCCGGGTGCACTACCGAAGCGTGCCAGTTTAGGGATCACATCACCGTTCTCAATGCGCTGGGGGTAAAAGTGGTGGGTGTCAGCCTGGATGATCAGGAGAGTCATGCGGCCTTCGCCAGCAAGCACGAACTGCCTTTCCCTCTGCTGTCAGACACAGACGGGGCCGTCGCTGCCCGCTATGACGCTCTGCGCGACCTGCTGGTGGCCAAATTTGCCAAACGTTACTCGTTTCTGATCAATCCCGAGGGAGTGGTGGCCCGCAATTATCTCGACGTGGACCCGGATAAGCACGCAACAGAAATTGTCACTGACGTGAAAACCCTGCAGCAATCCGCACCGACTAGCCCCTGAACGGATCTATGCTACCAATTAGTCGTTAGCGGCGCTGAACAGCTCGATACCGTTTTGCTGCTCCAGCGGCAGCAGCATGGCCAGACTGTCGCTATCGCCCAGGCCGGCCTGCTGGGCAGCATCCACCGCCACGAAGGCGGTGCGGCCCATAGCCGTGTCGATGCCGCAATCCCGGGCCATTTCCAGCGCCAGGCGCATATCTTTATGAAACAGGGTGTTACGAAACCTGGGAGAGAGATCGCGCTTTTTTAACAGTGGGTACATCATTTCCAGAATGACACTATTGCCACTGCTCCCGGTTAATACCTGATGGAGCTTATCCAGATCGAGATGATTGGCCTGGGCAACCATCAAAGCCTCAATCAAGGCGCGCTGGTGGACCCCCACCAGCTGGTTATTAAGCAACTTGGCGACGCTACCGGCACCGTAATCACCGAGCCGTACCACCGTCTTACCCATGGCGCCAAGAACGTGGGTCACCGCATCGAATACCGCCTGCTTGCCACCCACCATGATCGCCAGCGTGCCCGCCTTTGCGCCCCCGGGCCCTCCGGACACCGGGGCGTCGAGAAACTCAACACCGAGAGCGTCTGCCCGATGAGCAATATTGCGATTGGTCTGCGGACTTACCGTGCTGTGGTCAATCAACACCGTGCCGGGGGTCGCCCCGGCAAGCAATCCCCCCTCTCCCAGATAGACGGCATCGACATCCTCCGGCATGGGCAGACAGGTACAGACCACATCAGCCCATTCCGCCAGTGCCGCCAGTGAGTCTGCCTCGGTGGCACCCGCTTCAATTGCCGCCTCTATCGGGCCACGGCTGCGACTGAATACGCGCAACTCAAATCCGCCGGAAATCAGGTTTCTGACCATGGGCAGGCCCATGTTGCCAAGCCCCACATAACCCACTTTTTTCATCTTGAATTCTCCATCGATTCGCTTAGATCAATCAGGCCTTGCCGCCTATATCCTCCAACTCAGCGGTCTGCTCCAGGGGTGGAGTGACTCGCACCATTAACACTGCGCTCTCTTCTGTCTTAACTATCTCTACCGGGTAGTCGCCCAGACGAATACTGGTGCCGGTGCCCGGTATTTCCTCAAGGTGCTGCAGAATCTGGCCGTTGAGGGTCTTGGCGCCCTCTTCCGGCAGGCTCCAGTTCATGCGCCGATTCAGCTCACGAACATTAACATTGGCTCGGACCAGATAACTTTGATCTTTCTGCGGGTGAACGAAGCCGGGTAACAAGGGCTCCTTGTCGGAAATCTCGCCGACGATTTCCACGACCAGATCTTCAAGCGTGACCACCCCCAGGGGTTCACCGTATTCATTAACCACTACCGCCAGCTGACTCTTACTTTGGCGAAAGTTAAGCAATTGCACCGTCAGGGGGGTTCCTTCGGGAACAAACTGCGCCGCCTGCATCTGTTCTTCAATAATCGCCGGGCTGACATCCTCTTCATTGAGACTGCCAATCACCCGCCGCAGGTGGAGCATGCCCAGCAGGTTGTCGATACCATCTCGACAGACGGGTAAGCGACTATAGGGACTGGTCAGTATCTGCTCGCGCAGCTCTTCCCAGCTATCCTGCAGATCGAGCAGGTCCACATCCGGCCGCGGGACCATGACGTCTTCAACCGCCACGGCGCTCATGTCGAGTATCCGCAGCAGCATCTCCAGCTGATCCGCCTGAATCTGATGCCCCCCCGAATCATGTAAAAAAGTTCTTACCTCTTCCCGGCTGAGTTGGGCACCACTGTCGTCGACCGCGGATACGCCAAAAAGCCGTAGCAGACCATTGGAAAAACCATTAATTAACAACACCATCGGATAGCTGACAAACATTAATCCGGTCAGCAACCAGGAAGCCGGAAAAGCGACCCGTTCGGGTCGAATCGCCGCCAGGGTCTTCGGCGCCACCTCGGCAAACAGCAGCACGAAAACAGTGAGACCGGCCGTGGCCGGGGCAAGGCCCGCTTCCCCCCATAGCCGTAGAAAGATGACCGTGGCAACCACGGTGGCAAAGATATTCACCACATTATTGCCAAGCAATATCATCGCCAACAGTCGATCCGGCCGGCTCAACAGGGCTTCAGTCCGCAACGCAGCATGCTTTTTTTGTACCACCAGGTGCCTTAACCGATAGCGATTGATCGCCATCAGGGCGGTCTCCGAACCCGAGAAAAAAGCGGAGCAGGTAAACAGGAAAACTAACAGGCCCACAAGCTGGCCTAGGGGAACCTCATCCAAAGAGGGAAATCTCTATCGTCGGTGGGATGGCAATAATCATGCAGTCAAAGTGGTGCGTCAAGCTCCCCGGGGTCAGGTTACCGGGACCCGCAAAGCCAGCTCAAGCCCTTCGCGCAAACGGACCAGCGCATCTTCACTACGCTGCTGGGCTATCAGCAACTGAGCCAGTTCCGCACAGCTCTGTGGTTCGGCATCAACAGCCACTCTAGCTTCGTAAAAATTGATCGCTTTGTCCGTCAGTCCCGCCCGTGCTGCCATGCGCCCCGCAGCCAGCAGTAGTGCCGGGTTTTCGGGACTGGCCTGCAACCATTTCTCTACAGAGCTCAGGCGTCGATCAGGGTTTTCAGCATCGAGGCTGCCAAACAGGTCCAGTAATCCCGCATCAATCTGCCGGTTTAACTCACGCTCGATGAGATCGAGTGCCCGCTCAACCTGACCATCTGCCACCAATACCCGCAGGTAGAAACCCAGCATTTCTGCGTCATGGGCATATTTTTTCGGCAAATGGCGCCAGGCTTCCTGGAGATTATCGGCGTTTTTTAACTGCTCGAGATGGCAACGGCGATGCAGCCGCTCCGCCCCCTTATGGTCAATTAATTGCTGACGTCGCAACGCCGGCGTGAGTTCCAGTAACCCGCGCCAATCATGCGCCTGCAAACAGTATTCCTGCAATTGCTTCAATACCTGACTATGGCCCGGTTCCGCGTCGCGCAATTTACGCAACACGGCAATGGCCTGATCAAACTCACCGCTGCCGGCCAGACACTCGGCACGCAGCAGACCGACGGCCAGGGCGGAACTATCACCACTGCGGGCAGCGGCGGCAATATACCGATCACGCCCCCCTGGATTCCCCAGATTATCCGCCGCGCGAGCCGCCCCCAGATAAGCCAGCAGGTTGTTCTCCGCCTGCGAGGCACTTCTCACCAGTTGTTTTTCGGCCTTGGTCCAGCGCCCTTCAGCGAGCAGGTGCAACCCTCGATAAAACTGTCGTTGACCTCCACGATCACGGCGACTGCTGCGCCAGAACTGCCAGCGACGATGCCCCCGCTGCAGGGCGGCCGCGCCGTTCAGCAGCCAGTGCACTACCAGAAAGAGCACCAGCAGCAACGCCATCGCCAGTACCAGGTTATTAACTTCGACTCGCCAACCATTCCAGGCGAGTAGCAGGTAGCCACTGTCCTCTCCAGTAAACAGCGCCAGACCGACCCCTGCAGCCAGCATAAAAACCAGTAGAAACAAGCGCACCATCAATCCAGTGCCTGCCTGCCCAGTTGGTTATCCAGCCAGGTCAGAGGTCCGCTGATATCCGGGTAGATGACATCAACCTTAACCTGTTGCAGCGCGTCCAACTCTTTCAACACGTGAGCCGCAGGTTGGGTTGCGGGATCAAAATATCGCGAAACCAGTTGCCTCACTTTAGCCAGGCGACGCTGGTACCCTGCATCGCGCCGCAGCAGATCAACCTCCGCCAGCAGTAATTCCGCAGATAATCGAAACTTCAGCCCCTGAAGCTGCTCACCGCTAAGAACCGGTGCCAGGGGTTGATCCGTTTGCTCAACAGAAACCAGCCGACCAAGCTGCTCAATAACCCGTGCCCAGGCAGTGCGTAATCGCTGTTCCCAGGTGATCGCCGACCCCGGTTCGGTGGCGACGACCGTATCAACTTCGGTCGCTGGCGACTGCTGTCGAATCTGTGCATAGTCGGAAAGTCGGTCGACCTGAGCACCCAACGCTGCCAATCGCGAACGGATTCCATCTGTATCGGCCAACTCCAACGTCGCCAGATCGGTTATGGCAGCAGTAATTTTTGTGCGCAGCGGTAGCCAGCGGCGTTGATCGATGATCTTCAATAACTCATCAGCGCGACGCAATGCGGTCATCGCACCCTCGGGATCACCGGCGATATGCAACCGTTGGTCGGCAAGAAACAGCAGGTGTCGAACTTCTATGGGTCGCCAGTCGGATAATTGTTGGGCGAGCGCGGCGGACACCCCGTCGGCCAGCTGCCGCGTGGCTTGCTGTTCAGCCGCCAGCTTCTCCATCTGCGAGCGTTGCTGCTGCGCATCCGTTTGCAGGGCGCGGATATCAGCGAAGAGCGGGTTCAGCTCCGTCAGCGAAGCCTCAAGCTTGCCCAACCTCTCGCCCAGCTCGGTCAGCTGCCGATCTGAACCGATGATTCCCTGATCGGCCAACCAGTTCGACAGGGGAGCACGAAAATAGCCCCCGATTCCCACCAGCAGAATCAGGAATAAAACAGCCGGCCACCGGTACCCTGACCGCCTCCGGGTCGGGGTGGGGTCTGCTATCTCGTCGGAGCGAGCGTCGGTGGCTACTGCGTCGTCACGTTCTGGCAAGGGGGCTCCGTCCTGTTCCTTATTCACCGCTTAGTTCCCGCTGTGGATTTGCCGGGCAGTATTGATACCAGGCAGAGGGCTGTATTGGTTAACCGCGAAAAAAAACCCAAAAAAGAATCCCTTATGGCAGTCGATCAATGATCAATCGCGTCAGCAGGCTCCAGGCACTGAAAAGTTTGTCGCCATACCCCGCGCAACTCATCCAGAGCATCGCGGTACACCGAGCGCTTGAAGTCGATAATTTCATTAACCGGGGTCTCATAATCGACCCACTGCCAGTGGTCGAATTCCGGCACCGGACAAGCGTCAAGTCGAATCACCTGATCGTCGGCGATCAGCTGCAGCATGAACCAGATCTGCTTCTGACCGATGCAGGCCGAACGTCGCCGCCGGGTGTAACGCTTGGGCAGCCGATAACGCAACCAGTCATTGGTCCGCCCCAATACCTTCACGTGGTCAGGCTGTAAGCCAACCTCTTCCTCCAGCTCACGGTAAAGCGCCTGCTCTGGGGCTTCTTGACGCTTAATTCCACCCTGCGGAAATTGCCATGAGGTTTGACCGATGCGCCGCGCCCACAACAGGGAACCATGTCGATTGCAAACTATGATGCCCACGTTGGGGCGAAATCCATCAGCATCAATCACGCTATCCGGCTCCCTGACCAAAAAATTACCCTAGACTTCATATCTTCGTATATTAATAGATTGGCTGGCACCCGCAGCAGCTGCGTTCGCCCCCTCTTGCAAAAAAAGTCTACCATACCCCCCGGGCATGAGCCTGCCCACCCTCTCTTAAGTTTATGTTTTATATATTATTATGACTCTTGCACTGTTTGACCTGGATAACACCCTGCTGGCGAATGACAGCGACTACCTGTGGGGGGAATACCTCTGCAATCGCAAAATCGTCGATCCGGTGGATTACGACCGCCAAAACAAGCACTTTTACCAGCAGTACGAACGGGGCGAGATGGACATAGACGAGTTTCTTCGCTTCGCGCTGGAGCCGCTGCGGCAACACTCGCCGAGTGAGTTGTTGACGCTGCGTGATGATTATTTGGCATCACTACTGCCGGCTCAGGTTGCCCCTGGCACCGCGGCACTGCTGCAGCAGCACCACGAGCGCGGAGATACCCTGGTGATTATCACCGCCACCAATCGGTTTATCAGTGCACCCATCGCCCGTTATCTCGGGGTCAACCACCTGATTGCCACCCTGCCCAGCCTGACCGACGGCAACTTTGATGGCGGGTACCGGTCACCTCCCTGCTATCAGCAGGACAAGCTGACCAATCTGAATCTCTGGTTAGCCACTTATGGGCTGAACCGGAACGGCAGCTATGCCTATTCGGATTCACATAATGACCTGCCGCTGCTGGAATGGGCCGATCACCCGGTCGCGGTCGATCCGGATCCGCAGTTGCGGGCCGTTGCCGAGGAACGCAACTGGCCAGTGATTAGCCTGCGCCAGGGCCAGTTCACGGCACCACTTTCGACCGCAAACCCAATGGATAAAACGCCCCCTAATACCCCTTAAGTTACCTGGGTTTTGGTGTATGATGACCCTCGCAATTGCAACGCGCGCGCCGCCTCGCCCGGCCCGTCACTGGACAGGCGACCGAGCAGCGCGTCCAGTCAAAGTTGACAGCCAAAAATAAATGCAACCACCGATAACCAGGGCAGTTCCGATTAACATCGCAAACCGAATAAGTTGTCTGTCTCTACTGCTAATGGGCGTCTCGATCTGGGTGCCCGTCACCGCCTCGGAACAGTGTTATCCCCCCACGGTGTTTGACTCGGTGGACGCGGTGACCCCCGCAGCCGGGGTCACCGAGGTGACAGCCGACGAATCCGAAACCCTCGAAAAAGACCTGATTGAAATGCGCGGTCACGTGGATGTTCGTCGTGATGGCACGCAGATAACCTCTGAAACGATGGTTTACGACCAACTCCTCGACGAAGTCGATGCCCGGGGTGCCGTATTCTTACGCGATAGTGACCTTGCCGTGGAGGGCAGTTCGCTACAAATGAACCTGCTCACTGACGCCGGCACCATCGAGAATGCCAACTACGCCCTGCGCGAAAAACGCGCCCGCGGCAAGGCGGTGAGGATCATCCGCCACAGTTCATCAGTGATTGACTTGGAAAGCGCCAGTTTCACCACCTGCCCGCCCGGACGCCAGGATTGGCAACTTCTAGCGGATAAATTCACCCTCGATCAGGCTGCGGGGGTCGGCAAAGCGAAAAACATGACCCTTAAACTCAAAGGGTTACCGATTTTCTATACGCCCTACGCCTCTTTTCCACTGTCTGATGAGAGAAAGACCGGCTTTCTGGCACCCTCATTTGGCTCCAGCAGTGACGATGGCACCGAACTGGTAACCCCCTTTTACTGGAATATCGCCCCCAATTACGATGCCCTGATCACTCCGCGCTACCTGGAAAAACGGGGACTGCTCACCGAAGTCAGTTTTCGCCACCTGCTGAAGAAAAATAGCGGCATCACCAATCTGGCTTATCTGCCAGACGATGATCTGACCGGTGAGGATCGTAAAGCCTTCTTCTGGGAACTCGACGGCAAACTCAACTCCCGAGTCAGCTATAACATCGACTACAACTACGTCTCTGACGACGAGTATTTCGAAGACTTCGGCGATGATTTGACCAGCACCAGCATCACCCATCTACGCCGGCAGTTAACCACCCGTTACTCGGGAAATGGCTGGAACCTGAGAGCCAATTTTGAAGGCTACCAGACGATCGATGGCACCAAACCCTACCAGCGCCTGCCGCAGATCACCTTTTTTACCGATGGCGAACTGGCCGATGGGCTCCTCAACTACGAACTCAATGCCGAATCGACCTGGTTCGATAGCGACACCCGGGTGGATGGTTCCCGTATCGACATTTATCCCGAGCTCAGCCTGCGCCACGAACGCCCCGCCTATTTTGTTGAACCCAGCCTCGGGCTGCGCTACACCAGTTATGACCTGGATAACCAGCTCGCCGGACTTGACGATAGCCCCGATCGATTTACTCCCATTGTCAGCCTCGATTCCGGCCTGTTTTTTGAGCGTGACGTGAATCTCTGGGGCCTGGGGTTACTGCAAACCCTTGAGCCTCGGGCCTTCTATCTTTACGTACCGGAAAAGGATCACGACGACATTCCCCGATTCGACACCAACGAACAGGACATCAACTACAGCACCCTGTTTGCCACCAACCGTTTTAGTGGCGCTGATCGCCAGGGAGACGCCAATCAACTGACCCTGGCGCTGACCACCCGCATGTTAAGCAACGGCGGTAGCGAATTACTCAAAGCCAGCCTGGGGCAGATCATCTATTTTGAAGACCGTGAAGTCCGCCTCGCCTCGGCGACACCGGCGGATAATGACAGCACCTCAGAATATGTCACCGAGGTGAGTGCGCGCCTGAGTCGCCACCTCTCCACCCGCGCCACCTGGCAGTGGGATCCAGACCTGGAAGCTTCCACCAAAACCTCGGTCAATTTTGCCTATCGGCGGGACGACAAACACATTATCAATCTCGGCTACCGCTCCAGAATTAACAATCTGGAACAGACCGATCTGTCGGTTGCCTGGCCGATTGTCGGCGACTGGAGTTTTGTCGGCCGTTCCAATTATTCACTAAAAGAAGACAAATCCCTCGATAGCTTCGCCGGCTTTGAGTACGACAGTTGCTGCTGGGCGCTGCGCGTGGTCTCTCGCCACTGGGTCAAGGACATTGACGACGACATGAACCACGCGCTCATGGTGCAGGTCGAACTCAAGGGACTCACCAGCCTTGGTAATCCGGTTCGCGACCTGCTGGTCGATGGCATCCTCGGATATCCGATTGACGACGACTTTGCACCCGGGCGGCGATCTCGATTCCGTTAGCCGTTCGGCAAATTTGCTGTCGTCCCTCACTATTTGATCACCCAACCATCGATAGACCCCATGACCTTAAAACAACTACTGGGCGGCCTGACTGCCCTGATATTCAGCCTGCCAACTCTGGCCACGGCTGGCGACAGAATCGTTGCCGTCGTTAACGCCGATGTGATTTTGCAGAGCGAACTGGAACGACAGATACACCAGATTACTGCGGAAATGGCCTCCCGCGGGACCCGCCCACCTCCCCGCGAAGCCCTCATTCCACAACTGCTGAATCGACAAATCGAGCAAATGTTGCAGCTGGAAATTGCCGGCCGAACAGGTATCGAGATTAGCGATGAAGCACTGAATGCGACCCTGGCAAACATTGCCAGAAACAACCAGCTGGATTTACAGGGCCTGCGGCAGGCGGTGATTGCCGACGGCCTCAGTTTTGAGACCTTTCGTGAAGACATCCGCACTGAGATGATCATCACCCACTTGCGCCAACGCAGTGTTATCAATCGCATCCCTGTCAGTGACCGGGAGATAGATAACTTTTTGAGCCGTCAGGAGAGTCTTGGCAACAGCGACAGCAGATACCGTCTCCGACATATCATGCTGAGCCTGGATGACGGTGCCACCAACGAAGAAATTGCCCGCGCAGAGCAGGAGGGTGCCGAGATATTAAATGAGCTCGCCAATGGCGCCGATTTTGCCCAGCTGGCGGTCAATCGTTCAGAAGGCCAGAACGCCCTCCAGGGCGGCGACCTGGGTTGGCGTCAGTTAGGTACCTTGCCAGACCTTTTTGCCGATGCCGCGAGTCAGTTAGAGGTTGGCGGCCATTCCGGACTACTCAGAAGCAGCACCGGACTGCACGTGCTCTATCTTGAGTCCATACAGCAGAGCGACCGCCACATGGTGACCGAGCGCCATGCCCGCCACATTCTGATTGAAATTGATGAACTCAACCCCCCCGAGCAAAGTCGGCAGACACTGGTTAATTTACGTCGGCGCATTGAAGTCGGGGAAGATTTCGCAGAGCTTGCCCGGGCGCACTCCGATGACCCCGGTTCCGCCATACGCGGGGGCGACCTCGGTTGGGTCCGATCCGGTCAGATGGTCGAACAGTTCGACCTTGCCCTGAATTCACTGGAGATCGGCGAACTGAGCCAGCCCGTGCGCAGCGAATTCGGCTGGCACCTTATTGAACTACTGGCCACTCGTGAAAGAGATGACACGGAAGATCAGACCCGCCTGCGCGCGGCGGCACAGATTCGTGCCAAAAAAGCCGACCAGGAAATTCAGGACTGGTTGCAGCGCATGCGTGACGAAGCCTTTATCGAGATACGCATCTGATCTGGTTGGCCCGCACAGCACCATCCGGGGGGTGCACTGATGAGCGTTGATTCGGGCGGCGATAATCGAAAAATTCCCCGTATTCTGATCACCCCCGGTGAGCCGGCGGGAATCGGGCCGGAATTGCTTGTTCAGCTGGCCGATCAGCCCTTTCCTGCCCAATTGCTGCTGCTTGCCGACCCGCAAACTATTACCCGCGCTGCCACGCAAATCAACCGGGCAGTCGAAGTGGAGCTCACCTCACTGGATGCCCCGCGCCAGCAACACACACCCGGCACCCTGCAGGTAGTCAGCCACCCACTGGCATCGGCCAATGTGCTGCCCGGCACCCCGCAGGCGGATAACGCCGGGACGCTGATCAAAGCACTACAAACCGCCTGTGAGCAATGTCTTAGCAACAACGCCGATGCGCTGGTCACCGGCCCCCTGGACAAAGCCGTGATCAATCAGGCGGGCATCCCTTTTAGCGGCCACACCGAATACCTGGCCCAGGCCACCCGAACCGCGGATGTGGTGATGCTGCTAGCGGCCCGGCACCTCAAGGTCGCGCTGCTCACCACCCATTTACCGCTGAAACAAGTGGCGGCCGCGGTTACCCGGGAAACGCTGATCAAACAGCTGAGGATTATTCATCGCGAAATGAAACGTCTCTACCGGCTGTCCAATCCGCGCATTGCGGTTTGCGGCCTCAATCCCCACGCCGGCGAGGGCGGCTATCTGGGTGAAGAAGAGCAGACCATCATCGAACCGGTGCTGGCGGAGCTGCGCCAGCAGGGCATGTCGTTACTCGGCCCGTTACCCGCCGACAGTGCTTTTACTCCCACCGCACTCTCCCGGTGCGATCTGGTACTGGCCATGTACCATGATCAGGGCCTGCCACCACTTAAACAGGTCGCCGACCAGGACGCTGTCAATATCACCCTGGGACTGCCCATCATTCGAGTCTCGGTTGATCACGGTACGGCTTACGACCTGGCCGGTAGCGGCCGGGCCAGCGCTGCCAGCATGAAAAGGGCCATCCGCACCGCCATCGAATTTTCTGATCAGCAATGAGCCGACACCAGCCGCGCAAACGATTTGGCCAGCATTTTCTTACCGATCCGGTGGCCATCAGCAATGTCCTCGAACTGGTGGAGATCCCTGCGGGGGGAACCCTGGTCGAGATCGGGCCCGGTCAGGGTGTGCTCACCGAACCGCTGCTGGAACGCTGCGACCAACTGATCGCCATTGAAATTGACAGGGATCTGGCTGCGGCGCTACGTCACCGATTCGCCCAGCAACCCCGGTTTACGCTGGTAGAAATGGACGCACTGAAATTGCACCTCAGCGATTTCACCCCCCGGCAGGTCACCCTGGTCGGTAACCTGCCCTATAACATCTCAACACCGCTGCTGTTTCACCTGTTCCAACAGCGCCATCTGATTGAATCCATGCTATTCATGTTGCAAAAGGAGGTGGTGGAAAGAATGGCCGCGGTACCGGGCAACAAAAACTATGGCCGGCTCAGTGTGATGACCCAATATTATTGTCAGCTGGAATCGCTCACGGAGATACCGCCCGGGTCATTCGATCCCCCACCCCGGGTCGATTCGCAGATGGTACGCCTCTATCCCCGAATCGCTGATCAGCACGACGACCCACTGTCAGAGTCGATGAGCACCCTGGTCAGTGCCGCCTTTGCCCACCGACGCAAAACGCTGCGCAACAACCTCTCCAAACTCTGCTGGCTGCGGGCTGTGATCCTGGCGCCCGGGCGGAGACCCTGAGTCTGGAAACCTTCATCAACCTGGCCCGCGAAATAAAAAAGCGCCACGGCTGACCAGGACCCGCTGACGCTATTTACCAATCATCGCTTGTTCCCTACAGTTCAAGCAGATCAGGCAAATTGTAGGAGCGACTTCAGTCGCGACTGCGGGGTGGTAGAAACCTTGGCCGTCGCGACTGAAGTCGCTCCTACAAAAAAGGTGAACGCCGCTCGCGCCCTGTGGGTAGGGGCCCGAAAAATTGGCCGTCGTCAGCTGATCAACTGCGCCGGGGGCAGACCACTTATTTCCGCCACCGCAGACTCCACCCACTCCTCCACTTCGGCAATAATCTGTTCCGCGCTCAAATTGTTCACTTCAATCGGCTTCCCGATGCGCACTACGATTTCGCCGGGATGTTTGGTGAAGCCTCGTCTACCCCAGAACTGACCGGCATTGTGGGCCACCGGAATCACCCGATAGCCGGACTCTTTTGCCAAAATCGCCCCACCGAGTCGGTAACGTCGGCGGCTGCCGGCGGGGGTCCGCGTGCCTTCAGGAAAAACCACCACCGAAATACCGCGACGCAGCCGCTCCGTGCCCTGTTCGATAATCTGGGTAACGGCTTTCTTACCGGCTTTTCGGTCGATCGCGATGGGCAGTACCAGGGCCAGTCCCCAGCCAAAAAAAGGCACCCTCATCAACTCCTGTTTGGCAACCCAGGTAATCGGCTGAAAAATAATCTGCAGGGCCAAGGTCTCGAAGGTGGACTGATGTTTCGACAGCACCACCGCGGCACCGCCGCTGACATGCTCCAGCCCCTCGACCCGGTAGCGAATGCCACAAGTGACTCGCAACCACCACAAAACCGCTGTTGACCAGCCGGTGGCCACCTTGAATCGATAACGGACCGGTGCCGGGGCCAGCAATAGGATAACCAGCGCCGCCACTGGAATAGAAATGATCATTCCTATCGAAAACAGCAGGGAGCGGATAAATTTCATCCCTGCCCCCCCAGCAGCTGATCGACCCAGGCCGCCAGCGACGAAAAACTTGCCGACTCACCGCTGCCGACGCGCACCGCCCTGACATTCATCGCTGTGGCCGCAGCAACATCCCGCTCCGAATCGCCAATCATGACTGCCTGTTCGGCTGAAAACCCGAAGCAGACCATCGCCCGTCGCACCAGGCCGGGAGCCGGCTTGCGGCAATCGCAACCGGCATCGGGCAGGTGGGGACAAAACAGCACCGCCTCTACCTGGGCAGAGGCGGAAGCTAACAGCCGTGCCATCTTGCGGTGCATTGCAAACAGCTCGGCCCGATCATAATAACCC
>JAYNPV010000031.1:8787-17544 GCA_038113925.1 Gammaproteobacteria bacterium | reverse complement strand
GGAAAGAGAACACGCACTTTACCCGGTTTTTCAGGCAATCCGCGCCGGCCAGGGTCGCGGCGGTATCCTTGGATTTGACCAATAGAATAAGGTAGTCAAATTCACCGGTTACCTGATCCGCATGAGTGACGGCGGTCAGGTGGTCACGAACGGTGAATTCGCCGCGCCGGCCAACAAACTGGAGGCCGCCTCGGTTAATCGCATCAACGTGCGCCTGACGACCGACCAGGGTGACATCGAACCCCGCCTCGGCCAGGTAACCCCCGGTTAATGAACCCAGGGCACCGGCACCCAGTACACAAATTCGCATCAATTTCCCCTGTTGTTAAGCCCGTATTAACGAGGGCTTAAATGCTGAGAATCCGTTCGCTTTCAGGCAATAAAAAGCCACGCTGACAACATCATTGCAACGTTGTCAGCGTGGCCGGTTAGCGTTGCTATCGTTGGGCTATTTATTGATAGTTATCAAACAGGCCGATGGCGATGCCCTTGCAAATAATATTAATGCCGGCGATACACGCCTTCTGGGTTTGAGTATCGTTTACATCGATATAGTGGTCGAGCATACGCAGGCCGTCATTGCCGTGCTCCATTTCCACTTCACCGCCGTGAATGTCGAACCACTCGGTATCTGCTTCGGTCAGGCCGTAGTGTTCAATCGCTGCTTTGCCCATGCCCCCAAAAATTCGCGGGGTGACCGTTTCGATACCCACCGCCAGTGCTGCCATGCCCTCAATCCACGGGCGGTGGTAACAGTAGGCTTCCAGCACCATCCGCAGATTAATCATGAAATCATCGGCATCGTGGTCCCAGTCCGGGCCATTAACAATGGCGTCACCCTCTCCCCCCAACTGGGTTATGGCGTGGGCGAGCATGAACGGATGATCGCGTTCGATAAAGGCATTTTCCAGCAGCGCCGCTTTGGTTTTATGGTCATTTTTCGGTGCGCGAGCGGCCAGGGCGGCAACATATTCCGGGAAACCGGTAATCACCCAGCAGAGATCAGACAGCAGTTTGATCAGCTTCTCCCGGGGGAAAGTGCCGGCCCGAATCTGGTCCATTACCGGGTGGTTATAGCCCTGTTCAGCCAGGGGTATCAGCAGGTGGTCGCGGGTTTCCAGTAACCAGGCCCCTTCGACATCAATCAGGTAATCAGTAGCTTCGATTGCAGTGGTAGCCATAATGATTCCTCCTCATGAACTTGCACATCACCGGATTTGATCATGTGCTCGAACATTTCTCCTCAGTTCGAGTCTGCATCTTACTCCTGACTTTGCGCTGAAATAAAGCGAGAAATCTTTCTTTAACAGCTGCTTGCGTTCGCAGGCAGCAGTAACGGCAGATCGGGCGACCCTTCGCCGGAGTAAGATAAAAGGCTCCTTTATCCAGTCTTAATCCAGTACCTCCTGCAGGCGGGCCTGGGTTTCAATGAACTCCTCCATGATGTCATAAATGACCTGGCGCACGGATATTGCCTCGGTCATGTTGCCGACCACCTGACCTACCGGGTAGGTGAGAAATTCTGCTTTACGGATCCGTTCGGCACGGGTGCGGCCCTCCGACCACCAGAGTATATTTTGTAGCGGTGCCGGCAGTGGACTGGGGGCACCGGGCTGTTCGTAGGCATCGGTAAAGGCTGAGCGCAGAGTGCGACAGGGTTTGCCGGTGACGGCCCGGGTGAGCACTGAGTCAGTGGCGTCGGCGGCGAACAGCTTCTCCTTGATTTCCGGGATCACTTCGCTCTCTTCTGTTTTCAGCCAGATTGAGCCACACCAGACCCCGGCACAGCCGAGGGCCAGTGCGGCACTCAGATGTCGGCCACGGCTGACGCCACCGGCACCGAGTACCGGCATGGGGGCAACCGCATCGGCAATATCCGGCCAGGCCACCATTGAGGTGATGGGGCCGGTATGGCCGCCGGCTTCGTTGCCGACGGCAATGACGAAGTCACAGCCGGCTGCCTGATGTTTAAGGGCATGCCTGGGCCGACCGGCCAGTGCAGCGACCCGAATATCGCGGGCGTGGGCTTTCTCTACCAGTTCGGGCGGGGGGGAACCCAGGGCGTTAACAATGAGTTTGATCGGATGTTCAAGGGCGATCTCCACCATTGCCATGCTCTCTTTCGGGGTGAAGGAGAGCTCACTGAGCAGTGAGCGGACGATTTCGTCTTTTTCAGCGGGGGGCAGTGGCGGAACGCCGGCATCGTCGAGCAGATTACGCACGAATTCAATATGCTCCACCGGCACCATCTGGTCGATGTTGAACTTAAGGTCCCCGGCATCGCTATAGGTGGTGGGCATGAGTACGTCGATACCATAGGGCCTGCCGTCAACATGCTCGTCGATCCATTTCAGCTCTTCGCGTAGCCGCTCCGGCCCCATCCGTGCCATGCCGAGGACGCCGAAACCGCCGGCTTTGGAGACGGCAGCGACCACATCCCGGCAGTGGGAAAAGGCAAATACCGGGATATCGATACCAAACATTTCGCAGAGTGGGCTTTTCAACATCGACTCCGTTGGAATGGGTAATTAACGGCCTGCTACCGGGTGGGCTCGGAATTCAGGTTTCCGGTAACGTTTTCAGCGCCTCGTCTATGGCATTTTGCGGCAGCGGAAAATCCTCCAGCTCGCCGGAAAAGTAGCGGTCGTAGGAAAACATGTCGAAATGGCCGTGGCCGGAGAGATTGAAAAAAATGGTTTTCTCTTCACCACTTTCCTTGCAGCGCAGAGCCTCGTCAATGGCCGCACGGATAGCGTGATTGGACTCTGGCGCAGGAATGATGCCTTCCGTCTGCGCAAAGGTGACGCCGGCCTCAAAGGTGGGTACCTGGTCAACGGCGATGGCTTTAATTAAATCGCGCTCGACCAGCTGCGCAAGTTGTGGGGCCGTGCCGTGATAGCGCAGGCCGCCGGCATGGATACCGGGGGGCACGAAATCATGGCCCAGGGTGTACATCAGCATCATCGGTGTAAGGCCGGCGGAATCGCCAAAATCGTAGGCAAAATGGCCCCGTGTGAGAGTCGGGCAGCTTGAGGGTTCGACTGCTATCAATTCCACTGATTTGCCGGCCGCTTTATCGGCGAGAAATGGAAAAGCGACGCCGGCAAAATTGGATCCGCCGCCACAAGGGGCAAAAACCACGTCCGGGTAGTCTCCGGCCAGTTCAAACTGTTTGATTGCCTCCAGGCCAATAATGGTCTGGTGAAGCAGCACGTGGTTGAGTACCGAGCCGAGGGTGTAGCTGCTGTCAGAGCGACTGGCGGCATCTTCGACTGCTTCACTTATGGCCATCCCCAGAGAGCCGCTGGTGTCAGGGTTTTTTGCCAGTTCGGCGCGGCCACTTTCTGTGAGGTCGCTGGGGCTGGCGACGACTTCGGCTCCCCAGGTGTGCATCATCGAACGGCGAAAGGGTTTCTGCTCATAGCTCACTTTGACCATATAAACCATTACTTCAAGCCCGAACATCTGCCCGGCCCAGGCGATGGACGACCCCCACTGACCCGCACCGGTTTCGGTAGTCAGGCGGCTGCGCCCCGCCAGCTGGTTGTAGTAGGCCTGTGGCAGGGCAGAATTGGGCTTGTGTGACCCGGCGGCGCTACTGCCCTCATTTTTGTAATAAATTTTCGCCGGGGTGCCCAGTCGTTGTTCCAGTCGGTGCGCCCGGAACAGGGGAGTGGGGCGCCAGAGTTTGTAGAGATCACGAACCGGATCAGGGATTTCGATCCAGCGTTCGGTGGACATCTCCTGCTCAATCAGGGTTTCGGGGAAGATGGCGCTCAGCTCATCGGCACCGGCGGGTTTTCCGTTGGCTGCCAGCACCGCCGCGAAGGGTTGATCCAGGTCTGCTGCAATATTGTACCAATGGGTCGGAATCTCGCTTTCTGGTAATAGAACTTTGTGGTCGGACAATTTATATTCTCTATATAGTTATAAAAACCAGTTACTTAGGATTAAATATTAATGTGAATTATTAGTAATGAAGTGGCTTGTTTTTAATCACACTTGCCCAGGTATTCGTGGTGCCAGCGGGTGGTAAAGGTTTGCTCCCCCATGCCCGGTAAATTCATGGATATGCGCATTATCCCTTCAGCGGAATCCCGTTTTCCGGTGAAGTGACCTTGTCCGGTGATTTTTTCTGCAGGGTTCATCGGATTGATGCAACTGAGCTCCCAGGTGACGGTCCGTCCGCTAGTTTTTGGTTTAACCGGTTCACAATTGGTCTGTGGCAGCTCCTGCATCAACTGCTTGAAGTCATATTCAGAATCACGAATACACTCTTCAGTGACCTGCTCCCCGGGGGCAGCCATCATTGGATTCTCCATGGTAGTGGTAATTTTCCATTTTCCGGGTTTGAGTTTTGGGGCAGCCTGGGCAGAGCCGATCATGGTCGCTACCAGCGCCATTAAAAGTAAGGATTTGCGGTTCATTGCTCGTTTCCTGTCAGGGATGGAAGGGAATAGATAAACGGGTCTTTGGGTCATAATGTTGGATTACCGGAAAAAGAGTTTATACCTTGGCGGGCACCCGAATCGTACCGGTCTGTGTCAGCATGTGGCTAGCTTATCGCATTGAGGGACGATTAATTTTCGCCGTTGGCTGGTTCGGGGGAATCTAGCTGGCTTGTTTCAAACCCTATAAATCGGTATGGTGCGCAGCTTTTTTTCTGGCCGCTTTAAGCAATATTTCCAGGGGATAGACCAGTGAGTGAAATTAACAGGGTAGCGGTACTCGGATCCGGGACCATGGGGTATCGCAGCGCAGGTCGCCAATGCGGGTGTGCCCGTGTTGCTGCTCGACATGACCGCTGAAATGGCCGCAGCAGCCAAGGAATCCTTGTTTACCCGCAAGCCGGCACCACTAATGAGCGATACTGCCGGAGCATTGATCGCCACTGGGAGTTTTGACG
Source organism: Gammaproteobacteria bacterium (assembly GCA_038113925.1). Classification (GTDB taxonomy): domain Bacteria; phylum Pseudomonadota; class Gammaproteobacteria; order Immundisolibacterales; family Immundisolibacteraceae; genus QNFC01. Next base: position 12,638 of record JAYNPV010000031.1, on the reverse strand, counting down.
AGGGTCTTCAGGAAATCGCAGACTGCGACTGGATTGTCGAGGTGATCGTTGAGCGCCTAGAGCCTAAACAGCAACTGTTTCAGCGAGTTCAGGCAGCGCGCAAACCGGGTTCGGTTATCACTTCAAATACCTCGGGTTTGTTGATTAGCGAAATTACCGGGACGCTGCCAGCTGAATTTGCTGAAGATTTCCTGATTACCCATTTCTTCAACCCGCCGCGTTACATGCCACTGGTGGAGTTGGTCGCCGGAGAGTCAACTCAGCCGTCAGCCTACGATCGGGTGAAGGAATTTTGTGAAGTGGCTTTGGGTAAGGTAGTGGTAGATGCCAAAGATACACCCTGTTTTATCGGTAATCGGGTCGGTGTTTATACGCTGATTGCCGGGCTGCGTGCAGCGGTCGATATGGGTATCTCCATCGAAGAAGCGGACGCCGCTGCTGGCCGACCAATGGGCTGGCCAGGTACTGGCCTGTTTGGGCTGCTCGACCTGGTTGGCTTTGATGTGGTTGCGGATATTTGCGAAAACATGAAGAGCCAGTTATCAGCAGAGGATGCAGCCCGCCCTTTCCTGGATTTGCCGGCCGTTGCTCAGTGGATGCTTGCCGAGGGCATGGTCGGTCGCAAGGCTGGCAAAGGTTTCTACCGTCAGAGTGGTTCCGGACCGGACAAAATACGTGAATCGCTTGATTTAGCGAGCCGTGAATATCGTCCCTGGCAGGGCTCTGAGCTGGCATCTGCGCGCTGTCGCAGTGTCGCGGAATTAGTCGACTGTGATGATCTGGGTGGTCGTTTTGCCTGGGAATTGCTGGCGAACAGCCTGGGGTACGCGGCGACCGTCGCCGGCGAAATCGCGGACGATGTCATGGCCATTGATAGTGCGATGCGGGAGGGTTTTTCCTGGAAATTTGGTCCGTTTGAACTGCTGGATCAGATCGGCGTAGCCAAGCTGGTTGAACGATTTGAAGCAGAAGGCCGAGTGGTGCCGCCATTATTACAGCAGGTGTTAGTCGAGGGTGATGGCCGTTTCTATCGCGATGGTAGCCAGGGTGCCGAGTATTTTGGGCTGGATGGGACTTATCACAAAGTAGAGGAAGTGGCGGACGCCTGGCAGGTCGCAACTATTAGCCGGCGTTCCAGGCCGCTGTATGAAAACCCCTCCGCATCGATATGGGATGCGGGAGAGGGGATAGCACTGCTGGACTTGCATTCAAAAATGAATGCGGTGGACGACCAGACCGTTGCCGCCATGGTAGAAGCGCGGTCGCTGGTCGAGGGTGACTATCGTGGGCTGGTGATTGGGACTGACGGGCCGAATATTTCGGTTGGTGCCAACCTGCAAACCATGCTCGATGCAGCACAGCGCAAGGACTGGGATTTTCTTACCCAATTTATTGGTGGATTTCAGCAGGCGCTGCTGGCACTCAAGCTGGCGCCAGTGCCGGTGGTGGTCGCGGCTCGTGGCCTGGCACTGGGTGGTGGTTGTGAGCTGGTGCTGCACGGCAATGCGGTTCAGGCTCACGCGGAGCTATCGGCCGGACTGGTTGAGTTGAAGGTAGGTTTGATACCTGCTGGCGGCGGCACTAAAGAAATGGTGCTGCGCCATACCGCCGGCAGACAGGGAGATGACATTGCAGTCGGTGTGCGTCAGGCGTTCGAGTTGATCGCCTCTGCTCAGGTCTCCGCCTCCGCGGCCCAGGCTCGGGAAATGGGTGTTATCGCCGAGACGGATGGCATCACCATGCATCGAATGCGCTTGCTGGCCGATGCCAGGGCGCGAGCTGTGGCAATGAGTGATAATTACCAGCCGATGCAACCTTCGAGCCGGGATTTGCCCGGTAAGGCGTTGTTAGGGCCGCTTGAAGATGAAATTGGCCAACGATTAGCGACGCAGAAAATCAGTCCGCACGATGCGGTGGTAGCACGTCAGCTGGCGCGCATCGTGACTGGCGGTGATATTGCTCCCGGTCCGGTGAGTGAACAGCAGCTTTTTGATCTGGAACTGGAGGTCTTTTTGCGCCTGCTCGGCGAATCGTCGTCGCTGGCGCGAATGGAGCATATGCTTAAGACCGGCAAACCGCTGCGTAATTGAATACATTAAATTGATTCAATCGGCGGCCTACTGATTGGCAACGGGTTGACAGGCTAGGTGAGGGATATGAGCGAAGCAGCAGAACAGCGGGATGTCATTGAGTTCGACGTGTTAATTGTGGGCGCAGGTCCGGCGGGGTTGGCGACCGCTATCCGGCTAAAGCAGTTGCAGGACGATCTTAATGTCTGCGTGATTGACAAGGCATCGACCATCGGCGCGCAGATACTGTCAGGCGCGGTGATGGAGCCAGGCCCCCTTGATGAACTGCTGCCGGGCTGGCGGGACAATCCCCCGCCGATATGTCAGCCAGTCGTTAAAGATCAGTTCTCGCTGCTCACGGAAACGGGCCGCTACTGGATGCCGAATCCGCCGCAGATGAATAACCACGGTAATTTTATTATTTCCCTCGGGGCGACCTGTGCCTGGCTGGCCGAGCAGGCTGAAGAGGCGGGGGTAGAGATCTACCCGGGGTTTTCTGCCGCAGCGCCTCTGTTTGATGAGACCGGCGAAAAAGTGATCGGTGTCAGTATCGGTGACATGGGTATCGACAAAGCCGGGAACCCCAAAGACGGTTTTATGCAGGGCGTCGATATTCACGCCCAGGTGACCGTGCTGGCAGAAGGTTGTCGTGGCAGTGTTAGCAAGACGCTGATTAAAAAGTACGAACTGGATAAAGCGGTTGATCCGCAGACCTACGGTATCGGTATAAAAGAGCTCTGGCAGGTGCCAGCGGGCCGGGTTACCCCTGGCGTGGTACAGCACACCATTGGCTGGCCGATGGATACGTCAACCTACGGCGGTAGTTTTCTATATCAACTGGACGAAGACCGAATAGCACTCGGTTTTGTGGTTGGGCTTGATTACAAGGACCCCCAGTTTGAGCCGTTTGAGGCGTTCCAGCAGTTTAAAAATCACCCAAGCGTAAAACCCCTGCTGGAGGGTGGAACGATTATTTCCAGCGGCGCAAGAGCCATTGTAGAGGGGGGTATTCAGTCCTTACCCAGGCTGGTAATGCCCGGTGCGGTGCTGGTCGGCGATTCGGGCGGCAAACTCAATGTGCCGAAAATCAAAGGCACTCATATGGCGTTGCGTTCCGGAATGATGGCCGCTGAGCATCTAGCGAAGGAGCTAACCTCGACGGGTTTCGATCAGGAGTGGCGCGGATCCGCCAGTGCGGATGAGTTGCATAAGGTGCGCAATATTCGGCCGGGTTTTCACCGTGGCATGTGGATGGGGCTGATTAACGGTGCGCTGGAGACAGTGACGTTGGGTAAGCTGCCCTGGACCCTTCATAATCACAATGACCACGACGCGTTGCGTAAAATTAATGAACCCCGGCTGTCCCCGGAGTATGATGCCTCGGCGCGAACGTTGGAGCCGCGCGATCGGCTGGCATCGGTCTATTTTGCCGCCACCGAGCATGATGAAGATCAACCGGTCCACCTGAAAGTAGCCGATACCAATATCTGTGTGACCCAATGCAAGGAAGAGTACGACAACCCCTGCACCCGGTTCTGTCCGGCCAACGTCTATGAAATGGTCGAAGAAGAGGGTCAGACGCGGCTGCAAATTAATGCAGCCAACTGTGTTCACTGTAAAACCTGTGACATAAAAGACCCCTACCAGATTATCAACTGGACCACGCCAGAAGGCGGCGCGGGCCCGAACTACGTCAATCTGTAACTGTTTGTTTATTCTGAGGATGAGAGATTAATTAACCATGAAAATTCTGGTCTGTATTAAACGTGTGGTGGACTACAA
>JAYNPV010000031.1:6501-8777 GCA_038113925.1 Gammaproteobacteria bacterium | reverse complement strand
CAAATGAATTTGAAAAGATTGTAGATGAAGTAGATCCCTTTGATGAGATTGCAGTTGAAGAAGCCCTGCGGATCAAAGAGGCGGGTAATGCCGATGAAATAATTGTCGTCAGCATTGGTGCCAAGCAGGTGCAGGAGCAGTTGCGCACGGCGCTAGCCATGGGAGCTGATCGGGGAATTCACGTTGAAACAACCGAAAACATTCAGCCGTTAACTGCCTCGCGGATGCTGCTGAATATTGCCCAGTCCGAGGGCGTGGATCTGGTGTTGCTCGGTAAGCAGGCGATTGATGACGATAACAATCAGACCGGCCAGATGTTGGCTGCGCTGTGGGACCGGCCACAGGCGACCTTTGCGTCCGGCCTCTCTTTCGATGGCGGCAAAGCCACCACTATTCGCGAAGTGGACGCAGGCCTGGAGGTGCTCGAGGTGGATTTACCTGCGGTGGTCACCGTTGATCTGCGTTTAAACGAGCCGCGCTACGTCAAACTCCCCGACATGATGAAAGCAAAGAAAAAAACCATTGACGTGAAAAGCGTGGCAGACCTGGGGGTCGAGCCCGCTCCCGGAGTAAGTTCATTGGGTGTGAGACCACCGGAAGGCCGTCAGGCTGGTAAAAAGGTGGAAACCGTTGAAGAGCTAGTTAAAGAATTGCAGGCAAGGGGGCTGGTCAATGACTAAAGTGTTAATCATCGCCGAACACGATGGCGAAAAATTAAATTCATCGACAGCCAAAACGCTCACCTGTGCGCTCGCTATCGACGCGGCGTCGGTGGAAATTGCGGTGCTGGGGGGGCCTCAATGCGACGCGGTTTGTGATCAGGCTGCGGCACTCGACGGAGTCGCGCGGGTGGTGAAACTGGCCCGTGAAGAGAACAGCGCGCCAGTGGCGGCGGTGTTTGCGCCGCAAGTGGTCGAACTGGCGGCGGGATACACTCATCTGATAGCCCCTTCAACAACCTTTGGCAAAGACCTGATGCCACGAGTCGCCGCGCTACTGGGCGTGCCGTCAGTGACTGACGTGATGAAGGTTATTTCGCCGGATACCTTTGAGCGACCGATTTACGCCGGGAATGCGATCGATACCGTACAGCTCGCAGAGGATGTTTCGGTCATGGTGGGCACGGCAAGACCTGCGTCGTTCAAAGCCGCTGAGTTGGGGTCTGCTGCGGCTCCCATTGAAGCGGTGGAAACCAGTGCGGCCTTGCCTGACCATAGTCGCTATATTGAACTGCGTCAGCAGGCATCCGATCGTCCTGATCTGCAGTCTGCCACTAAGGTAGTTTCTGGTGGGCGAGGTGTTGGTAGCGGCGATAATTTTGATGTTATTTATGCGCTGGCGGACAAGCTGGGTGCCGCGGCCGGTGCGTCGCGGGCAGCCGTTGATGCCGGCTTCGTTGCCAACGATATGCAGGTCGGACAGACGGGCAAGGTGATTGCGCCAGATTTATATATTGCCTGCGGGATTTCAGGAGCCATTCAGCATCTTGCGGGAATAAAGGATGCTGGAACCATCGTGGCAATAAACAGTGACGCCGATGCCCCCATCTTTGAGGTGGCGGATCTGGGGATCGTCGGGGATCTGTTTACGCTGGTTCCTGAGCTGGAGAAAGCCCTGCCGTAACTAAGGTAAGTAACCTGATCAAAAAAAACGGCCCGATGGGCCGTTTTTTTTGGTTCAAGTGTTATTAGCGAATCGATGGATTCGTCGAACAATCGCCGCTGAGAAGATCAAGCTACTGCTGTAAGTTGGCCATCTGTTCCTGCAGATCTTGTAACTCAGTTTTGTTCAACGGGGTTCGGGCGGTTTGTTCAGCGGGCGGTGCAGAAGCGGCGGATGGTTCGGGTTGTTCGTCACCAAAGCTCGGTGTGTTGGGATCAAAGATCTGGGTCAGTGAATTCCACATATTCGTCTGCGAATCCTCACTGTCCTGATCAGGATTGTTTGACGGTGGAGCGAATTCGGCGAACAGGCCATCCATGTGGCGCTGAATGCCGGATTGCTGGCGCATAAAATTAGCCAGCGCGTTGCCCAGGTAATTGATGAACATCTGATTGATCGGTGATGGTACGTAGAGACTGACGACCTCGCGCAGGGCATCGACGCTCATCATCGAAGTTTCTTCTTCGACCTCGTGATCGCTGATGATCTGAACGAGAATTTGCCGCGTAATATCGTCTCCGGTGCGGGCATCTTCAACCACGAAACGAACCTGTTCCCGCGCCAGTATTGTTAAATCCTCAAGCGTGATGTAGCGGCTTTTATCGGTGTCGTAG
>JAYNPV010000031.1:2291-6491 GCA_038113925.1 Gammaproteobacteria bacterium | reverse complement strand
GTCGTAGAGACGCCGATTTGCATACTTTTTTATAAGCTTTGGAGGCGATTTTGAGTCAGGGGGCATTAATCAAAGGTAGCTAGTGGTTTTCAACGGAAGTCGGGGCGTATTCCGGAAACTTTCAGTTTGCCGGAATCTTCTCGCCAGTAAAAATAGCGCTGGTCAGCACGCATAGCGTTAGCTACTCCACTGGTTGGGTAACTATTGGTGATTTAACCACTTTTGTCCAGCGGATATGGCGTTTGCGGGCCGCTTTTGGCATGGGTTTAACCGTGCGGCTGGCGGCTTATCAGGTGTCATTTATGTTAACCTTCGCCGCCCGTTTTGAGCCGCTTTAATTTGACCGGAAAACAGTTTTTAGTGGCCTCAGGTGGTTGATGGTTAACTCAATTTAGGGTCTGAATGACCTGCCTTTATATTCCGGCGCAGTCTGGTTTTCTGCGTCGATTTGTCCGGCCGCATGGTCGGGACAACGATTTAATTTGACGGAGTTTTTTTACATGTCTGTAACCAGTGAACTGGCGAATGCCCTGCGGGTGCTGAGTATTGATGCGGTTCAGCAAGCCAGATCCGGGCACCCCGGTGCACCCATGGGTATGGCAGAGATTGCCGAGGTGGTGTGGAACCGTTACCTGAGCCATAACCCGCTGGACCCCAACTGGATCAATAGAGACCGTTTTGTGCTCTCCAACGGCCACGGTTCGATGCTGCTGTATTCACTACTGCACCTCACCGGCTATGACCTGCCGATGGACCAGTTGCGTAACTTTAGGCAGCTTCATTCATTAACTCCCGGGCATCCCGAAGTGGATGTGACCCCCGGTATTGAAACCACGACAGGTCCGTTAGGCCAGGGCCTTGCCAACGCCGTGGGCATGGCGATTGCCGAGAAACGGCTGGCCGCCGAGTTTAATCGGGAAGGCCATTCAGTCATTGATCACCGAACCTGGGTGTTTGTCGGTGACGGATGTTTGATGGAAGGGATTTCGCACGAGGTATGCTCCCTCGCCGGGACTTTGGGACTGGGTAAGCTCAATGTCTATTATGACGACAATGGCATTTCTATTGATGGCAGGGTAGAGGGCTGGTTTACCGATGATACAGCCGGCCGTTTCCGAAGTTATGGATGGCACGTGCTCGAAAATATCGACGGTCACGACCCTGATGCCTTAGTTGCCGCAACTGAGGCAGCGCTGGCTGAAGTTGATCGCCCGAGTTTGTTGATGTGTAAAACGGTGATAGGTAAGGGGTCGCCGAATAAAGCGGGGACTCATTCGGTGCACGGCGCTCCGTTAGGGAGCGAGGAGATAGCGGCGACCCGGCAGGCATTAGGCTGGACCCATGCCCCCTTCGAGATTCCTGACCCGATTTATGCCGGTTGGGATTGCCGTGGCCGGGGTCGCGAACAGCAGGCGCAATGGCAGTCCGAATTCGATCGCTATGCTGAGGCTTTTCCTGAATTATCTGTTGAGTTGCTCAGGCGCTCTGCGGGTGACCTGCCTGCCAACTGGTCAGCGGCGAGTGGTCAAGTTATTGCAGACGTTGATGCGGCCGGTGCGACTATAGCGTCGCGAAAAGCATCACAAAATGCGATTGAGGCACTTGCTCCTCTGTTGCCAGAGTTTTTTGGTGGTTCTGCGGATCTCACCGGTTCTAACTTAACTAACTGGTCAGCCTGCGAAACCTTTGCTGCTGATAGCCCCACCGGCAACTATCTGAGTTACGGGGTGCGGGAGTTCGGTATGGCGGCGATGATGAACGGCATGACGCTGCACGGTGGAGTCTTGCCATTTGGTGGAACTTTTCTGACCTTCTCCGATTATTCCCGCAACGCGATTCGTATGGCTGCGTTGATGAAGCAGCGGGTCATTCATGTCTTTACCCATGACTCCATTGGCCTCGGTGAAGATGGTCCGACCCATCAGCCGGTTGAACATACGGCGTCATTACGATTGATTCCAGGTCTGGATGTCTGGCGACCGGCCGATGCCGTAGAAACCATGGTTGCCTGGCAGCAGGCAATTGAATACCGGCAGGGTCCAACAGCACTAATATTGTCCCGCCAGGCGCTTACCCACCAGACGCGATCAGCGTCTGCAGTAGAAGCGATCAAACGAGGTGGTTATTGCCTTGCGGATTGCGACGGCTCTGCAGTAGCGGTGATTATTGCTACTGGCTCAGAAGTGCAACTGGCCATCGAGGCCCAGCAGCAACTGGCCAGTCAGGGAGTCGCCGTGCGGGTGGTGTCGATGCCTAATCCGAAACGCTTTTTTGCCGAGAACCCGAGTTACCAGCAGGAGGTTTTACCGCCTGGCGTGCCACGGGTCGTGGTAGAGGCTGGGGTGACTGATTCCTGGTACCGACTAGTCGGTGATAACGGTCGTGTCGTTGGACTAGACCGGTTTGGCGAGTCTGCGCCAGCGGCTGAGCTATTTGAGCTGTTCGGTATTACCGCTGAGGCAGTCGTCGCGGCGGTTAACGACTGCCTTTAAACGGGCTGGCCTGGTTAAGTGTTACGCGTAGCCATTAATGGTTTTGGCCGCATTGGTCGAGGAGTGCTTCGAGCATGGCTGGAGCGCAATCCGATCAGTTCGGGGCAGGAGTCGCCGATTCAGATCGTTGCGATCAATGACCTTCACGACGTGATGTCGGCGGCACACCTGCTTGAATATGACTCGACCCACGGTCGGCTGAATAGGCCGATTACGTCCGATGAGGACTCTCTAGAGGTCGACCGGCATAGCATTCAGTGGTTTCAGGAGCCGGACCCGCGACGGCTGCCCTGGGCTGAATTAAATATCGATCTTGTACTGGAATGCAGTGGCCGATTTGCCTCCGCGGCCGGTGCCGCGGCGCACCTCGATGCAGGAGCATCCAAAGTGCTGGTGTCTGCCCCGGCCAAAGGGGTCGATCGGACGGTGGTCTACGGTGTCAATCACCAGTTGCTTAAGGGTGACGAGACACTGCTTTCAAATGCTTCCTGCACCACAAACTGTCTGGCAATTATTGCTCAGCTAATGCAGGAAACAGTCGGGGTGGCGCAGGGAATGGTCACCACGGTTCACTGCTACACCAATGATCAATCCCTGCAGGATCGGTTCCACCCTGATTTGCGCCGAGCGCGGGCGGTCGGTCCGTCGATTATTCCTACCACTACCGGGGTAATCGATGCCGTCAGTGAAGTGTTGCCGGAAATGGCCGGCAAGCTGGAGGGGTTTTCCGTGAGAGTACCCACGCAGAATGTGTCGCTGCTTGATTTCACTTTTACCGCCGATCAGGAAACCAATGCGGAACAGATTAACCAGTTATTTCGCAAGGCGGAGAGTGGCTCTCTAGCCGGATTATTGTCGGTGAGTGATGCGCCACTGGTCTCCATTGATTTTAATCACCGGCGGGAGTCCGCAGTGATCGACGCCACCCTGACCCGGGTGAGTGGTCGCAAGCTGGTAAAAGTGTGTGCGTGGTACGACAACGAATGGGGATTCGCTAATCGAATGCTGGATGTGGCGATGGCCGCTTTTAAGACATCAGGGAGACAATCGATAAATGGCTAGCTACGCCCGTATGGTTGATCTGGAACTTGCAAATCAGCGGCTGTTGATTCGGGTCGACCTCAATGTGCCCATGGCCGACGGCAAAATTAGTGATGACAGTCGGATTCGAGCCGTGTTGCCGACGATTCAGATGGCGCTTGAGCAGGGTGCGGGAGTGCTATTGCTGTCTCATTTGGGGCGCCCTCAGGAAGGCCAGTTCGATCCGCAATTAAGCCTTGCGCCCGTGGCAGAGGCGCTCGCCGAGTTGCTGGAAATCCCGGTACCGCTGGTTCGTGACTGGCAACAGGTTGATATTAAACCCGGTGTGGTGTTGCTGGCGGAAAACGTTCGTTTTAATGTTGGTGAGTTAGCGGACGAAGATGCGCTAGCGCAACAACTGGCGAGCTGCTGTGATCTTTTTGTCATGGATGCTTTTGGTACGGCTCATCGTGCCCATGCGTCTACTCACGGCGTTGCCAAATTCGCCCCAAGGGTCTGTGCTGGGCCACTTCTGGACGCGGAACTTAAGAATATTTCCCAGGCGCTGGAGGATCCCGCGCGACCATTAGTGGCCATTGTTGGTGGCTCGAAGGTATCGACCAAGCTCGAAGTGTTGCGATCGCTGATCGATAAAGTCAATCGACTGATCGTTGGGGGAGGCATGACC
>JAYNPV010000031.1:0-2281 GCA_038113925.1 Gammaproteobacteria bacterium | reverse complement strand
GGGTCGGTCGTTGCATGAACCAGAAATGATGCCAATGGCGGTAGAGTTGATGCGCTTGGCTCGAGGGCAGGGCGTAGAACTGGCCATGCCCGACCAGGTTGTTTGTGGACCTGAACTCAGCGCAGCAGCGCCCGCAAGGATCTACCCTGTAAATGAAGTGCCTGCAGATCAGATGATTTTGGATCTTGGCACCGGCTTTGCGGCGAAGGTTTCTGCAGAACTGGCAGACGCCGGAACAATAATCTGGAATGGCCCCCTGGGCGCATTTGAGTATGACCAGTTTGGCGAAAGTACCCGTTTGTTGGCTGAAGGAATCGCTGCATCGCCTGCGTTCTCGATAGCGGGGGGCGGAGATACCCTGGCCGCAATTTCAAAATATGGAGTGGTTGACGAGATTTCTTATATCTCAACGGGCGGCGGTGCTTTTCTGGAAATGGTGGAGGGGAAAGTGCTGCCAGCAGTGGAGATTTTGCAGCGCCGCTACTGAGAAATGGCGTTCTATTATCGAAACTGACCAGGTGCTGGTGTGTCGCGTCTCCACAGTGATGAACCTTCAGAACCACGGGTGGTGCGCTTAGGATTTATATCGGTCAGAGGGTGACCGAACCATTTTTAACCTTTTGGTATATATAGAATCAATTGTCCAGGGTGGTTAAAACTTTTGGTTGGCGTTGGGTTCAATCGCTGTATAATACGAGGTTGGTGGAACGGATTCCCTGTGAAAGAGTTGCTTGCTCGTCTTTGTTGATGACTAGCGAATTTTAAATTGTAGGAATTTTTTTATCTTCTGGAGGAGATCTTCCATGAGTTTTTCGATGTCGAAGCGATCGCTTCTATTGTTGGCTGCGACCACTCTGAGTGTCGGCTCAGTTGCCGCCAAAGTGTCACCCGAAGAGGCCGCGCAGCTTGGTCTTGAAGGGACACCCCTGACACCGGTTGGTGCTATACGAGCGGGCAATGCCGAGGGAACGATTCCCGCCTGGACAGGAGGTATCACAGAGTATCCGGCGGGGTATACGCCGGGTGGTTGGTACGTTGATCCCTTTGCTGATGATGAAATTCTGTTTACCATCACCGCGCAAAACTATAAGCAGTATGCGGATAAATTGACCGTCGGGACCCAGGCGCTGTTTGAGCGTTATCCCGATACTATGAAAATGCATGTTTATCCGACCAGGCGCAGCGCATCCTTCCCTGACTGGTACTACGAAGGTTCCATAAAAAATGCCTCGACCATTGAGTGGTGTGGGAGTGCTGACCCTACTCTGGCGGAGCGGTGTGTTAAACGGGAAACTCAGAACCGTGGTGCATGGTTCCCCATCCCTAAAACGGGTGGTGAAGCGCTCTGGGGTCATACCTATTACTATCAAGGTAAATCCTATACCGGGCATGCCTACGGGATGAATGTTTTTGCAGATGGTAGCTATGCTGATACCTATAAGATTGATCGATGGATTTATCCCTGGGCGATGTCTGACGAAGAACAGCCAAAGGACAGCTATTTTAGCCGGGGTGGTGGGGCGATTATGTGTGGGAGCATCGAAGATATCCACCCGCCGCGAACCGCCGGGCAGATGTTTGGCGGGTGTAATAGCTATGCCGATAATGACTTTAATGCTTACCTCTATGTTCCCGGTCAACGTCGAGTGCGTAAAGCCCCCGAAATCGGTTTTTACGATAGCCCCGGTACTGGGTCGGACGGTCTGCGCACCGCTGACCAGCGGTGGGGTTGGGCGATTACTGGAAAAGAAGAGTGGTATGAGTTTGATGAACTTGTGAAGGCGGAGTATTACGTGCCTTACAACTCCTACAAACTTACTCAGCCAGGTATTACCTGGGATGATCTGGCTCGACCCGGGCACCTAAATCCAGAATATAAACGCTACGAGTTGCACCGTGTCTGGCAGATCGAAGGCCGAATCCGGCCAGAATTCAGGCACCTTAGCCCTCACCGTTTAGTCTATGTTGATGAAGATAGTTGGGCGGCAACGAATGCCGACATGTACGATGCTCAGGACAATATCTGGCGCGTATCTGAGCTGTACAACATAAACTTTTATGACCAGAAGTTCACCGATGACTGGGGTGATGCCCATATGGATCTGGCCAACGGTCGCTATGCGTGTATCAACCAGTGGTGGAATATTGGTGCTAAGGATGGTAACGGTCCGCCCGTGTTTGAAAATCCTGACTGGGAATATCAAAAGCCGTCGGGTTTGCGGAAACGAGGTATTCGCTAACCCTAATTTTTAGCGCTTTTAGGACATAGAAAAGGCAGCCG
>JAYNPV010000030.1:9726-17631 GCA_038113925.1 Gammaproteobacteria bacterium | reverse complement strand
TGATAAATCCAAAACAGGTCAAAATTTAAAAGTAATAAATGATCAATTTGGATGCTGTATATTCTATCATTTTCGCGCTTATTAAATATTGGTGGATCAAATTTTAACGAAAAGTCATTTATCAAATAATATTTATCAGATAGCTTTTGCAGCTCACTTACAACTGCATTTTCTCCGACTGCACCAGCAATTGTTGAATATTGCCCTTCTACCGTTTCTTTAATGAATTCAAGCTTACGATAAGAATCTGAAGTTTTTTGCGACAATACGGACTCATAGTTGTTTAAAAGTGCGGCATGACTCCTTATTAATTTTCTCGCCTTAAAATAATATATAAACTTAGTGAATATATTTTTATCTCGCATCTCTATTGCATTATTTGATGCTTCTTCTAAGTCCTTAATTTGATTGTCAGTAGAGTGCTTTACTGTTGTTGGAATGTCTTTCTTTTCAGATTCATATTGTTTTAGAAAGTCATTAATGTCGCCAATAGAATTGAACCTGTATATGCCATGATTGTGCAGGGTCTCCTTTAATCTTTTTAGTGGCTCTATCTTTCCTGAAACAATAGTCATATTTTTTCATCGTAAATGGATGATGCCTGCTGGTATCTATTTACACATAACAGTTAATTAGACGGAATATGATGCTCTCATACTAGACATCTTCAATCTAGACCCTTAGTATCGTCAAGTTATGAATTCGACTAAAATTATTGTAGGTCAAGAAGATAAGCAAACCCATGAGCTTCCTTCCGGCTGGCAGCGTTACTTTGATGCGTTGCTAGACAGAAACATACCTGAGTCGGCCAGGCCGTGGCTAGCGCGGCGTGCCAAGGCTTTTGTTGATCGGCTGCAGAGTGACGGCCGTGGATTGAACTCGGCGCTGCCCGAAGACGCGACCGGCTTTTTTAATGAGGTAAGCCGCAGTGGCGCTTTGCGCGATTGGCAGTTCCGCCAGTGTGTGCAGAGTATCGAGATTCTGGTGAGGGATATCGGGCAGTTGTCCTGGGCGGAATCTTTCGATTGGAATTTTTGGCGGCAAGCGGCAAGCGAATTGCCTGCCGACCATCCCACGGTGGCCAGACAGAGCGGTGTTAAGCGTGTGGACAAAGACGAGGCGGCAGAGAAGGTTGGTGCCGCATTTGCGCCACTGCTGGTGCAGCTGGTTGAGGAGATCAGGCTGCGCCAGTATTCCATTCGCACGGAACAGACTTACCAGCACTGGGTGGTGCGTTTTTTACGCCGCTTCCCCGATGCCAGACCGGAGTCGATTGGCGAGCAGGAGGTAGAGGGCTTTCTGTCTGACCTGGCGGTGCGGCGCAATGTTAGCGCCAGCACTCAGAACCTGGCACTGACTTCGATTGTATTTTTCTTTAGTGAAGTATTGGAGCGACCGCTGCCAAGCATGGACTTTGCCCGCGCCAAGCGTCCGCGCCGGTTGCCGGTGGTGCTGACCCGGGACGAGGTGGAGGCTCTGCTGCGTGAACTGCACGGCGTTTATGCCCTGATGGCGGGACTGATGTACGGCACCGGCATGCGGTTGATGGAGTGCATGCGCCTGCGCGTAAAGGATGTGGATTTTGGCTACAGCACTATTACTGTGCGTAACGGCAAGGGCAACAAGGATCGGGTGGTACCGCTGCCGCGCCGTTTTGCCGCTGAACTAAAGAGTCACCTGGGGCAGGTGCGCGCGCTGCACCAAAGCGATCTGGGCGAGGGATTCGGCGAGGTCTATCTGCCCAATGCGTTGGCGACCAAGTATCCCAACGCAGCGTCGGAGTGGGGTTGGCAGTATGTGTTTCCCTCTGCCCGATTGTCGGTGGACCCGCGCACCGGGGTGACCCGCCGCCATCATTTGCATGAGAACTCCCTGCAGCGGGCGATCAAGAAGGCCGGGGCCGCCGCGGAGATTGCGAAGCAGGTAAACAGCCACGCGTTGCGGCACTCTTTTGCCACCCACCTGCTGGAGGCGGGCTACGATATTCGCACCTTGCAGGAGTTGCTGGGCCACGCGGATGTATCCACCACCATGATCTACACCCACGTGCTGAACAAGCCCGGCCTGCCGCCGGTGGTAAGCCCCGCAGATATGGAATATTCGGGTTAGGGTTTTTAATTTTTGCGTTACTACCCGCGTTGCTGCGCGCTTCGCTCTAGCGTTTCGATGACCAGGGGCTACCCCGCGGCACAGTCTAGGACTACCGGGCGCATTACCGACCCGGATCTATACGCTTGGCAGATGTTGTGCCCAAAGCCCGGCAGTAATCGAAGCAATCTGCCACGGGTCCCCTACGGGTGTGGGCCTGGTTTGGTTCTTTCTCCGGTTTTACCTTACTCCATGGCATTGGAGGATTCGCAAGAAACGGGTCGAGTATGCGCTGCATTGTGGGTATGGTTACGCCATCGCATTCGTTTCAACAGGCGCCCGGCATGAATCCACAAGCGCAACGGCAATTCAAACGCATCGAAAGTGCCATTGATTTTATTCAAAGCCAATTTCGACATCAGCCATCGCTGGATGAGATCGCGGCGGCGGTACACGTCAGCCCACACCATTTCCAGCGTTTGTTTACTGAATGGGCGGGCGTAAGTCCGAAGAAATTCATGCAGTACATCAGTCTGGAACACGCCAAACAGCTGCTGGAAAACCGGATGACGGTGCTGCAAGCCGCTCAGCAGACGGGTTTGTCCGGTACTGGACGGCTGCACGATCTGTTTGTGCGGATAGAAGGCATGACCCCCGGTGAATTCAAAAGCGGCGGAGCCAATCTCACCATTCGTTACAGTTTTGCCGACACACCCTTTGGCACCGTGATCGTTGCCTCTACCTCCAAAGGGGTTTGTCACCTGTTTTTTGAAGATGACGAAACAGATGCCTTAAACGGTTTGACACGCCGCTTTCCCAACGCGCGCTTTCAGCGGCTTACGGACCCCTTTCAACAAGATGCGCTGCTTATTTTCCGCAAGGACTGGCGGCAGCTGGATCAAATCAAACTGCACCTGAGCGGTACACCCTTCCAGGTGAAGGTGTGGGAAAGTTTATTAAAAATTCCACAGGGAGCCCTGACCACCTACGGCGAGATTGCGAATGACATCGGCAACCCCGGCGCGGCCCGGGCGGTGGGTTCGGCCATTGGCAGCAATCCGGTTGCATTTTTGATTCCCTGCCACCGGGTGATTCAACGCGGCGGCGGAATCGGCGGCTACCGGTGGGGAACCCAGCGCAAAACCGCCATGATTGGCTGGGAGTCCAGCCAATCAGCGGCTGCCCCTGAGTGACCCGAGGTGGCGCGTGGTGGAGTGGGATGGGTCAACCCGACGCCCGGTTTGAACCTCGCCGCTTAGGCCCTGATTCCGTAATACCGTCACGCAAAACTCTCTACCGCCAAATCCTCTATCAGGACGATTCAGTCGTGGGCGGCCCCACAGAAAAATCAGAGAAGCGCCCAGGATTGATGGCGGGCCTGGTTAAGGTCTCTGCTATTCAGGTCGTGATCCGTGCCAGGAAGACCGGGCCGCTACTGCCGTGGCGGCCCGGCTACCATTTTCCCGTTAACACCCCTCGCAGTTTCGGTGAGGGGTCGAAACGGCCCATTTGGCTGCGTAGGCAGTGGCTATTGACCCGACTGCGGCAATCACCCAGGTGGTCAACACCACTTCAATGGGGTGGCTGGCAACAACTTCTGGCAAAGAAGCGAGTAAATTGATCATCTTCGTATCTCCGATTAGGGCAACCACAGTCGGTTGCGATGGGCGTAATCTACGCCCCTCAAAATTAAACGGGAATAGCTAAATTCAACCAACTGATGTGCAATAATAAACGGCGTTAATCGCTAACCATTGAGCCTGCCATGAACTGGGACGACCTGAAGGTATTTGCAGTCACCGCTCGGCTGGGGAGTTTTTCCAAAGCGGCGGAAGAGCTTGGCACCACCCACACCACCGTTTCACGCCGTATTTCAGCCCTTGAGGAAGCGCTTGATTTACGCCTGTTTGACCGACTCTCGACCGGGCTGGTGCTGACCTGTGGCGGAGAGGAGCTGCACACCAGCGCCGCAGCGATGGAGCTGGAGGCCGAAGCCGCTGAACGTCAGGTCAGCGGGCGCGATTCTGAGCTCAGGGGCGAAGTCCGTGTATCGATAATTGACGCCATGGCGGTCTCGCTAATGCCGGCTTTTGGCCGGTTTCTGCAAGCCTATCCGGGGATAAAACTAACTATCTCTACCTCGACCCGGGAAGCCAACCTTGCTCGCCGGGAAGCCGACATCGCTATCAGAATTGGTAACACCCCGCCGGAAACGCTGGTCGGTCGGCGGGTAACTAAATACCAGTTTGCCCTTTATGGGGCGAAAACACTGCTTGAGCGCTTTAACGAAAATACCCCGGCCGAGGATTACCCCTGGGTTGCCTGGGGAGACAATCTCGCCTGGCCAGCGCTAAGAAAACTAATGGCCAGACGCGGCAAAAATATCAATGTCGTCGCCCGCATCGGCGGCGCCATTGCCATGGCCGATGCGGTCTGCGAGGGGATTGGCGTGGGCTATCTGGCGGTACCCAAATCCGAGCGCGATCCCCGCCTGGTTCGGTTGGAACCCATTGAAGAGGAATTATCACTGGATGTCTGGCTGCTGACCCACCCGGACCTGCGTCACACCGGCAGAATTCGCGCGTTCATGGACTTTATCGCCCCGGAGATCAAACAGGACTTTGAAATCTAAAACGCAGTCAAAACCAGGTCAATTATTTCCCCGGACTGCCCTCTGAATCAGGCGGCGTAAGGAATCTTCTCCCGTCGATAGGCTTCACGCAGCGGCTCCGGGTCGATCCAGCCATCCAGGGTCACCTGATCTGACAGGTAACCCTTGTCGCGCATAAAGCCCATGAAAGCATTGGCCAGATCGAGGATCTGACCATCCAGGGTGGGCCAGAGTTTGGCGTTAAAATCCGGATCATAGGCGCTGAAGATATCGTCGGTCTCCACCCCCAACTCCGGTGCCATCACCTGCGCCGCGGCCTGTCGGTCGTCGGCGGCAAAGGCCGAGGCCCGAATCAGTACCTGCAGATAGCGAATCACTCCCTCGGGGTTTTCCTTGATGGTGCTGGCGGTCACCGTGATCGGTCGGGGGTTGGCGTTGCATTTGTATTCGGTTTTATCGCTGTTGATCAGGTCATATAGCAAGTTGATGCGGTCGCCATAAACATGCTCGGTGTAGAGCGCTTCGGCATTTTTGGCGAATACCACGTCCACCTTGTCTGCCAGTAAAGCCTCGATTTCGCCGGCGTAAAGCGGTGGTACCACGCGATTTTCACCCTGGCCATAATCGGCATTGACGGTGGCCAGCACGTCTTCGTCGATTTCAAAGTCGGTCATCACCACGTCATCTTCACTCATGCCGTGTTCCTGCAGTGCGCCCCAAAAGGCCTTGTGGGCGTTTACATGCATGAAGTCAATCTCCAGCTGCGGGCGCACCGGCAGACCAATGCGCTTACCCTTGAGATCAGCAAAACTGTTGATTCCGGAATCGGGGCGGACATAAAAACGCAGGGTTTCGGCCACGAAAGTGAACCCGATGACTTGGGTATCGGCACCGTTCTGCCGGGCCCAGAGGGGCGGGATAAAGCCCCCCTCACGAAACGAATCGGGTAATGCCCCGGTGAAGTGGGTGTTGGCTTTGGAACGCCCCAGCTCCTTGATGTTGCGGACTTCGTAATCGGAACCGTTAAACTCTTCATCAAACATTCCGCGCTGGTAGGCGATACCGGAAGCGGTAGCCACCGGACAGCGGCTGTACCAAAGTGTATGGGCCATGGTAATTACTCCTTTTGAATAGTTAATAGCGTCAGCGGATATCAGGCGGCAACCTGGGACTCGTCAATGGCACCGGTCGCTATCAGGGTGTCACGAATCATCACTTTCATCTCTTCGTCGGCATAGGCGGGCAGCGGGGGCCGGGAGGGACCCATCGGGTAACCGAGCAGCTCCATCCAGTATTTAATCGGCGCGACCGAATACTGGTTCTTGCGCACAATTGGCCAGACGATGGCGTTTTGCAATAGCTGCCTCAGGGGTTCGAGCTGCTGATAGATAGGCAATGCCTCATCGACTTTGCCTTCGTTGGCCAACTGCATCTGTTTGAGGAAGAGGTCACGCTTGTTACCGAACATCAGGTACTCACAGGTACCGAACAGGCACTGGCCGCCGTGGGCCGCCGCATCCCAAAGGTAAAAACTCTCCATGGGTTCCGTCACTACCATGCGATCACCACACATCTTGCGCATGGCGATGGTATCGGCCGGATTGAGCAGGCCGTTTTTGATACCCACCACCTGCTCCAGGTCGGCCAGACGATTGACCAGGCCGTGATTTAACACCACCCCGGCAGTGGGAGTATTGTAGAGCACCACCGCCAACGGACTGTGATCGCTGATGTACTGGTAGAATCCAAAAAGATCATCATCAGAGCGTAGCTGCAACACCGGGTTGATCACCTCAATCAGGTCATAACCCATTTGCGCCAGTCGCTGCGCCTTCTCCACCACCGCAAAGGGCGAGGGCTCAAGAATCACCGCCACCAGCAGCATGCGGCCGCTGTTGGCATCGGCGATGGTTTTACTGTAATCCATCCACTCGGTGGGGGTCAGGTTCCAGCCCTCGGCGGTATTGCCGCCGGTCATCAATCCGTGCAGCCCTTCGGCGGCCCAACGATCGACATTACTGGCCAGGTTTTGGTGATCGACGCTGAAATCGTTATTAAACGGTGTTGGCACGGCATTAGTGGAATCCACCATATTTTCCCGCGCCCATTGCTTGGCTTCGCTGCGACTGTATTGGGCCATCTGCTCCCCTCCCGATGATCAATAATGTGGCCCCGACACTGGGTCGGGAACCGCCCATTTAATCACCGATGCGGATAAGCTACAAAGATAAGTTAAAGGCACAGGGGACCGGGGTTAACCGCTGTTATTGAGCCACTGCCAGGGGAGTGTTACGGTTTCCGACCCACGGGAGTTAATCCTTGTGGGATATCACGGCTGAGGAGGAATCAATGGAACGGTCTATTCATTACACCCGCTGCCCCGTCGCCACCGCCACGGGAATCGCCCTTGAAACCGGCCAGTTCGAAAAAGAGTTTGGCGACGGCCCGGTTCAGTTTCGAAATATCAAGGAGCTTGGCCGGGAGGTGATGATCAAATCTCACTTCGATCATCACCTGAAAAACTCGGTGCGCGAAGGCGGCGCGATTCCGCCGATCTGGGCACGCAGCCGGGGGGCCGATACGGTTTTGCTGGGGCTCACCTTTGTGAAAGACTCGCTGGCATTTATGGTGCGCGCTGACTCGGATATCCATCATTTCAGGGATCTGGCCGGTAAACGCTGCTCCCTGCCGCTACACCCGAAACTGCTCACCGATTTTATGCGCGCCAATACCGAGCGCGGCTTTCTCTGTGCGCTGGCCGAGCACGATATGGACGCCGCTGATGTGCGCTTCACCGACACCATCATCGATAACGATTTTAAAAACACCGCCAACCCCGATGCCGGCGCAAACAAAAAGAGTCAGGGCAAACAGTTTGAAGCCACCATGTTTGACCACGAGCTGCAGGCTTTGATGGCGGGCGATGTCGATGTGATTTTTACCAAAAATGTGCAGCCCGCCCGGTTAATGCGGCTCTATGGTGACCGGTTGCGCGTGATCTACGACCTGCTCGACGCCCGGGACGGTGACCACATCATCAACGGTAACCCGCGCATCATTACCGTCAGCCGCAATCTGGTCGAAGAAGATCCCGAACTGGTCATCCGCTACCTGCAGGTGTTAATCCGCGGTGCCCATTATGGCGCTGGCAATCAGGCAGAGACGGCGCGTATCTGGGCCGGGGAGATAGGCGTTGAGGTCGAGGA
>JAYNPV010000030.1:2663-9716 GCA_038113925.1 Gammaproteobacteria bacterium | reverse complement strand
TACAAGAGTTACCGGGGCGAGTTTCACACCACCGTCTGGCCGTCACTGAGCGATGCGATCCTGCGACGACTGCGGGTGCAGATCGACTTCCTCCACGACCGGGACTATCTTGAAAAAGACGTGGATATCGAGCAGTGGATGGCCGGTGAGTTGCTGCGCGAGGCGTATCGGCGGGAAAACCTCTCCCACGCCGCCTGACCGGGAAAATATCCGACCCGAATGCCCGAAAAAAGTAATAAAAGATTAATTTGTCGGTAACCCGATCTTAATAATTGGCGTAGATCATGCGCCGCCAATGAAAACGCAAAAATTGCCGGCAGTCAGGTACCGAACCGTCTGGGTCTCGGACATTCATTTGGGCACCAGGGGGTGTCAGGCAGAGAGTCTGCTCTATTTTTTGCGCAACGTGCGTTGCGACACCCTCTATCTGGTCGGCGACATCATTGATGTCTGGAGTCTACGCCGTTCGGTCTACTGGCCGCAGAGTCATAACGATGTGGTGCGCACCCTGCTGGGCAAGGCGAAAAACGGCACCCGAGTGGTCTACATTCCCGGCAACCACGACGACCTGGTTCGTGCCCACACCGGCACCCGGTTTGGAAATCTGGAGATCTGCCGCGAGGCTATCCATCACACTGCAGATAACCAGCGCCTGCTGGTTCTGCACGGCGACGAATTTGATAGCGTGGTGCAATACAGCAAGCTACTGGCGGTTGCGGGCAGTATCGCCTACGAATGGCTGCTATCGCTGAATCGGCTGGTCAATGCCAGCAGACACTGGTTTGGACGGCCCTACTGGTCGCTGGCGGGCTACCTGAAACACAAGGTAAAGAATGCAGTGCAATTTATAGACCGCTACCAGGAAACCCTCGCCCAGGCGGCAAAAAGCCGGGATGTCGACGGCATTATCTGTGGGCATATCCATCGGGCCACCCTTGAGCAGATCGGCCAGATGACCTACGCCAATACCGGCGACTGGGTGGAGAGCTGCACCGCCCTGGTCGAGCACGATAACGGGCAATTGGAGCTGCTGGAAGGCTTGGGCACACGCGCCTGGCACCGATCTGAAGCATCCGAACCTCCACGCTCGATAGCCGCCTGAGCCGGCAGTTTCACCAAGTTCGCTTGAAAATTCTCTACGGCATTCAGGGTACCGGTAATGGCCATATCACCCGTGGCCGCGCCATGGCCCCACGCCTGAGTGCCGCCGGTCATGAAGTTGATTTCCTGTTTTCCGGTCGCCCTGCTGCCCAATATTTTGATATGGAGTGCTTTGGGGAGTACCGCGCCTTTACCGGGCTAACGCTTAAAATCAATCAGGGCAAACTCGATTATTTGGGGACCACAGTCGGTAACTCTCCGCTGAAATTTATTGCCGACGCCCGCAGCCTGAATTGCCAGGAGTACGATCAGATCATCACCGACTTTGAACCGGTCACCGCCTGGGCAGGCAAAAACCATATTATGGGCGTGCTCGGCATCGGTCATCAGTACGCTTTTCAGCACCGGATACCCCTGGCAGGGGACAACCTGGCGGGACGGCTGGTGTTTCGCTATTTTGCGCCGGCCAAACAGGCCATCGGTCTTCACTGGCACCATTTCGATCAACCGATCCTGCCGCCAATTCTTGAGGCCACTGAGTCATCCGCCGACATTGATGAAACTTTAATACTTGTCTACACCCCGTCCCTATCGACGCAAGGTCTGCAGGAACTACTTGTTCATCACCCCGATTTTCACTTTCACGTTTATACCGGCGTTGACCAGCCGCAACGCCAACAGAATGTTCACCTGCTGCCTTTTTCGCGCGAGGGTTTTCAGCAGGACCTGCGCACCGCTGGCGGCGTCATCTGCAATGCCGGTTTCGCCCTGATCAGCGAAATATTGACCCTGGGCAAAAAAGCGCTGGCAATACCGCTGCACGGTCACATGGAGCAGCTCTCCAATGCGGCGGCACTGCAACAACTAAACCTGATGCAGACGGCCCCGGAGCTGACCCCATCAACATTGAGCAACTGGCTAAAACAATCCTCAGCGACTCGCATACGCTTCCCGGATACCGCCGAGCAGATCGTTCAGCGTCTCACCGAGGGTGCCCCCCTCGACGACATGGACTGGATACAGTCGGTTTGGAAATTGGTGGAATACCACTGAAGCACCGGGACTTGGCCGGTAGCCAGCTCAGACGATAACGCCTGACATTCGGTGAACTTGCCGACTGCTCATCCCCCTTCCGGGGCTGGCGATAACGCCGCCATCACCCACTCACCCCTTACCGGGTCGCGCTACCTGGGCGACCCGGCAGCTGCCGAAAGCGGGTTCCGGTCAAAGGGC
The DNA here is from genome assembly GCA_038113925.1 of Gammaproteobacteria bacterium. Classification (GTDB taxonomy): domain Bacteria; phylum Pseudomonadota; class Gammaproteobacteria; order Immundisolibacterales; family Immundisolibacteraceae; genus QNFC01. The sequence goes on along the minus strand of JAYNPV010000030.1, from coordinate 7,382 downwards.
CGGAATCCGGCCTGAATCCCGCGTTACCGGCCACCGCTGTGACCCTCAAGCTGATTTCGCCCCATTGTGAGTAGCTGCACCGCCGAAAGGAATCCAAAAAAAGTCTGGATTTTCCCTTGTCCTTATGACGGTTGCCTCCCTATTATTGCGACTGATTCTCATTTGCAACATGAATGGAGAAGCCACAAGGAGCCGCCATGAAATCACAAGCCCGCGATAGCCACCAACCGCTGGAGCTGGTCATCTCCACGCTGCTTTACCTGATGACCCGCTACCAAAGGAATCCCTGCCCCCACACTCGTCAGGCCATCGTTCACCACCTGACCATGCTCCACGACCATCCCAATTGCCGCAACGCAGACACACTAGAAACCACTACTCGGCGGCTGGTCGACGAGTGGCTCGGTTTTGTTGAAGCGCGGCCGCCAACGACCCAACAAACGCCCCACCTGACGCTGCAATAACCCTAACCATATCGCGCCAGGGGCTGCCGCTTTAACCGGTAATACAGACTTCAAATCACTCTCTTAAAGGATCCATTAACGTGAACATGATCAACCAACCTGCGCCCGATTTTGTGGCCGCCGCGGTACTCGCTGACGGCTCGATCGACGAGAATTTTTCCCTCAGCAACACCATTGCCGGTCGCTACGCGGTTGTTTTCTTGTTTCCCCTCGTGTTCAGCTTTGTTTGTCCCTCGGGGTTGATCGCCTTCAGCCCTCGGGCAGAGGCCTTCGCCAATCGCAATACGGCGGTTATCAGCGTATCGATTGACTCAGAGTTCACCCATCTGGCGTGGCGTAACACCCCGGTGGACCAAGGCGGCGTTGGGGCGCTCAACTACCCGATGGTGGCGGACCCGTCGCACCGGATTCTCACCGATTACGGTGTGCAGGCAGCCAGCGGCGACGTGGCCCTGCGAGCCACCTTTCTGATTGACTCGGCGGGGCTGATTCGTCACCAATCCATTAACGATCTGCCGTTGGGGCGCAATGTAGATGAATACCTGCGGCTGGTTGACGCCTTGCAGTTTCACGAACAACACGGCGAAGTCTGCCCGGCGGGCTGGCAATCCGGCCAACCCGGCATGCAGGCCAATCCGGATGGCGTCGCCAGTTATCTTCAAAAACACGCTGCCGGTTTATAAACCGCGACTGGGTGTTAACCGAGTAAAAAATCGGCCGGGCGGGGATACGTCACTCTCTCTCCTCCCGTTACCCGTCTGGCCGATCCTTTTGCAAAATTGCAGCTAACCAACCGGCTACTGCCGAGGTACTGCGACCGCTCGGAGCTGCCGTGGCACCCACCCGGGAGCATCAAGCATCAAAGGGGCAATCACCGGGCAGCAATCTGTGGCAATCGCCGGCGTCCGAGTCAATAAAAATCAAACCTTGTATCTGCCCAACTGATCTCTACACTGGTACAGAGGCTTTGCTGCAATGACCATCGGCAGATGGTCAAACACTAAAGGGAGGAGCGCAGATGGCTACGCCGCTACGTTTTGGAGTCTATTGTGACCTGCAGAATATTCCCGGTGCCGATCATCACCAGACCACCTGGGACATCATGGCGCTGATCGAAAACGCTGATCAGCACGGCTACGAATATTACTGCCTGATCGAACACCATTTTTTTGAGAACTTCAGCATCTCCGCCAACCCGCTGGCCCTGTTCAGCGCTGCCGCCCAACGCACCGACAACATTCGCTTTCGTACCGTCTGTCACACCCTGCCGCTGCACAATCCAATGATTCTTGCCGGCGAAATAGCGGCGGCCGATATTCTTACCAATGGCCGCATCGAATGCGGCATTGGTCGCGGCCACGGCTGGTTGTATAACCCGGCGAGCATTGCCCATCGCGAGAGCCCCGGCCGTTACCAGGAATCGATGGAGATTCTGATCAAAGCCTGGACCGAAGAGCGTTTTTCATACAGTGGCGAATACTATTCGGTGGAAGATGTCAGCGTGGTGCCCAAACCGATTCAAAAACCCCACCCTAAAGTCTTTATGACCGGCACCAGCGGCAGTGCCTTTAGTATCGCCGGGGAGCAGGGGTGGGGCATATTCCTTGGCGGTATTGCCCCCTTTGAAGCCTTTAAACCAGCCCTTGAGGTCTATCTTGATGCCTGTCATTCGCATGGCACTCAGCCCGATGTGGGCTATTCGCGGGTCGTGTATATCGCCGATGATCTGGACAGCGCCCGGCGTGAGGCCGGCGAGGCAGTGGTAAAATTTTTCAGTCTGGCCAACGAGGCCATGGCCACCCTGCAGGATGACGCCACCAAACAGTCGCTCCTCGAGGGCGGCTACGGCTTTTACACCACCGATGCCCTGCTGGAGCTGGGCAGAATGTCAGCAGACGACATTATTGATTCCGGCCTCGCCTTTGTCGGCACTGCCGAATCGGTGACCCGCCAGCTGGAAGATTTTCATGGCGAAGTGGGCTTTAACGAGTTCTGCCTCATCAGCGCCTTCGGCGGCATCGACACCCACCTGGCCCGACGCACCCAGGAGCGATTTGCCAGAGAGGTACGGCCTGGGTTTGAGTAATTCCCAAAGGATACCGCCGCTTATTCGTCCCCTGGTGGGCGCTGGAAACTGCAATTCTTTCGACCAGACCACCCCCTGAATTTTGGTCGTGCTTGCCTGCACAGTGGGAGCTAACCCGGGAGGGAGGGGCTGCGCCGGTAACTGCCGGTCTGCTCAAATGCATGGGCCAGGCCGATCAAACGGGGCTCCTGCCAGGCACTGCCGATAAAGCTGACGCCGATCGGCTGATCATCATCGGTAAAACCAGCCGGAACCGTGACCACCGGATAGCCAGCCTTGCCGGTAAGTTTCGCGGCGGCACCAGCGGGGGTAACCACCGCATCGAGTTGATGTTGTTTCATCACCGCGTCGATACCCGAATCGCGGCTCAGGGCAATATCGCGCAATCGGTCGGCCCGATAAGCGTCACTATTTAATCCGGCGCTGGCCTGGGCATTAATCGCCAGATCCTGACCATACTGCAGACACTGCTCCGGGTGGGCCTCGTTAAACGCGATGATCTCAGCCAGGGAATTGGTCACCGAGGAGTGACCATATTGCGCCAGAAACTGGTTGAGTCCGGCCTTGAATTCAGTGGGGAAAACCGTCGAGCGTGCGACGGCAATCTCATCTGCCGTGGGAATATCGGCCGGGTCGACAATCACCGCGCCTGCCAGGCGCATCTGCTCAATGGCCTTTTCCACCATAGCCTCCGCCTGCTGCTGGCCGGCTCGTCCGAAATACTGTTTCCTGGCGATGCCGATACGCGAACCTGCCAGGGCGTTTGCATCAAGAAACTGGCAGTAATCGGTTAGCGCATAGGCTGCGCCTGTTAACGTCAGGCTATCGGCCGGGTCAACTCCGGCCATGGGCCCGAGCAGGGCCGCCGCATCGGCGACCGTAAGGCCCATGGGTCCGGCGGTATCCTGACTCATGGCCAACGGGACCATGCCGGCACGACTCACCAGACCAACGGTAGGTTTAATCGATACTATCGAACTCTCCGCCGCCGGTGTCTGTAGGGAGTTCTGGGTTTCACTGCCAACGGCTGCCGCGCACAAACCTGCAGCCACCGCACAGGCCGGGCCAATACTGGAACCTCCACCGCGACCATACCTGCCGCCGTAGGGATGGTTAACCACCCCTCCGGCGGAACTAAACTCGGCGGGCATCTCTGCCCCGAGATAATCGGCAAACTCGGTGAGGTTTGCTTTGCCAAGCACAATGGCACCGGCGGCAATCAAGCGAGCCGCAAGGGTGCAATCCCGGTCGGGCCGCAAATCAGCCAGCGCCAAGGACCCGCCGCTGGTGGCCATGCCACCGCTGACGGCCATGTTGTCTTTGAGCAGAACCGGCACGCCGTGGAGAGAACCTAAGGATTCCCCCCGCTGCCGGGCGGCATCCAGGGCGATAGCCTGGGTCAGGGCTGCCGGATTTATCTCTCTTACCGCATTGAGTTCGGGACCCCTACGATCCAGCTGGTCGATGCGCGCCAGATAATGCTCGGTCGCCTCAACGGCAGAAATTTCACCAATGGCCAGCCGGGCCGCCAGCTGCGCCAAAGGCAGCTCATTGATCTGAGAATCGGAGGCCATTTGCGATTCCTAAACAGGCTGTCCGGGATCAGCGAAACGCCGGCATCACCTTTTTGGCGAATATCTCCTGGGTGCGATAAGCCTGGTGCAGGTCGATATCTCCATAATGACTGAGGATATCGAACTCATCAAAAGCGATCTGACCATGAAGGTCCTCTATCTGCCGGGTGACCTGGTCGGCAGTACCCACATAAACCAACTGCTGGTCGATGAGTTCGTCATAACTGAATTTACGCATGGCCTGAAACAGATCACCGGCGTAAAAACCCTAGCCGGCGTCGATCATCTCCTGCTTGCGACTGCCATCGCGCAGTGAATCGTGGGGGCGAACGTTAAATTCGTAAAAATTAAGAATCGCCTGTTTGGCCTCTTTGTGGGCGGTGGCTTCATCATCGGCCAGAAAAACGCCGCGCACATAGGTAACAAAGGGTTGAGTCCCCACCTTGGCGCAGGTTTCCCGGTAAATATCGATCGCCGGGGTAAACACTTCAAGCGGAGCCGGGCCGCCGCAACAGATATTCCAGCCTTTTTCGGCGGCCATTTTAAATCCCCGACCGCTGGTGCCAGTCATAAAAATCGGCGGATGCGGCTGCTG
>JAYNPV010000030.1:0-2653 GCA_038113925.1 Gammaproteobacteria bacterium | reverse complement strand
GGCTTGGGCACGACGCTGACATCTTCCAGCTGGTAATACTCGCCATGGTAAGAAAAACTCTCCTCGGTCCAGGCCAGCGGCAGAATATTCAGCCCATCGTTAAAACGACCGGCGCTTTCCGCCATGGGAATACCTAGCTTGGGATAAAGCCATGCGTGACCTCGACCCACACCAATATCCAGCCGACCCCCGGTGAGAATGTCGGCCTCGGCGATTTCGCCGGCAACCACCACCGGGTTATGCAGCGGCAGGGTGTTGCACATGGTGCGAAAACGGATGTTGTCGGTTTTTTGCGCCACTGCACTGAACAGCGCCAGCGGGTTGGCGGAAATACCAAAAGTTTGAAAGCCGTGGTGTTCAATCAATGCGTAAACATCAAACCCCAGCTGGTCGGCCTGCTCGATCAGCCGGAACACCTCCCAGGTGAGCTCGGCGTGATTTTTACCCGGAGCGGTCTGCATTTCACAGTAAACACCAAACTTAATGTCGGTCACCCTCAACCTCCTGTTTTAGAATTATTTATATCCGCGGTCTATTGTTAGAAACTTTGAATTGGACCGTCTTTCCAGCCTTTATCGTAGGGGGCCACCAGCTTCAGATTCAGGCGCATGTGGCGAAAATACCATTGATCTTCAAGCTTAATCAGCTCAACGTCATAGGTTCCACCCGCCCAACATGCCTCAATGTTGCCGCTTCCGCCACGCATGTTGGCCAGCTCCCAGAGGTAGTAATGGGCCGTGCTGGTGGTGGCATCGGAGTTAATCTGCACCGTCGGCGAAATCATGTAGTGCAGGGTCCAGGTGATGTCATTCTGACCCGTCTCGCCCAGCGCACGAGCAATCTCATCGCGACCCTGATGACGACCAAACCCCTCACACTCCCAAACCGCATCAGGGGCAAACAGGGGCGCCATAATCTCTGGATCATTATTACGATCCGCCCCCCTGGCGTAGGTGGCAATCAGGTTTTTCACCGCTTCAATATCCAGCAGCCGCTGGACTTTCTGCTCAAGAGATTCCATAAACTGCCCTTACCATCGTCTGATTTGCAGAGCTGTTTCAGAGCCGCGCAAGGTCACCCCGCTCAGCAATAAACCGGCTTTCTTCAAAGGCATAGGGCACCCCGGAAGCGCCTTTATAGAACTCCACATGGGGAGCAATTTCCGCTAGCGACAGGGCCAGGTTCATCAGGCTACGAGCCTGCGCAGGCATCTCATTGAGCGGGTATTCATTCAGCACCGCGATGAGTCCTTCCATTTGCGGCAGCATGGCGTCATAGAATCCCTGCAGCTGCGGGACGCTACTCGACCGGCGCTGGACTTCCCGCTCATTCTGGGTCATCAAATCCCAGCGCTCAAACCAGGGTTCGAGCACCGCTGAATAGTAATCTACGCTTTTGGTCATCCTCAGGACTCCCCGAATCAATCCTGCAGTCAGGCGTTGACGAGCTCGTCCACCACCTGCAGTAGATGGCGGATAAGAATTTCACCGTCCTGTAGATAAAGCTGCTGCTTGGCACCCGATTTAAGCGCCTGATGGGTATCTTCCATGGTGGCGGTGTCTTCGAGCCAGGCATTTCGCTGCAGCACCTGGCCATATTCATGACTAAAACGCTCACCGGCATTGTTCGGCGGCGCAAAATACTGCACCCCTTCCCACAGGGTTTGGTCAACACTGATCGGCGTAAACTGGTGGGTGAAATACATCCCCTCCAGAATGTGCACCAGATAATTTGGAAACAGCACCGCCAGCTCAAACGCATGGCGCGGATCGTTACCCACCTCCGCGGGTAACATCGACGACTGCTCACCCTGTTTTTTAGCGATGGAGGCGGTGGAAAACTGATGCGACAGAGCTGCTACCGGCGGCGGCTTACCCCCGTCAGCCTGGCAAACTCCGCAGGAATGGTGCAGCCCCAGCAGCTGCACATCTAACAGCTCTGTGCTAAATCCGTCCGGGAAGGTCCCTTCATGAATCGTATTGACGTGGTAGGCCTCAGAAAAGGCATCCTGCGCCACCTTCCAGTTACAGTTGAGTACAGTCCGGTAGGTGTGCGCCTCTGAAAACCGCTGGTAGGGGAATCCGGCCAGTCGTTCGCCCATCTCGCCGAGATACTCTTTTAGTGACTCTGCCGGCTCCGGATCAAAGTTGATAAAGACAAAGCCTTCCCAGATATCGGTGGCTATTGGCGTTAACGCGCAACTCTCTTTATCGAGATCAAAAAATGCGCCTTCTTCCGGAACGGACAGCAGCTCCCCTCTGGTTCCATACACCCAACCGTGAAATCGGCACTGCAGGCCACCGCCTCTGGCGTGTCCGGTTCCCGGTTGCCAGACCACCTTATTGCCACGGTGTGAACAGGTGTTATAGAAACTGCGCACCTGGCCATCTTCACCGCGGATAACAATCACCTCGGCATCGGCAAACTGGAACGGCAGCACCTTGTAGTCCCGCGCCTCGGCAAGCTCCTCTACCCGGGCGACTTTCAGCCAGCATTTCTTAAACACCTTTTCCCGTTCCCGCTCAAAATAGTCGGCGGAGAGATAAGGGGCCACCGGCACGGGCCCCGTGCCCAGATCAGGATATTTCCTGGCCCAGTTTCCTGGATTAGGTGCATTCATGACGACTTCTCCCCCAAGAGCTAACAGTCAAAT
>JAYNPV010000029.1:17289-17757 GCA_038113925.1 Gammaproteobacteria bacterium | reverse complement strand
CGGGATCAGACGCGCCTGGTTAAAGCGCTCGGCGGATTCCCGGCCCACGCCATTGAGAATATAAATCGACGCTGCCGGCAGTGACCGGCGCAGCTGTTCCCCTTCCTCAAGGGTGGCAACAAAAAAGCTATGGCAACCGCTGTCATGGAATACCCGACTCACAGCATCCACCCCCAAACCGTAGCCGTTAGCTTTAACCACGGTGGCGCATTCACTGCCTTGACAGCGCTCAGCGAGTATCCGGTAATTCCCGGACAGGGCATTCAGATCGATGCACCGTTTTATCTGTCTCGTTGAATGGATTTTCATTAGGTTGGGGTTGGCATTCCTTTTGTTGATTTTATTGAGCGGGATCATCCACTTATTGTTGTCGATGGATAATCGGATTCAGGGTTAGGCGATACCGGTCAACAGGGGGACAGGCGAGCAGTGCGCGCGCCGGCCTGAGCAGTCGATACGAATCAGGGC
>JAYNPV010000029.1:16480-17279 GCA_038113925.1 Gammaproteobacteria bacterium | reverse complement strand
TGCCATAATTAACCAACGATAATAATCCGCAGACAGGCTTCACAGGATGATCTGTTTGCGGTGACTCTGAAGGCGAGGTGCTCGATGCTGGAGCTTAAATTCACCAATCGCGATTACTCCACGGTTCCCTTAAACAAGGCGCGTATTACCCTTGGATCTGACCCGGGGAATGACGTGGTGCTTCAGGAAGCGGGTATCGCCGAATTTCAGCTGGAGTTTTTCCGTCAGGACGATCGGGTACTGGCGGTAAATTTAGTGGGCCACTCGTGTACCAAAAACGGCCAGCCGCTTAATGGTAGTGAGCCGCTGCAGATGGGCGATCTGCTTAATCTGGAATCGATAGAGATGGAAGTCGTCGATCCCTTTATGGCGACCGAAAAATTTGACGCCTCTGATTTGCGTAGTCGTGATCGTCAACCGGAAGCTGGCGTTGATGAAGAGATGGCTGCGGTGTTCGCTGCAGCAAATGATGGGGCCTCAGCCTGGAGTTTAAAGGGGCTGAATGACGCCGTGAGCGGGCTGCGCTTCCCACTGGGCGGCAAAGTGGTTATTGGCCGGGACCCGAATTGTGATCTGGTGCTGAAAACGCCCCAGGTATCTCGCCGTCACACCGAAATTGAAGTACTCAACTCGCAGCTTTTTTTACGCGATCTGGGATCGACTAACGGCAGCCGGGTTAATGGCCAGCAGGTGTCGACTTCCATGGTGCGCCCGGGCGATAAAATAAGCGTTGATCAGATTGAATTTCTGGTCGAGGGTCCGGAAGATGATGAAGAGGCCACGATTGCGCGCCATTTTC
>JAYNPV010000029.1:8241-16470 GCA_038113925.1 Gammaproteobacteria bacterium | reverse complement strand
ATGATCTGGCGGGGCCCGATCTGCTGGTCCGCACCGGTAGCAAGGCCGGGCAGAAAATCCCTCTGACCAAATCCCGGTATACCCTGGGCCGAAACTCCAGCAACGATATCGTGCTTGAGGATCAGAGCGTCTCCGGTCGCCATGCAGTACTGATTAAAACCGACGGTGGCTGGAAAATCGAAGACGCTGAGTCGACCAATGGCACCTCCATTAACGGCGAAGCGGTTATGGGAGGGCAGCTACACCATTCTGACCGCGTCAGACTGGGCAGTATCAAGCTGGCTTACATAGTGCCGTCTGAGCAGGCGCTGCGGGACAGTGAGCGGCTGGAGAGCGGTGGTTTTGATCCCAATGCAACGGTTCAAACGCATGCCATCCAGCGCCCCAAAGAGTGGGGTAACCTTTACTGGATAGGCGGTGGTGTCGCCGCGCTGCTGCTGGTAGTAGTTATTTATATGTTGCTGCCTTCCGGGAACAACGAATTACCTGCCCTCGCGCCGATAACCGAGCCCCTGTCCGCTTCGCCGCTATGGGAGCGGCAACTGCCATCGGGCCGAAGTTATCCGACTGCCCCCTTGCTGGCCGATGTCAACGGTGACGGTTATCTGGATACCGTGACTGCCGATGGTGGGGGTCACTTGCTGGTGCTCGATGGCGAAGAGGGGAAGATGATTTTCGACCTGCCCTTTGCCGGGCGCGTGGTCGGTTCAGCGGTGGCGGGAGACCTCACCGGCGATGGTATTGACGACCTGATTGTCGCCAGTTTTGAAGGGGTGATATCAGCCGTTAACGGCAAAGCACAACTGCTCTGGAAAACCGGCGCGGGCAGTGGCTATGGGGCCATCTACACCCGGCCGGAGATAGCCGACCTCGATGGCAATGGGGTTCCGGAAATTGTGATTGCCACCGGCAACAAGGGGTTGGTGGCGCTGGATAGTACCAATGGCCAGGAATTATGGAATAGTGCAGCTCTGGGGCTGGTGGGTGTCAGGGAAATTCCATTGGTAGTGGACCTCAACGGTGACGGCAGCCTGGAGCTGGTAGCGACTACCGATGCCGGTGTCGTCTGGGCGCTGGCGGCGAATATCCAAAGCGCCGCGGTTCACTGGCAACGGGAACTGCCCGAAGGTGCATTATCAGCCCCGGTTCTGGCGGCGAGTGAAGAAGGCCCTCTGGTGGTGGTCGCTTCCTCAACTTCTGGAGTTTATGCCCTGTTTGCTAACAGCGGGCTGATTTCCTGGCGCCATTCGGCGCAGACCGAATCCACCATGACTCCCATAGTGACGGCCGATGCTGCGGGTGCGCAGCGGTTGCTGGTGACCGCAGATTCGGGTCAGGTGATGGCCCTGTCGGTGGAGGGGGGCGAACTCCTCTGGCGGCAAGAGACCGGAGATCGGGTGGTGGCCAACGGGGCGTCAATTGACCTGAGTAATGATCAGCTGCCGGATCTGGTGCTGGTGGGTCAGAGTGGCTTGTTAAGCGTGCTTGATATGGACGACGGACAGCTTCTGTTAACGACCCGGATAAATCAGGAGAGTGCGGTGCTGGTCTCTCCTGTAATCGGTGATATCAACAATGATCAGCTGGCGGAGATTGTTGTCGCCAGCCAGCAGGGGAGTATCAGCGCCCTGACTCTTAATCGAACCCTGACTGCCGGCTCTGCCCCCTGGGCAAAAAATCTTCACAGGCGCTCGATTATTGCTTCAGAGTAGTGTTCATGTTGTTCATTGATCGCTGCAAAGGGCAATTATCGGCCCTGTTGGTGGCTCTGTTGCTGGCGGGCTGCCAGTCGATGCCTGAACAGCGCAGGCCACCGGTACCCTGGCAGCAGTCAGCCGTTGAACCTGCGGACGCAGGCGCTCTGCAAAAACGTTGGCTGGTAGTCGGTACCCGGCCGGAAGGGGGCCAGCTGCTGTTGCATCCGGGCGGCCAACCGGTAGCGCACGGATCGCGCACGCAACTCGAGTATGGCACCTATACCCTCACCGCTAAAAAGCCGGGTTATCGAGATGGCCAGCTCCAGGTTCGGGTGGACGGCAAGAGTCCTTCCGTAATCACTGTTCCTCTGGGGCAGGGGTATGCCCCGGTTACCTTGTTGACAGAACCCGCCGGGGCAGCAGTGAGCCTGGCGGGTAAGCCACTGGGCAATACGCCATTTTCAGTCGAACTCGGCGCTGATGAGCATCAAATGGAGATCACTCGTCAGGGTTATCAGCCGCTGCGAAAGACCATCACTGTGGTTGCCGGTGAACCGCAGCGGGTTGAACTGAAATTGCGGCCCACCACGCCGCTGGCAAAACTGGAAATTACCACCTCTCCGGGCGATGCATTGCTGCGAATGGACGGGCACCTGATTGGTCATTCGCCGTTAACCCTGAGCAATATTCCCGCCGGCGAGCACCGGCTTTACGCTGAGCTTATTGAGAGTAGTTATTCGCGGCTCAGTGGCGAGAAAGTGATCCACCTGAAAGGCGGAGAGCATCGCCGGATAACCTTGCAGCTTGACCGGAAGGAGACGCTGTTCAAGGAGCGGGTTGCCTCGGCCGCTGAGCAGGAGCCCCCCGTTACCGTCGTGGCTCCTTCTCCGGAAAAACAACTTTCCAATGCTGACGGGCCCAAGCTGGCGCTCGCTCAACCTGTGCTGGAGTCAGCGCCCCCGGAGTCGCTGGATACCCCGGGGGTTGCTGATCAGGTTGCGCGGCAATCGTCGGGGCAGAAAACCGGGTCTGAGGCGCCGGTTTCCCCGCAGAAGGCCGAGCAGCCCTCACCCTTGATTCCGCCGCAATCGCCGCGATTGAGTAGTGCCGATGGTAGTGATCCGGCATTGACCCTGGCACTGGCGCTTGATGATCAATTACGGGCTGATCTGGGCAACAGGCAATTTGTGGAAGGTCTGTTGACGCTGCTGCGAAATGGCGATGGCATCGAGTTATATCGAAACCGGGTAAAGGTGGCTGAACTGCGTCGCGTTGAAAAATGGCGCGATGGAGACTTCCAGCGGCCGCTCCGGATGGCAGGGATTGCCTTGCCCTTGAGTAATAAACCGCTCTCTGCGGATGAACGCCAGCGAATGGCAGAGATTCTGTTCGGGATTTATCGCCAGCGCGGTGGTTACCCGTTGCTGGAATTAACCCGTGAACAAAATCAGCAGCTTAGACACAGGGTTAATCGCGTTGCGGCGGATGGTGAAATATTAATTATCGGCAGCGGTCAGGGATTCGGTGTGGAAGGCCATTCCCCGGTTTCCTCTGGCGCGGGGATGAGTCTGTTTCGACTCAAGGCTGCCGATCAGCCCATAGATATTCGCTGGGCGCAGCAGCCTGCCAGTGTTCTGGTCACGGCTGCTGCCAGTCCACCATTTGCCCCGCTCGCCACTGGCCGGGAATTGGCGTTGCGGGAAAAGCAGATATTTCGACTCGCTGACAAGGCGATTGCGCAGTCGGTTTACGAGGTTACCGAACTCAGTGCCGGGCCGGAATTTCGCGGCTGGCGTTGGCAGCACCTGGCCCGAATCGACGGCGTCGGATTCTCCGGGCTGGAACCCATCATGGAAATTGGTCCTCATGTGCGCGTGGGTCAGTATGAGCGGGCATGGGTGGTACGCTATCAAGGTCCCGATGGCAACAGTCAGCGCCAGTTGGCGCTGGCATATCAGGTAGGTTCCCGCCAGCAGCCGGTAACCAGTGACGATTTTCTCCGTCGTGACGGATTTTCCAGATACAAGCAGAAGTAGATCGCGCGGGTGGTTCGCAGCGCGATTGAGCAACGCCTGGAGGAATTAACCGCTGACTTCGAGCAGCACCGGCTAGTCGTTAATCGGGATATATCCTTACGCCAGTGCCGCTGGCGTCCGGCAAGAGTACGGGCCAGGGTGCTGCTACTTACCGGGCGGGGAGGTTTTCTCGAAAAATATTATCCGGTGGTTATCAAGTTGCTTGAGCGCGGACTGGAGACCATCAGTTTCGACTGGCGGGGACAGGGATTGTCGACCCGGCCGCTGGACAATCCCCAGATCGGCCACGTCAATGATTTCAGTGACTATCTGTTCGACCTAGAGTGCGTAACGGCGGCATTTTTCGACTCGCCTCCGGCGTGGAATGACTGTTATCTGCTGGCCCACTCCATGGGCGCGCACGTTGCGTTGCGCTGGCTGGCAGAAAAGCACCCCGGGGAACGCCTATTCCGCCATGCCTGGCTGACGGCTCCGCTGGTCGGCGTCAACACCCGGCCTTATCCGTTGCCCCTGGCGAGACTGATTGTCGGGATGGCGATTCTTCTCGGTGGCAGGGAAAAGTATGTCCCCGGCGGCAAAGGGTTTAATGCCGACCGCTATCGCCAAGAGGGATTGGCGGATCTCTGTTCGGACCCGCAGCAGGTGGCTTATGAAGTCGCCTGCCTGCAGGCCGAACCGGCACTGCAACTCGGTTCACCGAGTTATGGCTGGTTACAGGCCGCTTTCCGCTCCATCCAGGCCCTGCTGCGGCCGGCTTATCTTGAGCGTATTTCCCAGCCCGTTACTCAGTTTCTTGCTGAGCAGGAGTCAGTGGTCGATGTCGCCGCCTGCCAGAGGTTACAGCTTCGCCTACCCGACTGCCGAACCGTCAGGGTGCCGGCAGCCCGACATGACCTGCTGGTCGAAGCCGAGTCCCTGCAGCAGCCGATCTGGCAGCAGATCGACGATCAGTTATCCGTCGACCTGGGAAGCGCCGATTAATCGGGCTAAAAACCCATGATTTCCCGATAACCGCGCCAGAACCCCCGCATCCCCGATTCGGTCAGGGTGGTGTCCTCAAACTCGACCACCTGATCGCCGCCCATCCGCACTACCGACGACTTGTCGCCGTCGCGAATAATGGCCTCCTGAACGATTTCACAAACATCGCCATCTTCCATGGAGATCAGTCCGGCAGGACCGATCAGATTAATCTGCTTGATGCGCATGGCGCGCTCTTCAGGGCTGTCGTCGGCGTAACCGAAGTAGGTCCAGATCAGTTCGAACTTATCCGGGCCGTGGGTGATGATCTGCCGGGTTGCCAGGGTGTTGGCGATCTGTTGGGCCACCAGGTTGGGAAAGATGACGTGGATACAAAGAGTGTCACCGTCATCATATTCCGGCCAACCGGCAAGTACCGAGGGATCATTGAGGGTGAAACTCTCTTCGTAGGTGCGAATGTCGGCGGTTTTATAGGCGTCGATGCGCTCTTCATCGGTGCCTGCTTTGGAATGTATGCAGTTGTGCATGCCGGTTTCGTCGAGTTCGGTACCGCATATCTGCGAGGCGCGATAGAGCCCGAAAGTGGTGTGAAACAGATGCAGCAGACTGGCGTGATAGGGGTCGTGGGTGTTATCGGCGTAGAGTTTCCAGTTGCTATCAATGAACTGGCGATGGTAGCCGAGCAGTTCGATGGGGCGATTGAACATGCGGCGGTGGTAGTCGCTCATTTTCGGACCAAAATAGGTCGCCACGTCGGGCATGTCGTGATCAAAGGTGGCGAAAATACAGTCGCCAAACAGTTCGACCTTTAATTTTTGCAGGCCGTGTTGTTTCATGTCGAAATCTTTCGGGTAGCCACCTTTGCCGCCCAGGCCACGGCGAAACGGTACGCCGACCAGGTCACCCGCCGTATCAAAGGCCCACTGATGGTAAACACAGGTGAGGGTCTCGGCGTTACCCCTGTTGTCGCGGCAGACCAGCGCGCCCCGGTGGGCGCAGCGGTTAACCATGGCGTGGTATTCACCGTCGAGGCCGTGGGTGACGACCACCGGCGTGTCGCCAATCTGGGTGGTTTTATAGTCTCCGGGCCGGGGCAGCTCGACGGCAAGCGCGACATAATTCCAGGTGGAACCGCGGAAGATACGTTGCTGTTCCCGGGCGTAAATATCGGGGTCCATGAAGACCCGATAGGGCACGCGGGTGAACCCCTCTTCGGGCCAGGTGAGATCAATTTGGGGAATATCCTGGGGTGCATTCATGGTTGTTGGCCTACGGTTTGTCAGCGAATAGGAAGTTCATGGTGCGCTCGTTGTAATAGAGCCCTGCGGGCTGGATGACCAGCGACAAAATGGGTTCATCACCATCGTTAAAATGACCGTGCCAGAGATTGGGCGGGGTAATTGACAGTTGACCGTCGACCCAGTCCACACGGGCCGGGTCCTGTATCTCGCCATTGACCAGCGGTTCACCGAGCAGGGAAAAACAGTTGTTGCCGCCGTGAATAACGTAGGTAAGCGCCGGTGCAGCGTGGGCGTGAACCGTGTTACGGGCACCGGGCATCAGCCGGTTAAGATGGGCAAACAGATGCGGCGTGGCCAGTTTTTCATCGGGCAGTCCGGCATGGGTCAAAAACACCCCGGAGGCATCAATACCCGCCGCCTCATACTCATCCAGTTTTGCCTTTAATATTTCCGCTGGAAAGTGGGTGAACGCGGTGCGATCAGAAGGGGCTAACTGCCAACCCATGTAAGCGGCCAAGGGTGAATCGTCGACATAAAAAAAGCTCAATCCCTGATCGCCGGCGCTGACCGTAATCCCCTGATTACCGGGCAGAAACGAGATGTCACCGGGCCGCAGTTCCAGTTTTTCATCGCCATGAGTCAGCCAGCCACCGCCGCTGAGTACCAGCATCACCAGGGCGCCGGCATTGGCACCCGGCTCGCAGGTTTCACTGGCAGACAGCTTCTCATTGCCGGCCAACAGGTTGGGCATGGTGGCCGGCCAGTTGAGACCAAGTTCCTTGCTGAAATCGACAACTCCCGATTCCGGCATCATTACCGCTGGGGGCAGTACCTTATGCAATGGCGGCACCTTGGCCAGGGAGAGAAAATCGCGTTCACACAGGCCGACCCCCTGGCGGACAGCGGTGCTCTGGTTCTCGCGAGGGGGGGCTAAATTATCGTAATTGATCTGGTGGGGCTGGCTCATGGGGCTCTCCTCCTTTGTGAGCGGGTGCTGGTTTAGACCAGTCGTTTTTGTTAATCCCGAAAATTAATGAATTGCAGTGGCATCTCCAGGTCAGCCTTACGCAGCATCGCTATCACCGCCTGCAGGTCATCGCGTTTCTTGCCGGTGACCCTAACCTGGTCGCCCTGAATGCTGGCCTGCACCTTGAATTTTCCCGATTTGATCTGGGTGGTGATTTTTTTTGCCAGCGCCTGATCAATGCCCTCACGGACGGTCAGCGGCATTCTGCACTCGGCAACATTGCTCTCCTTGTCGCCCGGTTTCAGCGACTTCAAGTCAATTTTGCGTTTTGCCAGGGTCCCGCGGAGTATCTCCAGCACCTGATCGACCTGAAAATCACTGGGTGCAAACAGGGTTAACTGGTTATTTTCCTGCTCTACTCGGGCGTTGGTATCTTTAAAATCAAAACGGTTGCTGATTTCCCGATTGGCCTGGTCGACAGCGTTGGTCAGCTCGTGCATATCGACTTTGGAAACGGCATCAAATGAGGGCATAAGAGGTTTCTCCTGATTAAGGCGTTTATGGTGCCGCACCTGTCCGTAGCTGTCACTAACCCGCGCAGATATCGGTTCACTTGCTCGAACCAGCGGCGAGCGTGGTCGGCCGCATCCAGGAAATTATCCCCGCCAGAGAATTCAGTCCCGCAAAGGCAGTGAAGGCGATATAGATGATTGTCAGAAGTTGTGCCGGATCGGTGTCCGCCAGATTGGCCTGTTGTTCGAGCAACAGACTGAAAAGCATGATGGGTATTCCCAGTGAAATCATCTGTCCCACCAGCCGCGATGTTTGCAGAATCCCCGCTGCCACGCCGAGCTGGCGCTTGCCCACGGCCCCCATGGCCGCGTGGGTATTGGGCGCAGAATAGGCGGCGATGCCGATCCCGGTCAGGGTCAGACCGACAAGGGCAAACAGCGGCATATCGGTCTCACCGATGGGCATGATGATGAGAATACCGACGGCGCAGCAGAGCAGCCCCAAGGTAGTCAGCCAGCGCGGGTCAATACGGTCCGAGAGTCTGCCGGCGTAACCGGCCACCAGTACCTGGGCAACCGGTTGCGCGAGCAGAATGATTCCGGCCTGCTGCGGGTTTAATCCCCGACCGTACTGCAGGTAAAGGCTGAGTAAAAATCCGACCCCGAAAGTGCCGCAATACATTAAAAACGCGCTGCCCGCTGCCGTGGCGACCCCACGGTTGTGAGTGAACAGTTTCAGATCCAGCAGCGGGCTATTGGAGTGGGCCTGCTGGCGCAGGAAGATACCGCCAATAA
>JAYNPV010000029.1:6600-8231 GCA_038113925.1 Gammaproteobacteria bacterium | reverse complement strand
GTTCTGCGGTAACCGGCCGCTGCCCACCACCAGCGCAGCGAGGGCCGCCGCCACCCAGAACCCCCCCAGCCAGTCAAATTTTTCACCCGCGGCCTCCGCCCATTCGCCATGGATGTAGCGGTTAAACAGGAAGACGCCAACCAGGCACATGCCACCGGCCAGAATAAACAGGCTGCGCCAGCCAAACTGATGGGTGAGTACACCGCCGAGAAACGGCCCGCAGGTCATACCGAGATAGATGGCGGTGACGTTTAGCCCCAGTGCCCGACCGCGCCACTCCGGGGGAAAAATTGACGCCATAATGGCATGACTGGTGCCAAAAATAAGTGCCCCGCCGATGCCCTGAATGAATCGCCAGAAAAGCAGCTGATTGGCAGAGCCGGAGAACAACATAACCAGACTTGAACCTGCGATCAGCAGTAGCCCGGCCAGGTAGAATTTTCGCCGACCGTAGATGTCGCCGAGGCGAGCGGCCTGCAGCATAAACATGGCGGCGGCGAGAAAATAGCTGGTGGTGAACCAGCCCGAGGTTACCGCATCCATGTCAAATTCTGCCGCCACGGCCGGCAGTGCCACGTTAATCGAACTGCCCAGAAAAGGCGTGGTGAAACTGGCAAAGGGGACGATAAACCGGGCCAGGGCCAGGTTGGTCTGCGGATTATCCATGACCAGGGGTCGAACTCCGAATAAAGGCCAGACAATAGCCCTGCCAAGGGGATAAATGCAGGGAGAGGTTATTCCGCCGAACTGAGCGATCGCAGCTATAATTCGCGCCCCGCTTCATTCGGCTGACCCATTATAGTGCACCCGTTTTTCGATTTAGCTCACAGTTTTGGCGGTCCGGTGATTCGGGCTCGCCTGCGTCAGCAGGTGGAGGATTTTCGGGTCACCGAGCAGATTGATCTGCCCTTTGATGGCAGCGGCGAACACCTCTGGGTGCGGGTAAGGAAACGCGGTATGACCACGCCGCAGCTGGTGAACCAGCTGGCGGCCTGGGCCGGAGTGCGCGCCAATACGGTGGGCTATTCCGGCCTCAAGGACAAGTTTGCCGAGACCGAGCAATGGTTCAGCATTGCGCTGTCGGGGCGTGATGACCCGTCACCGCCCAATGCTGATCAGTGGGATCTATTAGAGCAGCATCGACACGGCAGGAAGCTGCGCCGTGGATTGCACGCCAGTAACCGGTTCGAAATTCGACTGCGTGAACTCAGCGGAGATCCCGGTGCCGCTGAAGCGCGGTTACTACAGTTGCGGGAAAAGGGTTGCCCCAACTATTTTGGCGAGCAGCGCTTCGGGCGACATGGTGACAATGTTGACCAGGCCATGGAGCTGTTTACCGGCCAACGTCGAGTTAAAAACCGCTCGCTTAAAGGATTGCTGATTTCAGCCGCTCGTAGTCACCTTTTTAATCAGCTGCTGGATCAGCGATTGCGCCTGGGTAACTGGAATCAGGCGCTGCCTGGAGAGGTGATGTTGCTTGCCGGCAGCCGGAGTTTTTTTGTGGCCGAAACGCTAGATAGCGCGACTGTACAGCGGCTTGACAGCGGCGATGTGACCATCAGCGGGCCGCTCTGGGGGAAGGGAGCAACCCCGGCCGCCGCGCAGGTGGCGATTCTTGAACAGCAGCAGGC
>JAYNPV010000029.1:0-6590 GCA_038113925.1 Gammaproteobacteria bacterium | reverse complement strand
CTGGCAAAAGGTCTGGCCGACGCCGGATTGCGCCATGAACGCCGTTCCCTGTGCATCGACTTGCGCAGCCTGGAGTGGCGTTTCCAGGGAGAGGATCTGGTTCTTGAATTTGAGTTGCCGCCGGGATGTTTTGCCACCGCCGTGCTACGGGAACTGGTCAACTGGCGAGAGAGTTAAAAACAGGCGGTTTGCGGCCGGGCTTTTCTTGACCTAAAGACGCCTGCGCACTTACATTACGCGGTTACGCCCTCCACTACCTATAAAAGAAAAAAGCCTGTGAAACAAAGTGACACCCGATGAAGCAAAGTGACATCAGAAATCCCGACTACATCCAGAAAGTAGTCGATTGTCAGCACGCTTGTCCTGCCCACACCAATGTGCCTGAGTACATTCGTCTGATTGCCGCCGAGCGTTACACCGATGCCTATATGCTTAACTGGCACAGTAATGTATTTCCCGGGGTGTTGGGGCGGACCTGCGACCGGCCCTGTGAGCCTGCCTGTCGTCGTGGTCGGGTGGAGGAAAAACCGGTAGCCATCTGCCGATTAAAGCGCGTTGCGGCGGATAACAAAGGCGATATTAGCCAGCGTATGCCGGAAATACCGAAAAAGAAAAACGGCAAACGCGTTGCCTTGATTGGTGCCGGGCCGGCGTCACTGGCGGTGGCTCGCGACCTGATGCCGCTGGGCTATGAAATTGAGCTGTTTGAGCGCGACAGACGTGGTGGCGGATTTATGCGGGTACAAATCCCCAGTTTTCGCCTGCCGGTAGAGGTGCTCGACGAAGAGGTAAACCGAATTCTGGATATGGGAGTGAAAGCCCATTTCGGCACCGAGATAACCAGTTTGCAGGCACTGCGGGACGAAGGGTTTGATGCCATCTTTGTGGGCACTGGTGCCCCTCGGGGTAACTGGCTGGACGTGGCCGGTGCCGAAGCGGTGGCCGATAGTGTGCATGTGGGTATCGACTGGCTGTCCGGTGTTCATTTTGGCCATATCGACAAGATCAGCAAACGGGTAGTGGTAATCGGCGGGGGTAATACCGCCATGGATTGCTGCCGTACCGCTCTGCGCCTGGGCGGCGAAGAGGTCACAATCACCGTGCGTAGCGGATTTGATGAAATGAAGGCGTCAGAATGGGAAAAGGAAGACGCCATGCACGAGGGGGTGCCGTTTCTCAACTACCACCAGCCGCTGGAATACCTGAGTGAAAACGGCAAATTGGTGGGCATGAAGTTTCAGAAAGTTCGTGCCGAGTATGATGATCAGGGTCGGCGCAAGCTGATTCCCACCGAGGAGGAACCGGTCACGGTTCCCTGTGATGAGGTGCTGGTGGCCATCGGTCAGAGTAATGCCTTTCCCTGGATTGAGCGGGATATCGGCCTGGAGTTTGACGACCGGGACATGCCCATCGTCGATGAGCTGACCCATCAGTCGAGTTTGCCCGATGTGTTCTTCGGCGGTGATGCAGCCTTTGGCCCGAAAAACATTATTACTGCGGTTGCCCATGGCCATGCCGCCGCGATTTCAATAGATCTCTATTGCAGCAGTCAGGATATTCAGGACCGGCCGCCCAAAGGGGTCAATCTGATTAGCCAGAAAATGGGCCTGCATGACTGGAGCTACAGTAATGATTATGACAGTCTGCAGCGGCGCATCGTCCCGGTTGAAGAGCTGGAAAAAACCCTCTCATCAATGAAACTTGAGGTGGAGAAAGGCTTTGATCCCGCGCAGGCTTATCAGGAGGCACGGCGCTGTTTGAATTGTGACGTGCAGACGGTCTTTAGCGACAAGCTCTGCATTGAATGTGACGCCTGCGTGGATATCTGCCCGACCGACTGCATCACCTTTACCGAAGACGCACCGGAAGAGCAGCTGCGCCAAAACCTGATGGCTCCGTCTACCAATCTGGCTCAGGATCTGTTCGTGAGTAAGGAGGTTAAAACCGGTCGGGTGATGGTAAAGGATGAGGATGTATGCCTGCATTGCGGGTTATGTGCGGAAAGGTGTCCGACCAGTGCGTGGGATATGCAGAAATCAATCCTTAAATTGCCTCAGGCAGGTGGGATATGTCGGACTTGAATCGTGTCAACGAGCTGGTGCTACGGTTTGCCAATGTTAATGGCTCCGGATCAGCAAGTGCTAACTCATTAATAGCAAAGAGTTTTTTTAGAATGGGCCTGCCAGTTGGCCCGAAAAACATATTCCCTTCAAACATTCAGGGATTGCCCACCTGGTACGAAATTCGGGTGAGTGAGAAGGGGTATACCGGTCGCCGCGGTGGTGTCGATATGCTGGTGGCGATGAATTCGCAGACATTTCAGCAGGACGTGGCCGACCTGGTCCCGGGCGGCTACCTGCTTTATGACTCGACCAAGCCGCTAAACACCCAGGACCGGCGGGAAGATATCAGCTACATCGGCATCCCGCTGACCCAGATCGCGGTAAACAAATATGAACAGGCGCGTCATCGGCAGCTGTTCAAAAATATCATTTACGCCGGTGCGCTCAGCGCCCTGCTGAATATCGAATTTGAGGTGCTTTGCGATCTGATCCGCGAGCAGTTCAAGGGCAAGGACAAGATTATTGAGTCCAATATCGACGCCCTGCAGACCGGCCACGACTACGCCGCCGAGTATTACGACTGCCCATTGCCGATGCATGTTGAGCGCCGCGATCTGGTGGGCGACAAAATAATGGTTGATGGCAACACGGCGCTGGGTCTGGGGGCGGTTTATGCCGGCGCAACCGTCGCCGCCTGGTATCCGATCACGCCGTCCACCTCGGTGATAGATGCTTACACCAAATACGCCGAAAAACTGCGTACCGACGCCGACACCGGGAACAAACTATTTGGAATTGCCCAGGCTGAAGACGAATTGGCGGCCATTGGTATGGTCATTGGTGCCAACTGGAACGGTGCGCGTGCATTTACCGCGACCAGCGGGCCCGGGGTTTCGTTAATGAGCGAGTTTCTCGGTCTGGCTTACTACGCCGAGATCCCCGCTGTGCTGGTGGACGTGCAGCGTTGTGGTCCTTCTACCGGCATGCCTACCCGCAATCAGCAGTCGGATTTAATGGCCTGTGCCTACGCCTCCCATGGCGACAGTCGCCATGTATTGCTGTTTCCATCAACCCCTAAAGAGTGTTTTGACGACTCTCTGCTGGCCTTTGACCTTGCGGAGCGATTACAAACCCCGATTATTCTGGTGACCGAGCTGGATATCGGTATGAACGACAGCGTCAGCGAACCACTGACCCTGGATAACGACTATCAGTGGGATCGAGGCAAAGTCGCAAACTACGAAATGCTTGAGCAGGGATTTGAGTTTTATCGTTACCTCGATGTGGATGGCGATGGCATTCCCTATCGCACCCTTCCCGGTACCCATCCGACCAAGGGTGCCTTTTTCACCCGCGGGTCCGGCCACAATAAATACGGTGGCTACACCGAAAACGGCCCGGAATATCAGGAAAACATGGAGCGCTTGCTGGTCAAGTTCAACACCGCCGCAGAATTGGTACCCACGCCGGTGGTCGATGAGCAGGGACACGCGGACGCGATCCTCTATTTTGGCAGTACCAACGAAGTGATTCCCGAAACCCTGGAAATGCTTGCCGCGCAGGGCCAGCAGGTTGACCAGATCCGGTTACGCGGTTTCCCTTTCAGTGAGCAGGTGTGGCAGTTTATTGATCGCCACGAGCGGGTATTTGTGATCGAGCAGAACCGCGATGCGCAGATGCGCTCGCTGCTGATGATCGAGGGTGACGTCGATCCGACCAAGCTGGTTTCGGTGACCCACTACGACGGCATGCCGGTAACCGCTGACCTGCTGGTGGAGGGGATCACTGACCATAGTGGCAAAACCCCGGATCGCCAGCGCAAGTCCGCATGACCGATGAAAGACCAATCTCATGCAGCGCCAGCCCCATCAAGGATGACTCCCTAACATGAGCTACAACAAACCCAAGGTTGCCCACCCGGCGATTGCCCGAAACGAGCTGGGCTATACCCGTCGCGATTATGAGGGCAGCATCTCTACTCTCTGCGCCGGTTGCGGGCATGACTCCATCAGCGCAGCGCTCATTCAGGCCAGTTATGAACTGGAATTACCGCCCCACCGGATAGCGAAAATTTCCGGTATCGGCTGTTCTTCGAAAACACCCACTTATTTTCTCGGTGCTTCCCACGGTTTTAATTCGGTCCACGGACGCATGCCATCGGTGGTGACCGGCGCCAATATCGCCAATAAAGACCTGGTCTATATCGGTGTTTCCGGCGATGGCGATACTGCTTCCATCGGCTTTGGCCAGTT
The DNA here is from genome assembly GCA_038113925.1 of Gammaproteobacteria bacterium. Taxonomy (GTDB): domain Bacteria; phylum Pseudomonadota; class Gammaproteobacteria; order Immundisolibacterales; family Immundisolibacteraceae; genus QNFC01. The sequence goes on along the minus strand of JAYNPV010000029.1, from coordinate 2,275 downwards.
CAGCCACATCGTTCGCCGTCGTCTTAATATGCTCTATATGGTGGAGAACAATGGCGTCTATGGCCTCACCAAGGGTCAGTTTTCCGCCACGGCCGATTTTGGCTCTGCCAGCAAGGGTGGGGTGCCCAATCCCTTTGACCAGATTGATCTGATTCAGATGGCGCTGCAGTTGGGGGCCACTTATGTCGCGCGCGGATTTTCCGGGGATAAAAAACAACTGGTGCCCCTGATTAAAGGAGCGCTAAGCCATCCTGGTTTCGCGATTATTGACTGCATTTCGCCCTGCGTAACCTTTAATAACCACGAGGGTTCCACCCGCAGTTACGAATACGTGCGTGAGCACGATGTGCCAGTAGTCACCGCTGATTATGTGCCCTATGCGAAAACCATTAAGGTGGATTACGAACCCGGTAGTGACACCCAGGTGAAAATGCACGACGGTTCAATGCTGAATCTGCACAAGCTCGAAGAAGATTACGATCCTTACGACCGCAAGAAAGCCATCAACTACCTGCTTGATTGTCAGGAACAGGGCAAAATCGCCACCGGTATGCTCTATGTCAATCCGGAGGTGACCGACTTTCACGACATACTTAACACCGTCGATGAGCCGCTTTCGTCCCTCAGTTACGACCGTCTTAACCCTGGTGAAGACGCGCTCGAGTCTGTCAACGCCAGCTTCCGCTAATTCGATGGCCCACCGGGCGGATTGCGGTGCGGGTTGGGTCGCTTGACCCACGACCGCAGCTCGACCCGCGTTGTTCTTGATCTGCGTAACAGTTACCACTCGCTGCGGCAGGTCTCCAATGAATACCTGGCGGTGCTTGAACCGCCCAATTTTCGCCGCATTTCCGTGCTCCTGCTCGATAAGGGTCGGACCGCAGCGGACAAGCTGACTCCTGATATCCCGGCCGAGCGGGTCGAATTTCTCGACTTTAACAACCGCCAGCCTTTCTGGCGGTGGCGGGCCGCCTGGCGATTGCGGGCACTCTGTCGCCAGGAAAATGTCAGCCTGGTGATCGCGCACCGTTTCAAATCTCATCATGTCATGGGGTTGCTGCACCTGCTTTACCCCCGCGCCGGGCTGGTTGCAGTGGTTCATGGGCTCAATCACCTGGCTTCACCCTGGCGGCGTATGATTAGCCAGTCCCTGTTACGCAATGCGACCTGGGTGGGTGTCTCGGATGCAGTGACTCATGATATCCGCACCGCCCTTAAACTACCGCCCTCCGCCACCGAAAGCGGGCAGGGTCGTCTGGTTAAGCTCCCTAACACGCTGGATGTGGTCGCTATTAAGACTCAGCTCTTAAGCCGTGACCAGGCGCGACAGCAGTTGGGGTTAGACAATGATGAATTTATCATCGGCCACGTGGGTCGACTGGCTGACAGTAAAGATCAGCCCAGCTGGCTGCGGGCATTTACGATCGCTCGTCAGCAAATACCCGATGCCCGCTTGGTGATTGTGGGTGACGGTCGGCAGCGCGACTCGCTTCACGCGCTGAGCAGTGAACTGGGGATAGCCGATAACGTAGTCTTTGCCGGTTATCAGCCAAACGCCTGGCGATTGATGCCGGCGTTTGATGAGTTTGCGCTGACTTCGGTGCAGGAAGCCTTTGGCATGGTACTGGTGGAGGCAATGATGGCGGGCGTTCCTATCGTGGCCACGGACGTTGGTGGTATTGGTGAGGTGATGGGGGAATCATTCCCGCTTTGTAAGGTTGGAGACGTGGAGGGGATAGCCGCAGAACTGGTCAGGATCGCTCAGTTGGACGCGAAAGCGCGACAGCAATGGATCGGGACTTTCCGCCAGCGGGCGGAATCAGAGTTCAGCCGTGCCGGAATGGGTCGGCGACTAAAGGCACTGCTGGATCGGGTGGATCGGGGTTAAATCCACCAGCCTCAGGCAGTTATTCAACGGCTGTTACTCAAAATTCGATAATGACAGCGGTCGGCGGGGTGATTGATAGGACCCTTAGTCTTCCTTTGAGATAAGCAAACTCCGGTATTTCAATAACGTTTATCGCCTGAACAGCGGAGTTTTCCGTAGGAGCGACTTTAGTCGCGACCATGTAGCGGCGGAAACGCTGGCGGTCGCGACTAAAGTCGCTCCTACAATTGTCGTCAGCTTCGGTTGTGGGGTGCAGTGGGAATAACCCAACCTTGCTCTTTGCGGCTTGCCGGGTCGGGTTTGTTTATCTTCGTTTGATATGAATAAACAAGGGTATTTCAATAACGTTTATCGCCTGAACAGCGGAGTTTTCCGTAGGAGCGACTT
>JAYNPV010000028.1:1172-18175 GCA_038113925.1 Gammaproteobacteria bacterium | reverse complement strand
CTTCAAGCCCGACTTCGCCAGCACTCCCGCCGCGCCAGGATAAACCCATGCTAGAAAACACCCAGATGATCTTTGCCGGCAACGCCTGCCAGGAACTTGCCGAGTCCATCTGCGGTTATCTTGATCAGCCTCTGGGCAAAGCAACGGTGGACCGCTTCAGCGACGGCGAAGTACAGGTGGATATTAACGACAGTGTCCGCGGTCGCGATGTCTTTGTGATTCAGTCCACCTGCCAGCCGGCCAATGAAACGCTGATGGAACTGCTGATCATGGTTGATGCCTTTAAACGGGCCTCTGCCAAACGAGTGACAGCGGTGATGCCCTACATGGGTTACTCGCGGCAGGATCGGCGCTTGAGGTCAGCACGCGGTCCCATCTCCGCCAAAGTCGTGGCAAAAATGATCGAATCGGTGGGCATTGACCGGGCCCTGACGGTGGACCTGCACGCCGAACAGATCCAGGGGTTTTACGATATCGTCATCGACAACGTCTACGCCTCGCCGGTGTTACTGGGGGATGTATGGCGCAATAATATCGACAATCCGATGGTCGTCTCCCCCGACGTCGGCGGGGTGGTAAGAGCACGGGCACTGGCCAAGCGCCTGGACGACGCGGACCTGGCGCTTCTCGATAAACGCCGCCCCCAGGCCGGCCAGTCCCAGGTGATGAATATTATCGGTGAAGTACGCGGCCGCCACTGCATCATGATCGACGATCTGGTCGATACCGCCGGCACCCTTTGTAACGCCGCGCAGGCACTGAAAGAAAATGGCGCTGCCTCGGTCCGCGCCTATATCACCCACCCGGTTCTGTCCGGCAAAGCGCTCGAGAATATCAACGCATCAGTGCTTGATGAGCTGGTGGTGACCGATACCATCCCCCTGTCTGCCGAGGGCAAAAACTGCAACCGCATTCGCCAGCTGAGCATCGCCGAACTACTCGCCGAAACCATCCGCCGCATTCATGACGATCAGTCAGTGAGTTCCCTCTACGTCGATTAGGCACTGACGGCTGAGGCCAGGCAGATTCAATCGGACCTTCGCCCTCCGGCGCTGTCACTCTAAAGCTGAATCCTATATAATCGCGCGCCTTTCGCCCTGCTGACGGCGAATTCAAAAGCCATCAGGGATCTGGTCGCGGTTCCCTGACGGCCCACTGATAATCAAGCTGAAATAGCCACGGAGCTAATAAAATGAGTCTTTCATTCGAAATCAACGCAGAAGTGCGTGAAGTCAGGGGTAAGGGTGCGAGCCGCCGCCTCCGTCACGCCGATCAGGTACCGGCCATCGTCTATGGCGAGGGTGCGGATGCCGTTGCCATCACCCTGGACCACAACGATATCTGGACCAAACTTCAACACGAAGCGTTCCACTCCCACATTCTTACCCTGAATGTGGGCGGCAAGAGCGATAACGTGATCATGCGTGATATTCAATACCACCCCTTTAAACCTAGGGTGATGCACCTGGATTTTCTGCGCATTGCCATGGATCATGCCCTGCAAACCAAAGTACCGCTGCACTTTGTAAATGAAGAGACGGCCGTAGGCGTGAAGCAACAGGGCGGCCAGATTTCCCATCTGATATCAGAACTGGAAATCGAGTGTATGCCTGCCGACCTGCCGGAGTATATCGAGGTCGACGTGGCGGAGCTGGAGATTGATCAGAGCTTGCATATGTCTGAATTAAAACTGCCCAGCGGGGTCAACATTCTTCATCTTGACGAAGACCATGACCATGCGGTGGTCTCCATCCACAAACCTCGCGCTGTGGTGGAACCGGTTGATGAAGTTGAAGTCGAAGCCGACGCCGCTGGAGAGGGTGAAGCCGAGAGCGACGACGAGAGCGACGACTAACTCATCGCTTGATGATTCGCCTCATCGCAGGACTCGGTAACCCGGGGAGCAAATACCAGGAAACCCGGCATAACGCCGGGTTTCTTTTTGCCGACCGGGTCGCGGAGCTGGGCCACGCTCAGTGGCAGGAAAAAAAATCCTTCAAAGGTTGGGTTTGTGCGCTGGCCGATACCGAATGCCGGGTGATAAAACCGACTACTTTTATGAACCTCAGCGGCGATGCAGTAGCCGCTATCGCCAACTATTACCGAATCCCTACCGAAGAAATTCTCATCGCCCATGATGAGCTGGACCTGCCGGTCGGCACGGTTCGCCTGAAAAGTGCCGGGGGTCATGGCGGCCACAATGGTCTGCGGGACTTGATCCGCAAGCTGGGCGATTCCGGTTTCCATCGGCTGCGTATCGGTATTGGCCACCCGGGGTCGGGAGACCAGGTGCTCAGCTATGTGCTCGGCCAACCCGCCCCGGCGGAAAAAATCGCGATTGAAACCGCCATCGACCAGGCTGCCCGGCATCTCGACCAGCTGCTTGCAGGCCAGTTCCAGCGGGTAATGAATGACCTGCACAGTAAACCGGACAGCGGTAATCCCTGAGATCCCGCCGATCCATTGTTCGCCAGATAATCAGCCCCCAGGAGCAGATAGATGGGTTTCAAATGTGGCATCGTTGGCCTGCCCAACGTCGGTAAGTCAACCCTGTTTAACGCCCTCACCCGGTCGGGGATAGAGGCGGCCAACTACCCCTTCTGCACCATTGAACCCAACGTCGGCATTGTCGAGGTTCCCGACCCACGCCTGCAGGCGATTACCGAGATCGTCCAGCCGCAAAAAACCATCCCGGCAGTGATGGAGTTTGTCGATATTGCCGGCCTGGTGGCCGGGGCCTCTAAAGGCGAAGGATTGGGCAATCAGTTTCTCGCCAACATCCGCGAGACCCAGGCCATCGCCCACGTGGTGCGCTGTTTTGAAGATGACGACATTACCCACGTTGCCAACAAAATTGATCCTCTGGCAGACATAGAGGTTATCAACACCGAACTGGCCCTCGCCGATATGACCGCCGTGGAGCGCAACCTGCAACAGACCATCAAACTGGTGAGAACCGGCGACAAGACGGCAACCAAACACGAACAGCTGCTGGAGCGTCTCAAAGACCACCTCGACCAGGCCCTGCCCGTGCGCACCCTGGAACTCGACGACGAAGAACGGCACGCGCTATACGACCTGCACCTGCTGACCATCAAGCCGGTGATGTACATTGCTAATGTCGCCGAAGATGGGTTCGAAAATAATCCGTTACTGGATCAGGTGGCGGCGATCGCCGCCAGCGAGAACGCCCAGCTGGTAGTGATCAGCGCCGCCATTGAGAGCGAAATTGTCGAGCTCGACGATGACGAAAAAACCGAGTTCCTCGCTGAAATGGGCCTGGAGGAACCGGGGCTGAACCGGGTAATTCGAGCCGGTTACCAGCTACTCGGCCTGCAAACCTATTTCACCGCCGGTGAAAAAGAGGTCCGCGCCTGGACCATCACCGCCGGCAGCAAGGCACCCCAGGCCGCCGCTGTCATTCACACCGACTTTGAAAGAGGCTTTATCAAGGCAGAAGTTATTGCCTATCCGGATTTCATTGCCTATAAAGGTGAGGCGGGCGCCAAGGAAGCGGGCAAGTGGCGTCAGGAAGGCAAGGAGTATCTGTTCGCGGACGGGGACGTGGTCCACTTCCGCTTTAACGTATAGCAATTTATTCAGCCCAACCGGGCTGTTTTCATCACCAGGAGCCTGCCGGGCTCAGGCGGATTGAAGCGAGAGAGTAGGAAATTATAGGCCTCTGCCGCGCTTTCACTGTCCATCCATCCTCAATCCGGCCGGCCTGCAGAGGAGGTTAAAAATGAGCAGTATCTGGGTTGACCTGATGGGCGTGGATTATCGCCAGACCTATGTGAATGCCGGGGGTATTCGTACCCGGGTGATTGAGGCGGGCAGTGGCCCGGCTCTGATCTTTCTGCACGGCACCGGCGGTCACGCCGAAGCCTACATGCGTAATATCGCCGCCCACGCTGAGCATTTTCACGTCTACTCCATCGACATGCTCGGTCACGGCTACACCGACCGCCCGGATTGCGACTACACCATCGATGACTTTGTCGATCATCTGGTTAAATTTATCGATGCCATCGGCGGCGAACCGGTCTATCTTTCTGGTGAGTCACTGGGAGCAATGGTCTCATCCTGGACCGCCATCAGATACCCGGAGAAAGTAGTCAAGCTGGTGCAGAACACCGGTATTTTGATGCCCCCGAACGACAAGGGTCGCGCCCAGCTCGCCGATGCGCTGGAGCGATCTAAAAAGGCGGCGGGGAAACTGACCAAAGATGCGGTACGCGCTCGTCTCGGCTGGTTGATGGCAGAGCCGGAGAAATCCATTACCGACGAACTGGTGGACGTGCGTTACCAGGTTTATGCCCAGGAGGGCATGGCTCCGGTAATGGGAAAAATCGCCAACAGCGTGCTCGGTGGCGTGGTTGACGACGCCTGGTGCCAGCGCTGGGTAAATCCTGAACTGATGCGCGATATCAAATGCCCCACCCTGGTGCTCTGGACCCGCCACAACCCCGGGCAGCCGGTAGAACTGGCCGAACAGGGCATGTCCTACATTGCCGATGCGCGCATGGTGGTATTAGAGCAGAGCGCCCACTGGCCCCAGTGGGAAGAGCCGGAGCCCTTTAACCAGGCACACCTGGAATTTCTGCTGGCCTGACCGGGGGTGGGAGCAGCCACCGCAATGGCGGTTGCTCCCGCGTTACTCCGCCGCCATGCCGTCACTGTATAGACCCAGGTGGTGATGGTCATCACCCAGCCAGGTGTTGATCGCCGTCAGTCGCTTGAAATAGTGGGAGACATTCAGCTCGTCACTGACCCCCACTCCACCATGTAGCTGGACCGCCGACTGGCCGAGTTTACGGCCGGCGCGGCCGATAAAGTTTTTCGCCGCTGACAGGGCGGCCCGGCGTTCCGGCAACGGCGCAGCGGCCTTATTGGCGGCCAGATAAACCATCGACCGACTCTGCGACAGGGCGATAAACATATCCACCGCCGCGTGCTGCAGCGCCTGAAATTTACCGATTTGCACGTCAAACTGTTTGCGGGTCTGCAGGTATTCCACAGTCGCCTGATGCAACACTTCCATGCAGCCCAGGGCCTCGGCACAGAGCGCGGCGATCCCCTGATCGACGGCCCACTCAATATGTTCAAACGCCTGGTCGGCACTGCCTAACAGGGCGTCGGCGGGTAGCTCTACCTGGTCAAAAACAATATCGGCCGCTTGCAGGGCATCAACGGTGCGATAGCCGCGTATCGATACCCCGGGGGTAGTGGCCGGCAGCAGAAACAGACTGATTCCGTGGGGCTCATCCACCGCACCGCCGGTCCGCGCCGAGACCAGCAACTGGTCAGCATTCTGGCCGTTAAGCACCAGGGCCTTGTGGCCGGTCAGGTGATAACCTGTCCCAGTGCCGGTGGCTTCGCAGGCTACTCTGGAGAGTTGGTAACGGCTGCCGGGTTCGCTATGGGCCAATGCCAGCTTAAGATCGCCGGCGATTAATCCCGCTAGCGAATTTTCAATCTGGTTTTCATTGCCGACACGGGCCAACAGCTGGCCCGCCAACACCACACTGGCCAGGTAGGGCTCCAGCAGCAGCGCCTTTCCAAAAGATTCAAACAGCACCATCAACTCGGTGGCACCGCCGCCAAACCCACCCTGCTGTTCAGAAAAGGGCACCCCGAGCCAGCCCAGTTCGGCAAACTGCTGCCAGTTCTGCTCGCTGTACCCCAACTCGGTCTCAGCCAGCTGCTGACGGGTCGCAAACTCGTAGTCGCGTTCAATATATTTTTCAACGCTCTGCTGCAACATCTGCTGCAGTTCATTCAACTGATAATCCATGGCGCTACCCCAGTCCTAATACGGCTTTGGCGATAATGTTTTTCTGAATTTCGTTGGAACCGCCGTAAATCGAGCTCTTCCGCCAATCAAAATAGTGGGGCATTAGTGTGGCGGCATAATCCGGCCCCACGGGTGGCTCATCGCCCCAGCCCTGCATCAGCACCTGCCGGTCATAGGGCAGGCCGTAGTAACCGACCGCCTCGGCCAGCAATTCGGTTATCCGCTGCTGGATTTCGGTACCCACTATCTTTAGCAGTGATGCTTCGGGACCCGGTTCGCGGCCGGCAGCTTCATCACCGAGTACCCGTAAATTGGTCTGTTCCAGCGCGAGCAGGTCGATCTTCACCTCGGCAACCCGATCCCGGTAGCGGTTATCCTGCCAGAGTGATTCGCCGTTGCTGCGCTCCTGTCGGGCGATACTTTCCAGCCGCCGCATCTGTTGACGGGATGCCGCAACCCCGGCAATGACGGTGCGCTCATGACCGAGCAGGTATTTGGCGATGGTCCAGCCGGCCCCCTCTTCGCCCACCAGGTTTTCCCGCGGCACCTTGACGTCTTTCAGAAAGACCTGATTGACCACGTGCAGACCGTTGTTGGTGATAATCGGCACCACCTCAACACCGGGATCGTCCATATCCAGCAGTAAGAATGAGATGCCCTGCTGCTTGCGACCGTCGTTGCCGGTACGCACCAGACAGAACATTTTGTCGGCATAGTGAGCATAGGTGGTCCAGATTTTTGAACCGTTAACCCGGTAGTAATCCCCTTCCAGCACCGCCTGGGTTTTCAGATTGGCCAGGTCAGATCCGGCATCCGGCTCGGAATAACCCTGACACCACCAGACACTACTATCGAGAATGGACGGCAGGTGCTGCTGCTTTTGTTGGTCATTACCAAAGGCCATCAACACCGGCCCGAGCATGGTCAAACCAAAAGGCATGACTCGCGGGGTGGACGCCGCCGTGAGTTCTTCTTCAAAGATATAGCATTGGGTGGGGCTCCAGCCGGTACCACCGTACTCCACTGGCCAGCGCGGCGCGATCCAGCCCTGACGATGGAGTATCTGTTGCCAGGTGACATAATCCTGCTTGGTCAGGGCCGTACCGGCTTCGGCCCGGGCCCGTATATCGGCCGGATAGTTATCGGCGATGAATGAGCGTACTTCGAGGCGGAACGACTCCTCCTCCGCACTAAATTCCAGCTGCATAGCCTCTCCCGTAATTTGCTGACGACGGTCGACAAACCGGTTCCGCCGACCTTGATGAAAGCTACTTTAACCCGGCAGCCACCCTAACAGCCTAGCCCCGCAGCAAAAAAAACCCTGCCGGTTGACCACTCGGCAGGGGAGGGGAGGCTGACTCTGACGAGGCTGACGTCGACTGACTAACCGTCAGCCAAATTCACCCGAATTAACCTGGATTACTGGTTGGCTCTGCGCTGTTTAACCTTATGTCGGGCCAGCTTGCGCTCGCGGGGTCCCACCCGGCCGTTATCATTACGATCGGCCCAGTCATGAATATTCCGGGCCCGGTTGCGTTCCCGCGGGCCGATTCTGCCGTCATCGTTTTTGTCGACCCGGTCAAACACCCGTTTGGCGTGTTTAAGCTCTCGGGGACCGACGCGGCCATCGCCGTTCCGGTCAGCCCGATCACGAATATTCTGGGCATGTTTACGCTCACGGGGACCTATCTTGCCGTCATCGTTATAGTCGATGCGGTCAGCGATATTTTTCGCCCGCTGGCGTTCACGCGGCCCCACCCGACCATCGTCGTTTCGATCCAGGCGGTCGTGAACCTGATGCGCCCGCCTGCGCTCGGCAGGCCCGAGACGCCCGTCATCATTGCGGTCGAAACGCTCTAAACGAGGACGTTCCGGGGCCACTGACTCTTCTTCGGCCTGGGCAGGCTGCACAGCGGCCAGGGAGAGGGATAGCGAAACAAGCGTGGCGGCGGTGATAGCGGTCTTTTTCATCGTTGGTCTCCTGGTAAGTGATTACCAGTTAACAACGCAGCCGGGTCTATTTGGTTGACCAGGGCGGATGAATCGCGCCCCCGCATTCAAGGGGGGTTAATCACCGCCTCGGTCGCTGCCAGGCGACTGGATCCGGCGACATCGGCCAGGGAATACCGATCCACGACCTGCTCAAAGGCGGCCAACCCGGCACGAATCACCCCCTGTAACCCGCACTGACCAACGATCCGGCACTGGCAGTTTTCCCCCATACACTCCACCAGATCCAGCCGTTGCTCCGCCTGCCTGAATAATTTTCCCACCTGAATATCCGCTGGGTCCCGTGACAACAGAATTCCGCCGCCCTTGCCGCGCCGGGTAATTACGTAGCCAGAACTGCCCAGCCAGTGCACCACCTTGACCAGGTGATTGCGAGAGATTCCAAAATAGCGCTGTAGCTGGTCGATGGTGGCTTTTTCATCCGGGTGCTGGGCCAGATAAATCAGCACCCGGAAACAGTAATCCGTGAAATAGGTCAGTTGCATGTAAGTCCTCTCCTGAGCGTCTACAGAAGGCACGGAGGACTCTACCAGTAAAGATATATATAAAACACTTCTTTTGACTGACCCAGGTCAATTGCATTCATACCCCCCGGAGTACCCTTTGCCAGCAGGTCAGTTCGGAAGAGACCTGCAAGGGGAAATTCCCATCAAAAACGGTCAACCAAGGAGATACGCCGAATGTTCTGTTATCAATGCGAACAAACCACCCGCAGCCGCAAAGGCAATGGCTGTCAAACCGGTGTCGGTACCTGCGGCAAGGATGAACTGACTTCTGACCTGCAGGACCTGCTGATCTATATGATTAAAGGCATATCCCAGTACGCCCATCGTGGCCGGGCACTGGGTGTGGTCGATCAGGGTGCGGACCAGTTCGTACTCGATGCGCTGTTCACCACCCTGACCAATGTCAATTTCAACCCCGACCGTTTCGTCGACCTGATCAACCAGGCCGCTGAAATCCGTGACCGGCTGCGCACTGCCTATGAATCGGCCTGCGCAGAACAGGGGATAACTGCTGAAATACCCAGCGGCCCGGCAACCTGCGTTCCTGAAAACGAACTGGCCAAACTGCAGGCCCAGGCTGCCCTCGGCGGCATTAAAGTGGGTATTGAAACCGCCGGCGAGGATGCCATCGGCCTGCGTGCACTCATCCTTTATGGCATCAAGGGGGTGGCCGCTTACGCCCACCACGCCATGTGCCTGGGACAGGAAAGCGATGCGGTCTACGCCAAAATTCACCAAACCCTCAGCTACCTGGCTGACAACCCGACCGATGTCGGCGACCTGCTGGGCAATGCCCTGGCTGTCGGTGAACTCAACCTGACAGTGATGGGAATGCTCGACCAAGGCGGCACCCGCCGATTTGGTCACCCCGAGCCAACCCAGGTACGCATCTCGCCGACCAAGGGCAAGGCGATTCTGGTCAGCGGTCACGACATGATTGACCTGGAGAACATTCTCAAACAGACCGAAGGCAGTGGAATCAACGTATACACCCACGGGGAACTGCTGCCTGCACAGGCCTATCCTGAAATGAAGAAATATGCCCATCTCGCCGGCAACTATGGCGGTGCGTGGCAAGAACAGCAGACCGAGTTTGCTGACTTTCCCGGCGCAATAGTGATGACCTCCAACTCCATTATCGAACCCGCGGCCAGTTACAAAGATCGAATTTTTACCGCCGGTCCCGTCGGTTGGCCGGGAGTCACCCACATCGACAATGGTGATTTCTCTGCAGTAATCGCCGCAGCTAACCAACAGCCCGGTTTTATTGAAGATGAGCCGGTCAAAGAGATCACTACCGGGTTCGCTCGTAACACCGTGATGAGCGTGGCTGATACCGTGGTAGGTGCCGTTAAAAACGGCGATATTGGTCACTTCTTTGTTATTGGCGGCTGCGACGGTGCCAAACCGGGCCGCAACTACTTCACCGAAGTCGCCGAACAGGTGCCGGATGATGGCGTCATTCTCACCCTGGGTTGCGCCAAATACCGCTTCAATGACCAGGATTTTGGCGACATCGGCGGGATCCCCCGTTTGCTCGACCTGGGACAGTGCAACGACGCCTACTCGGCGGTGCAGATAGCCGTCGCTCTGGCCGACGCCTTTGACTGCGGGGTCAACAACCTGCCACTGTCACTGGTAATTTCCTGGCTGGAGCAGAAGGCCGTGGCGGTGCTACTCACCCTGCTTCACCTGGGAATTCGCGACATTCGCCTGGGACCCGACCTGCCGGCGTTTGTCACCCCGGCGGCACTGCAAATCCTCTCTGACAAGTTCAACCTGATGGGAGTTGGCAACGCCGAGGAAGATATGCAGCAGATGCTGAAAGCTTCCTAGGGCTGTTAACAGGCTGTTGGTCGCAGACCCATAAAAAGGCCGGTGGCACTCCCTGTCACCGGCCTTTTTTGATGGTGTTTAACGCTCCGCATCAGGCGCCGAGCTACTCATGCGTAATTAAAGATAGGTATAGATTGATAAGTTAGCATAAGATGCCTACACTTTGGGCCAAGAAGCACGCAATAGTTTAGTAATTCTGAAAAAGATCGCACAAAGAACCAAGGATCAATTGCAATGGACCCACTTAGAAACCCCTTTGCACCAGGAGCCGGCACACCACCTCCCGCACTCGTTGGTCGTGACGAGATCATTTCTGCTGCAGAAATTGCCCTACACCGAATCCGAAGGGGTCGCCCCGAAAAGAGCTTGATGTTTCTTGGCCTACGCGGGGTAGGAAAAACGGTGCTTCTTAACAAAGTTGGGGAATTGGCGGAGGAAATTGGCTACAGCTTAGTGAAGTTAGAAGCTCCCGAAGGCCAGCGCCTAGCACAATATCTTGCACCGGCATTAAAAGGGGTTTTGATTCGGCTTAGCAAAGTAGAACAAGCTAAAGATTTAGCAGGCCAGGCTCTTGGAGCATTGCAGGGCTTCGCAAGTGTGTTCAAAGTTACCATTGGGGATATTAACCTTGAGGTGGCTGACCCTCATACAGCTGATAGCGGTAATCTGGAGATTGATTTGCCCGGACTTTTGGTATCGGTGGGTAAAACCGCTCGTGCAGCCGAATCTAGCGTGGCTATCCTTGTGGACGAAGTTCAGTATCTTTGTGAGGAAGATCTTCGAGCATTGATTGTCGCATTTCACACAATTACTCAGAGTGGTCTGCCAGTGATTCTTTTTGGGGCTGGTTTACCTCAAGTAGCTGGCCTTGCCGGCGATGCAAAATCTTACGCAGAAAGACTATTCGATTATCCCGAAGTGGGACCACTTACCAAACCTGCGTCCAAAGAGGCTATCAGGAAACCTCTGATAGATGAGGAAGCAGAAATCGAGGAGGACGCTCTTGAGGAAATTGTACAGATTACCTCTGGCTATCCTTACTTCCTCCAAGAGTGGGGGAAGCATGCTTGGCGAGTAGCTGACCACTCTCCCATAGATCAAGACGATGTCCAACAAGCAACAGCGGACGCTACTGAAGCACTGGATAAGAATTTTTTCAGAGTACGGTTTGATCGACTAACGCCACGCGAACAAGACTATCTACGAGTAATGGCCGAACTGGGCCCAGGGCCTCACCGGTCGGGTGAAGTCGCCAAGCTCATGAAGCGAAAAGTGGAAAGCCTAGGGCCTCTACGCAGCGGCTTAATCAAGAAGGGGATGATTTGGAGCCCATCTCACGGCGACACTGCTTTTACAGTTCCTCTCTTCGACGAATTCATGAAAAGAGAGGTGCCCGTTTGGCAAGGACCCGAATAGGCGGCTAACGCTTAGCTAAGCGGCGGCCTGCAAAGCGGGCCGTCCGGGTGAGCGTTGCGAACGCCTTCAGCGTCGTGTTAGGCGCGCGCGACACGAATCTCGGTCTTCGATTCGACGGTTACGCGCATATGCTCTCCCAAGCGAAAGGTATTCTTCACCCAGTCAGCGAACCGCGCCCCAGCCATGATGCGTGGCGCATCGGTTCCCTTGTTGGCTCTCCGATTGACCGTGGCACTGAGGTGAGTTCCGCTCGAGCCCAAAATCACCCGGATCTGCATTCCGTCTCTCGGAAAGTAGCGTGAGTAGTCGACCGGCACGTTAAAGAAGCCTTGGTTGTAGTAGGTCTTTCCGAGCTTTACCAGAAAATGAGGTTTTAACTCGGCCGTCGTGCGGCCGCTCCTCTCGATTTCCCTCTTTGGAACTGATTTCGGCGTACGTTGGTTCTCAGTCTGTACTGGCGTAGACCGGTGCGCAGAGCTTCCTGCCACATTCCAGGGTGGATTCAATTGTCCGATCAGGTCGTCTTCAAGTCCTGATGCGATATCCAGGGCGAATCTTCCTATCCTAAGCGGAACGCTCGGTAGCAGAGCGATAATCGCAGCCGCTCCCCCACCCTGGAGGTGAGCATTGAGAAGTTCGTGTATGCGCATGTTCGTCCGCTGGGATTCGCCAGGGCGCTGGTAGCCGTAGAGCCTCTGCCTTAGTGGGCGCCGAGTCTTTCCGAGATAGAGAAGCTGCTCCTCAAAGGTGAAGGCGTAGAGTGCTGGACAGCTTTCTCCAACTGGAACGGACAATTCAAACTTCAGCCCCCCGGATCCGAGCATCCATACTCCGACCTCTAAGAAGCCGATGTCGCGTAGTTCCTGCATAGCCTTAGCTCCTAACAGTCAATTAGACAGAAGCTGATACTTGGGCGTTAGAAAGCATCAGTCTAGCGCCCTGGAAACGCTCAGCTATGGATTCCCCTAACGTTAATGCAGATCACACGGATAAACAAGCCAAGGGGCTGCATTAGGGTTGGCGAGGTTTTTTTGAGCACTGCTGGACAGTAACCAGCCCGAGTTTGCCAGGCGGTGGCTGGTCGCCGGACCCCACAGCTCTCGTTTTTCAAAGGCTTTTTTTGTTCGAGGATGGGCGTGTGCTGTTTTCATTTAGCCGCCGCCTACTTCAAGCTGACCAGGCATTTGGGGAAGTCGGGCATCCGGTATCCGGGTCGCTTCGGTACCGAACTTTTCGAGCCGCTTTTTCTGGTTTTTTTACGGCGAGGCGGAACTTAGTGGCCGATCAAGCTTGAATCGATCGGGCTGCCGCTGGCCGCCCACTGATAGATCTCTACGGTTTGCGGGTCACATTTGTTGCAGCCGCTGCCGCAGTTATCTTCGCTCTGCAGTTTGATTACCCTGCCTTTGCGCTGCCATTTTTCCAGCAGCGGGCGCACGGCGTCTGGTTCCATGCGCAGGTGCAGTGCGATATCACTGAGGGGCGCGCGGCCGTGGGTTTGCAGATATTTGCGCAATTCAGTCAGCATTGAATAACCCCCCGCAAATGATTAAGCAGCCCACGATTATGCCGTGGCTACCGGCTGGGCCTGCTGCAGAGATTTGCCCGCCACGCGGCGCAATAGGAAAAAAACGGTGCCACAAAACAACAGCATGGCGGCGATCCAGGCGGCTGAACTGGTGGGGTGGCGTGCAAAGGTGCCCAGCTGATAGGCAATGGTGGCCGCCGAGTAGGCAAACCCGGTGGTCCAGCCAGCCACGAATGCGGCCCAGCCGAAGCCGGCTTCGCGGTAAATGGCCGCGGTGGCTGCCACGCAGGGAAAATAGAGCAGCACAAACAGCAGGTAGGCAAAAGCTCCCACCTGGCCATCGAACCGACTGGCCATGGCACCAAAGGTGCCGATCGCCACTTCTTGCTCTTCAGCGGCGGCCTGTACCGAGGAGATGTCTCCAACATCAACCCCGACCGGATCGCTAAAGGAGCCCATGACACCGGAAAGATTCTCCGGAATGGTTGCCAGTGCCTCGCTGATACCGGCTATCAAATCATATTCTTCAGGCTCGGCCGGGGCCTGCCCGTCACCCGCCATGTCTTGTTTGGCCAGTTCGCCGTAGAGCGCGTCCAGGGTGCCGACGACCGCCTCTTTGGCGAGTACGCCGGTGAATATCCCCACCGCCGCCGGCCAGTTCTGGGGGTCTAATCCCATTGGTGAGAACGCCGGGGCGATGGTCTCGCCAATTGCGCTAAGCACCGAGGCTTCGCTATCTTCGTTGCCAAAACTGCCGTCTTTACCGACTGAATTGAGCACATTGAGCACCAGCACCATGGGCACGATCAGCTGCCCGGCACGGATCACAAACCCCTTTAGGCGATCCCAGGTGTGCAGTAGCACTCCCTTGAGGGTCGGTACGTGATAAGCGGGTAATTCCAGCACAAAGGGGGCTGACTCTCCTTTTAGCAGGGTTGATTTCATTACCAGCCCGGTGAGCACGGCTGCGGCAATGCCAATTAGGTAGAGACCAAAGACGACATTCTGACCCCCCACAGGAAAAAATGCCGCTGCAAACAGGGCGTAGATCGGCAGGCGTGCGCCGCAGGACATGAAAGGGGTCATGGTGATGGAGAGCAGCCGATCGCGCTGCTGCTCCATGGTGCGGGTCGCCATGATCGCCGGGACGTTGCAACCAAAACCCACCAACAGCGGCACAAAGGCTTTGCCGGGCAACCCCACTGCGCGCATGGCTCGATCCATCACGAATGCGGCGCGCGCCATGTAGCCGGAATCCTCCAGCACCGACAGAAACAGAAACAGGCTGCCGATGATCGGAATAAAAGTAGCCACCACCTGAATACCGCCGCCGATACCGTTGGCGAGCATCACTGTTAACCACTGCGGGCTGCCGACCGCCGCTAATAATTCGGCCGCGCCATCGACAAACAGGGTACCGGCCAGCAGGTCGAAAAAATCGATGAAGGCACCACCAAAATTAATGGTGAACATAAACATCAGATACATCATCGCCAGGAATATCGGGATGCCCAGCAGTCGGTTTAACGCCACCTGGTCAATGCGGTCAGTGACGCTGCGGGTCACCTCGTGCTGACGGGTTATCAGCTCGCGGGCGAGGCCATTGATATAACTATAGCGGCCGTCGGCAACAAGAATATCGATGTCGTCCCCGATTGCCTCTTCCAACTGCTGACGCAGGCTCTGCGCGGGAGCCTGTAACTCCGGGCCGCCAATCGTGGTGGCCAACGAGTCTCCTTCGAGCAGCCTGAGGGCCAGCCAACGAGTATCCACCCGATGGTTATCCGCGATGGGCGCTGCCTGCGATTCAAGCTGCGCAACAGCCGCCTCGATTTCTTCGCCGTAATTGATCTGGAACTCAGCGACACGGGGCCGCTCTGCCGCCGCCAGGAGTGCCTCGCAGAGTGCGTCTATACCATCGCCGGTGGAAGCCACCAGCCCGCAAACCGGCGTATCCAGGGCCCGTTGTAGACCGGGCACATCGATTTCGACACCTTTTTTACCGGCTGCATCCAGCATGTTCAGCGCCAGCACCACCGGCACTTTCATCTCCAGCAGCTGAGAGGTCAGGTAGAGATTGCGCTCCAGATTGGAGGCATCAAGGATATTGATAATCAGATCGGCGTCGCGACTGGCGACGTAATCGCGGGCAATGCGCTCATCAACCGAGACTTCGTCGGCCGACAACTCCAGTGAGTAGGTGCCGGGCAGGTCAACCAGTTCGATGTCGACACCGGCAAAGGAAAAATGGCCGGTCTTTTTCTCCACCGTCACCCCCGGCCAGTTACCGACCTGCTGACGGGTGCCGGTCAGGGCATTGAAAAGGGTGGTTTTACCGCAATTGGGATTGCCGACGACGCCGACAACGAGCGCTGGTGACCGGCTCATCGCGGGTGAATTTTAAGCACATTGGCTTCGGCGCGGCGCAAACTCAGGTCAAACCCGCGTACGCGTATTTCCACGGGATCCCCCAGCGGTGCCACCCTCAATACCTGGAATTCCACCCCGGGCGTGAAGCCCATGGCCAGCAACTTGCGCCGGTAACCGCGGTTGCCCGATTCAAAACCGATCACCTGACCCGATTGCCCGGGCAGCATTGACGCCAACCTGGAGGCACCCTGACTGCACTCGGCAACCGAGTCGATGGTCTGCCCGGACTCCACCGGCACCTCTGTTGCTGTGGCCACTCTAGTCACTTTTTTCACCACTCACTCAACGACCGGTTGCTGCGCTAATTTATGATTAACGGCTGTTCCGGTCGGATCAGATACCCGCTGAAGCGCCACAAATAGAATTCCGGACTCCAGCACAAATGAAAATGAATCTCATTTTGATTTCTAGCAGCGGTTGATGTCAAGCGTAACAGCTACCCTGCTTGCTGGAGCAACTAGACCAGAAAGGTGAGCTGCGTCATCTCCTGATCATTGTTGAGCAGCAGCACTTTTTTCAGGCGGATTCTGAAATCGTTACCCTCGGGCCTGAGCAGGTACTGATAACGGCCGTGCCAGAAAAAGGGCGTATTGACGTTAACCCGTACCTCGGTGGCCTGAAAATTGGCACCCACCTCGATAAGCCCGTCCTCGGTCGCCGATATCTCGATATTGCCGAGTATGCGGCGAACCCGGGATTTAGGTTCCTGGGTCCAGGCCATGCCGGTCTGGACCCGTTTCAGGCGTAGATCGAGCCGACTCATGTTGTCGTAGATGATCGACAATTCTCGCTCGGGATCGACATCATCGTGGTTGCAGGGCACCCAGTAAACCGTGTCTTCATGGTCATCCCAGAGCGCGTACCAGTCGTCGTAGGCGTTTTCATCCGCCAGCCGCGCTTCCCGGAACAGGAACTGTTCTATTGCCCGATAATCCAAAGCCATCTCACTCCTCCCAGCTGAGTCTTATAACCAGTTAACGATATTTACCGGTCATTACGTCCTTGTAATGCGCCCACTGGGTGCGTTGATTGAGCTCGCTTAGGTGGCCCTCCACCGTGGCGCCTTCGTCATCAACCCACCGCTCGTTGCCCATGCCACGACTCATCAATATCCATTCATTCATGCGCGCATCCAGCCCTGAATAGTTGCGCTGCCACACTTCTATATCATCAGCCAGCTGAAACCCGGCGGGGCCGTAGGCGCCCTCGTCTTCCCGCAGGCGCATGGTGTTGATCTCGTCCGGTGCGCCTTTTAGTAACGCCGGGGCGTAATATATATAGGTCTCATCCGGGCTCACCGGCACCGACCAGCGCAACTCCTGCAGAATAATAAAAAGATTGGGAAACATGATGGCGTGGGCCGGGCCGTCGACAAGAATCTGCTCGGATCTCTCCTTACCGTAAAAATCGGCCATCATCTGCTGATAATCAGCGAGGGCCTTTTCGGGCACTTTGCCATCCCATTCTCCGGTCGCCATCATGC
>JAYNPV010000028.1:0-1162 GCA_038113925.1 Gammaproteobacteria bacterium | reverse complement strand
CATGGGGCGCATATCCAGCTCCGCATGGCCATTACCTAAATCACGGGCAGTTAGGCTGTCGAACAGACCGGCACCGCCACTCTGTTTTTTGTCACCAAACATGGCGTTCAGGTACATGTTGGAGCCGTGGGTGGACATAACGTGGTAACCGTCGGCGGAATTTTCGATCCACATTTTCCAGTTGGCGCGGATGGTCATCCGGTAAACACCGTGATTGAGGGTGATCTCACCGGTAGGGGACATGGCGCAAAAACGGTCGATGTTGTCTTTGGCCAGACCCAGGTTATCCATTAACGGCCGCCCTTCTTCACTGAGGCTGGCAAACAGGAAACCGCGATAGGAGTCGAGGCGAGCAACTTCAACCAGGTTGACACTACTGCGGTCCAGGTGAGTCCCATAAGTCTCTTCGAGGGGGATCTTGTTGACCTCACCGGTATTTTTGTAGGTCCAGCCGTGGTAGGGGCAGATGAACCCACCGCTGTTACCTTTTTTAAGCTGGCAGATGGTCATGCCGCGATGACGACAGCGATTCAGAAACACCCGGATTTTGTCGTCGTCGCCACGACAGATAATAATCGGCTGACGGCCAATCATGCCCAGACGATAGTCACCTTTATTGGGTACTTCGCTGTCGTGGCCAATAAAGACCCACTGCTTGTACCAGATCTGTTCCAGTTCATCTTTAAAAATTGCCTCATCGTAATAGAGGCTGGAATGGATCCGATCATCTTTGATCAGCGCATCGTAATCGATGGCCGGGCGTTCCTCGGTCAGGTTCGCAACCATGCTGTCCTCTCCTCTTATTGCTGTTTCCCAGTTTGCCAACCACGGCCAGCTCATCACCTGACTGAGGTCAGCGAAAGCACCAGTTTAACCACAGGTCGCTTCCGCGTACTATGCCTATCTAAAGTTACAGTAGTCAGGTGCAAAAAAAAGGCCCCTGCAGGGGCCTTTTTCGACAATGCTGAACCGGTGAATTAACGGACTCTATTCAACCGGCCAATACCTATACCTAACAGCCCCAGGCCCAACAAAGCGAGCATACCGGGTTCGGGAACGGATATAGAGGTTGCCGCATCGTGAGAAAACGGTGCTTTGTCGACAACTCCACCCGAATCAACTTCGTACAGGTCAAAGTGGAGCTGATAGTTGCCAACATCGA
>JAYNPV010000027.1:11856-18502 GCA_038113925.1 Gammaproteobacteria bacterium | reverse complement strand
TTCATACTGACGTTCGCCGTGGACGTATTCGGCTTCAATGACCATCTCGCCCTCGGCCTGGATATCCAGGCCATTGCCCGATTCCGTGAGTGCTATGGGCGCCCCCATCATTCCCGCTGCATAGGCATATTCCGATTCGTCATAGCCCACCGGGGTGGCCGCAAACATGGCCATGGCCGGGTGATTGCCCAACATCACCGCAATTTTTAGCGGCATATCGTCCATTTCTGCGGTGAGCATCTGCCGACCCATGTCGTGAACCGGTACGCTCATCAGGGTGAAGGTATCGGGGCCGTGGGGCTGGATGCGGTAGATCCCCACATTCTGTTTGCCGAAATTGTCCTGGTCATGGGGGTCACGACTGACGACATTGGCCTTACCTAAGTAAAAGCCTCCGTCCATGGCATTGATGCGGTAGAGCGGTAACAGTTCAAACAGGTTGAAGTTTTCTTCAATGCGCACTTCGTGAATGGGTGCCTTGTCAGGGGCGATACGCGGTAGTTGTGGTTCGTCGGAGGTCCAGCGGCCGACAATGTCATAGAACAGGTCACGGATGGGGGTCCCCGACGGGTAACCCAGCAGGGTGGCGATGTTGGAAAAACTTCCGTGTACTCCGGCCACCATGCGTTTATTCGGGTAGCCCTTAATCTTGTCGAATAAAATGGCCGGACCGTCTTTATCGTCGTCGCCAGCAGCCACCAGGATATTGCGGATATCCGGTTCCGGCATTATTTCGTGCGGCCAGGTGATGAACTGGCCCCTGGATTCGAGCAGGTCTAAAAAGTCTCGCAGGGAGCCAACTTTTTTGGCGGTTTCGATAGAAAGCTCGGATTGTTTGTTCATGGTGTAACCTCGACGTGCGTAGGTTTAGTCGGCGTGTAGAAACTCAATCAGGAGGTCAAGTTCTTCATCGGTGATGTCAGTGGGGCGAAGCGGTGCCATTTCCAGCAGGCCATTTCTGACTACCGCCCGGATGTATTCCGGCACCAGGGTTTTGTTGCCTTTAATGGCCATGCGCTCGTCGCCGTAACGACGTTGCAGCATCACTGCCCCGGGGCCTTCACCATCGGGCCGGTGGCAGCCTTCGCAAAATAACTGCCAGGATTCTTCCCCAGGCCGGGGACGCTCTTCCGCCGCTCCGGGAAGCGCAACGCTGCCGAGCAGCAGGGCCAGCCCCAGTGTTGAAATTAGCTTGTCCATGAGTGTTCCTCCCGCAGGTGCGCTGGCCAGATTCCCTGTTTGCCGGGGGCCAGAATGCCGTTTGGATCGAATGCGTCCTTGAGACGTTCGTGGAGTTTCCACAGCGCGTGATCGTTCCAGCTATAAGTCTTGGCGACCTGGTCCATAAAGGCCAGGTGGGTCCGGTATTCGCCATAACCGGCTTCGGCTGCTTCATCAATGAGTATGCCAAACAGCTCATGGGCGCGCTGACGCTCCTCGTCACTGGTACGGTCAAACATGAGCATATAGATGTGATGCATGTCGCGCCAACCGACGGCGAACTCGCCGATATAGTCAAAGCCATACTGGTGTGAACGCTTTTTGATCATCTCGTATTGACGCATGGCGTCCTCGCCGGTGGTCGGGCTGATCGGCGAAAAATTGATATGACCGCCGCCACCGACCCAGTTCATCAGTCCGAATTCTGTCATATTGGGTTCGCCGCGCATTAACTGGGAGCGGTACTGAAATGCGGTATCATGTTTGCGTTCTTCAGCGGTCCAGATCCTTGCCCCAGGGATAGCGCCCAGAGTGTCGCGGATCACCTGCATGGTGTTTTCCATCATCGGCGGTGGCCCGTAAAGGGCGGCGTAAAAATTCCACTGGCCCAGTTTGTAATCCGACATGATCTTTTTGCGAGCACTGTCTGGAATCGGGCCCTTGCCAGTGTAGTACTGGCGTTTGGAAACTTTTACGGCCGCATCCCAGAGTAGGTCCACGGTAAAGGCGGCGTTGGGAATTACCATATTGACCTTCAGCGGTCGCACCACTTCGGTGATGAGGGCGAGATCTTCCTCGTTTTCATAGGTAATTAAAAACGGCATATATCCGGGCGGTTCCGGCATCAGCCACATCCCCATTTTGGTGACAATGCCAAAATTACTCTGGCTGAATACACCGTCGAGAATCGGTCCGAATCCATACTGAAAAACCTGCCAGGATTCAGTCTCCGGCAGGGAACCCTGACCGGTGCGGAACAAGGTGCCGTCCGGGAGCACTACTTCCATGCCGCAGTGCATCATGAAGTGGTCGCCGTAAGGGGTATAACCGACGCCGTGTTCCAGGGTGTTACCGACAATACCCCCCCAACCCGGCGCAGCCGGATCAATCCAGAGCTTGATGTTGTTTTTCTGGAGATATTCGTATAGCTGGAAATAGCTCACCCCGGGTTCGACAAGGGCGTAAGCATACTCTTCGTTAACCTCAAGGATGCGGTTCATCCGTTTGAGATCGAGAACAACATAACCGGGCATGCGCGGTGCGGGGCCGCCGTAGGCGAAATTGCGGCCGGTGGAGATGGGCCACAGCGGGACACGGTACTCGTTGGCAATTTTGAGTATCGCCTGAATATCATCAATGCCATCCGGTGCAACCACCGCAGAAGGTACGTTCGCGTCTCCCGGCAAAGTCGAGAAGGAATCCCGGTAACTTCTCAGTTTGGGGTCACCATCGTGAATGACCCACTGTTTGCCAATAGCGTTGGCCATTTCGTCAATGGCGGTGGAAAACTGTTGCGGCGATAACCAGTCGGGTAGCACTGCTGCCATGGTGTCTCCTCCCAGGAGCGTGAATCGAAATATGATCAGTGCATCAGGTTAGGAAACGCAAACCTGACGCGAATTAAATCCGGATTGCGGCTTAAAAGCCCGGGTATTCAGTTGTTATGCCGGCCGCAAAATCCACGAAACCAGATGCCCGGGACTATCAAGGTTGCGCTGGCCGGAGCTTGAGATTTTCTGAGTCTGCACCCCGGCTTTGTCGGTGATCAGGGTGGGCACCAGTTTAGCGATGATCTCGGGCCAGGTGGATCCGGCGTCGGTCAGGGGTGCCTGAATATTGTGATACCACTCCTTGTCGAGCAGCAGTTCATGTTCAACCTGGTTCGTCGAAACGTGTTTATGAGTGCCCTTATAGGTCAGCTGATAACCCTCGGCGGTAGCTAGTTGCTCTGCCAGCAGCAGTGCGGCGTCAGTAGTCAGCCCGGCAATCGGGTGTCTGTCGGCAACGGCCGCGGAAATAACGGGCATGATTGACCCAGGGTCGATTTCAAGGCCGTGCACTCGATAAGCGCTGTCTGACACCGACCGTAAAAACAGATCGCCTTCCTCGTAGCGCGTGTCGCAAACTGCGTCGAAGGCCACCGACGGTCGGCTTTCACTCGCTGCAATCACCTGGCCTGCCGGTAATGTTGAGGCGAGTCCGGCTACGGCTCCGCCACGTAAAAATTCACGTCGGCTGATCATTATCTGTCTCCCGTTCCCATGTTTTTGCTGGCACCACGAGCATCATATTGTGCGCAAGCGGGTGGCGCAGCGCCTGTCGCGATTGTGGCGTGATAGTAGCGAACGGCTCCTCAGGTGTAAAATGAAAAAAGCGGGATTGAGGTCCCAGAGGGCTGAGAAATGCAGTGCGAGAGAAGCTGATAGTAAGTGGCCTGAGCAACAGGCACTGCTGGCAGTTACTGATCTCCAGACCCTATACTTTCTAAACGCAGGTGATGTTTTAGTCACGCAGGACCAACAGGAGGACACGGTAATGAGTGTGAGCGCAATAGAACGGGTGTTGTGGGAAATGGGCGATAAGGCCTATCGGGTTGAACAATTCAAGGCTGATCCCGACGCTTATCTGGCGACCCGCGACCTTTCCGACCAGGAACGTGAATGGATTAAAAACATGGACGTTAAATCGCTGGTCGATCACGGCGTGAGCAGCATGTTAACAATGATGGCGTGGCCACTGATTCACGGCGTGGATGAATTACCCTTTGACTATCTGACCAAAATGAATGGGGGTACCTTGCCTGATATGGGGCTAAACCGGTTTCAGCATTTTGGCCTGAGGACTTTTTTGCGCTGCCGCAGAGCTTGGTGGGCGGTCGCCGGCAAACCCAATAAACAGAGTATGGGTGAGCTCTGATCGGGTGCTGCAGTTGCGAAAAAAATAGTCTGCAGGTGGTGGTCGTAGTTGCCTTAACGAATGTTTGGCTCTAATATTTCGCGCTGCGCCATTCTGGTCTGATCGTTTGTTTTGTTTGCTTCCGGAATGGCACCTTAAGTCTGCCCGGCACCGGTGATCGGCAAAGGCGGACTCAGCATAATCAGCTAACATTTGTGAGTGCGCTTGGCTTGCCGCCGGGGCGCGCCGTATCAGGAGCCTCACCATGGTGAATCTCGATAAGTTAATCGACCACGATAAAGCGGTCCAAAGCAAAGCGATTTTCTGGGACCAGGAAGTTTATGACCAGGAGATGGACAATATTTTTGGCCGTTCCTGGTTGTTTTTGACCCATGAATCCCAAATTCCTGAGCCGGGAGATTTTTTCACTACTTTTATGGGTGAAGATCCGGTCATCGTTGCCCGGCAGCAGGATGGTTCGGTGAAAGCCTTTATCAATTCCTGTACTCATCGCGGTAATCAGGTTTGTCATGCTGACAGCGGTAATACGCGATCTTTTGTCTGTAATTACCACGGCTGGGCGTTTGGGCTGGATGGCAGGCTTGCAGGTGTGCCGTTGGAGGCCGAGGTCTACTTCAATAATCTCGATAAGGAAAGCGTGGCCTTGCGCCAGGTGGCCCAGGTCGATGATTATCGCGGATTTATTTTTGGCTGTTTTGATTCCGAAGCGCCGCCGCTGGCGGAGTGGCTGGGGGAGATGGCCTGGTACATGGACAGCTGGGCGAATAGCGGTGGTGGGGCTGAGCTGATTGGCACGCCGATGAAGACCATCCTGAAATGTAACTGGAAGGTGCCTACCGAAAATTTTATTGGTGATGGTTACCACATTACCTGGACCCATATCGCCGCGCTGCAGGTCATTGGCGGACCATTGGGTGAAGCGTTTGGACCCGGCGGTGGTTCGATCCCGTTTGAAGACATGGGCGCGCAGATCACCACCCGTCACGGTCATGGATTCGGGGTGATCTGGGATGCCAGCGCGTTAATTCATCGTGACCCGCAGAATTATGTAGAGTTTCAACAACAGACCTTGCCGGAAGTGATCGAAAAACAGGGAGAGTGGGCCGGCAAAATGTATATGGGGCACTGGAATGCGAGCATTTTCCCCAACTGCTCGTTCCTGTATGGCACTAATACGTTCAAAGTCTGGCATCCGCGGGGACCGCACGAGATTGAAGTCTGGACCTGGAGTCTGGTGCAGAAAAACATGTCCCCGGAGCTGAAGCGACAGGTTCAGAAAGAGGCGATCATGAGCTTTGGTACCGCCGGTACGCTGGAAAGTGATGACGGCGAGAACATGGAGACCTGCACCCGTACCAATCGAGGTAATCAAACCCGAAAGGGAACGATGAACTCGAGTATGGGCGTCGGGGTCGAGGGCCCACACCCGGAATTACCAGGGGTGGTCGGATCGAGTTTTATCGGCGAGACCTCCTACCGCGGTTTCTACCGTTTCTGGGACGAAATGATGAGGGCCTCTGACTGGAGCGCGGTTAGGAGTAACGATGAAACCTGGATTGAACGCTGGTTAGGCGCGGATGCGGTATCGCAGGTCCCTTCCAGTAAAGTGGCTTAAGGAATAGATAATGGATCAGCAGGAAGCACCGGTGTCTATGGAACTTGCCTATCAGGTGGAGCAGTTTTACTTTCGTGAAGCGCGCCTGATGAATCAGCGAAAACAACGGCAATGGCTGGAAACGATGGTGCATGAGGATGTGCACTACTGGCTGCCCATTACCGAAGTGCGCATGGCCAGGGACAAACGGCCCGCTCCCACTCCCGAAGATGGGGCGATTTACAATGATAATTACGGTGACCTGGATGATCGCATCAAACGTCTTGAAACGGGTTTGGTGTGGATGGAGGATCCCCCCTCAAAAATCCGTCACCTGATCAGCAACGTGGAAGTCTACGAGGCGGACCAGCCGGATCAGCTGTGTGTCTATTCCAATTTTCATATCTATCGCAATCGACGCCAGCGTGATGAGACGAACTTGATCGGCGGTCGAGAGGATGTTCTGCTGCGCGAGCAGGATGGGTTCAAGATATTGAAAAGAAAGATAAACCTTGATATGCGCGTAGTCCTCGACAAGAATCTCTACTTTTTCTTTTAAGGAATTAACTTAGAGATTCAGGTTATGAGCATCCACGCGGTAGAAAAGGCCTTCTGGACACTGGGTAAAGACCCCGAAGCGGTCGATCAGCTCAAGTCAGATTCCGAGGCATTCTTCGGGCAATTCATGTTGACCGACGAAGAACGGGCCATGATCAGGGAAAATGACCTTAAGGGCTTGGCTGACAGCGGGGTCAGCACCATGTTAACCCTGATGGTCTGGCCGATTTTAAATGGTCCCGAAGGCATGCCGTTTGACTACCTGACTCACATGAACGGTGGAGAGCCGCCGGCGATCCTGGCGACTGAGCCGGGTTAGAATAAAGCCAGTTTGCTAACAACAGAGGAGGGTTGGTT
>JAYNPV010000027.1:10112-11846 GCA_038113925.1 Gammaproteobacteria bacterium | reverse complement strand
GCGGAAATAGTGGGTGGTTTCATCGTGTCCCATGACCCGATGATTACCGGAAATCCGGAGATCGCTAACAAGAAACAGGTTGCCAACGTCGATGCGGCCTTTGAAAAAATTGTCGATCGGCTGAAAGCACTGAATGTCGATACCGTTATTGTTATCGGTGATGACCACTACACCATGTTTGGACCGCATTGCCTGCCTCAATACCTGATTGGTGTGGGGGATCTTGAAGGACCGGAAGAAGACTGGCTGCGGATCGAACGGTACGTGGTAGAGAATAACGTGCCGCTGGCAGAGCACATCATGAATTATGGGTTTGCCCATGGTTTTGACTGGGCGGTCGCCAAGTCACTGCTGCTGGATCACGGCACCATGATTCCAATCCACAAGGCGATCACGCCGATTCCGGGAGTGCGTGCAATCCCCATTTACCTGGCCGCTGCGGTCACGCCGCTGATTCCCATGCGACGATCACAGCAGCTTGGCGAGATGATTGGCGATGCCGTCAATGCCTGGGACAAAGACGAACGGGTTGCCGTTTTCGGCTGTGGCGGCATTAGTCACTGGGTGGGGACTGCCGAGATGGGTAAGGTCAATGAAGAGTTTGATCACATGATTCTTAATCACGTTAATAACGGCGATATGGAGGCATTGATCGACCTGGGCGACGATTACATACTTGAGCACGGCGGTAACGGTGCCTGGGAGATTCGCAACTGGGTATGTGCGATGGCGGCCATGAAAAAATTTACCGGCGAAACCATTTGTTATGAACCCATGCCCACCTGGATTACCGGAATTGGTTTTTCCGAGTTGAAAGTCGCATAAAGAATAGTGGTTTGGTGTATCTGAACCCCCTGCCCGTTGTTATGAGCAGGGGGTTTTTGGTTGTTGAAGTGCCCTCGTGGGGGATGCGCGTGCTGACCGACAGCGTTGCGGTGAAATCATTAACTTGGCGGGGCAGGCGGGTTATAGTTGCGCCACTAAATGTAGACCCGCTAAATATAAACGGATAGTCCGAACGAAAAGGAGCGATCAGTTGGATAAGCAACAATTGAGGTATGAAGTGGAAGAGTTGCTGCACGCCTACGTGCAGTGCATCGATGACGATGACCTGGAGCAGTGGCCGGAATTTTTTACTGACAAGTGTGATTACAAGGTGATTCCCCGGGAGAATGTCGATCAGGGGCTGCCGGTGTCAGTCATCTTTTGCGACAGCAAAGGCATGCTGCGAGACCGCATCGTTGCCCTGCGCAATGCCAATATTTATGCGGCACATTTTTACCGCCATCTGGTCAGTAACACCCGTATTCTCAGCGAAGAAGATGGCGTGATTACCGCCCAGTCGAATTATCTGGTTTTGCAAACGCTGCTGGATGGTGAAACCAAAATATACAACGCCGGTAAGTACGTCGATCAGATTGTCCGCGAAGAGGGCGTGTTGAAATTCCGGCAGAAACATTGTGTGTTTGATACCTACCGCATTCAGACATTGATGGTTACGCCTATCTGATAGCACCCGATAACGGTTCTTGACATGGGTCATCCGCTGGCGGTGACTGCGGGGCTAGGATGCCCAAAGTCAGGCAAGCCGGGATTCGGGCAAACCAGAATTTCGAACGTTTAATAAATTAACTAATAAAGTAGAAGGGGAGTCGGTGAAATGAGCAGCCAATTAGAAGCAGTGAGTGCGTTGTTATATGACGAGGCGGCGTTTATTGATGAGCAGCGCTGGCA
>JAYNPV010000027.1:7321-10102 GCA_038113925.1 Gammaproteobacteria bacterium | reverse complement strand
CCTACTGGATGCCGGCCTGGGATTCCGAACATGAGATGACTTCTGACCCGACCAATGAAATTTCGTTAATTTACTACAGCAATCGGAATGGCCTGGAAGATAGAGTCTGGCGCATCGAGTCGGGGATGTCCTCTGCATCCACTCCGCTGCCCAGAACCTCCCACGTGGTGACGAATATTCGCCTGGGCGAGGAGAAAGATGGGCTTTTGACCGCCTACGCGAATTTTATTGTTAACTCCTATCGTCACGAAATCACTGATACCTTCTATGGGCGTTATGAGTACGGTATACGGGCAGAGGGCGATAGCCTGATTATAGCCAGCAAAAAAATTATTTTGCTTAATGACGTCATTCCCGCTGTGGTGGATATCTACAGCATATAGATCGGCTGCGTTCACTCTTCATCAGAGGCGGGAAAACTCCGCACAGCACGGCTGTGTGGAGTTTTTTTTAATCCGCTGGTTGGGATCACAAATTTGAATTTGCGAAGGTAATAAATTGGTATTGGGACTTTTTGGGAAAAAGGCCAGCGGACCGGCAACGGCATCGATCAAGCCCTACGACAGGCAGATTGAGATACAAAAAAACGAAAGCCTGCTGCAGGCCGCGCTGGCTGCCGGAATTGAGTTTCCTCACAGTTGCAAGGTAGGTACCTGCGTACAATGTCGGTGCAAATTGGTTGAGGGGAAAGTTAGGGCGATACGCGATTTCTCCTACGTGTTGAGCATTGAAGAGCTCAACGCGGGCTACATCCTGGCTTGTCAGGCGCGGATTAAACCCGGCGATCATATTGAGGTGGAAGTCGAGCTGGAGTCGGGGCGTCCCCAATTTGAAAAACAGGACTTCCAGGGCTCGATCACTTCGATAGTCGACCTGACCCATGACATCAAGGCAGTCACTGTCAAAATTGATGGCAAAGTGGATTATGTTGCAGGGCAGTACGCAGAGTTAAGCCTGGATGGGTTCGACCGACCTCGCGAATATTCATTTGCAGCTGCCGCAGAACCAGGTGGTTCGGACGAGCTGGCTTTTATCATTCGTCACGTGCCGGGTGGGCGCTTTACCGACTGGTTATTTACCGGCCATCGCGTGGGTGAAACGGTCATGGTAGCTGCGCCAACGGGTAATTTCTGGTTAAGGGAGGGCCTTGAACCCCTGCTATTTATCGCCGGCGGCAGCGGCCTCGCCCCGCTTAAGGCGATGCTTGAGGATGGGGTTCGACGCGGAGTCAAGCGGGACGTGGATTTCCTGTTTGGGGCCCGGACCCAGCGTGACCTCTACTTAATTGATGAGCTGGAAGCGATTGGCAGGCGTTGGCGGGGCAAATTCAGGTTGATTCCCGTACTGTCGGATGAGAGCGATGATAGTGACTGGCAGGGGGAGCGTGGTCTGGTTACCCGAGCCATTGATGTGTCATTTTTCGACGACCTTGCCGCGCGTCACGCCTACCTGTGCGGGCCGCCGGTGATGATCGATGCGGCGATAGAGGTTCTCAATGCCGCCGGTATCCATGGCGACCATATTCATTACGATAAGTTTCTCGATTCCAGCAGTGTTAAGGAGGCTCTGAATAACTCATGAACTCGTATCAGGCGCTCGGCACGTCCCTCTTTGTCGTGGGTAAACTTCGCAATAGCCCTGCTATTACGTGCGTTTCCCGCCTCAAATATGAACCTCCCGAATCACCCGCTACTTCGTCCAGAGTTATTCAGAGCCTCCTTAAGATCCAGGTAGGTCCGAATTAACTGGTCATAGCGAGAAGTACCGCAGCGAATCAAACAGTAGCCTGTTGATTCTCAAAAACAGGTTTCCGTGCTTAGCTTGCAATGAAAAGCAAGTGTGAATGAATCAGAAGCTCCCGGGGCTGGACCGCCGTCAATGACAATTGGTTTGGTGTTGATGGCGGAAACTTAAAGTTCTGGTTTTGGACGATCCATCTTCTGGGCCATTCACATTTTTTTGCTGAAGAGGCTTCATGCGCCGTTCGCCCTGAGCCTGTCTCGATAATTTCAAAGATAGCCGTTCATAACCGAATAAGCTTCCGGGCTGAAAAAGCTTCTAACAGGAACATTTTTATCGATTACCTGTTCGCACCTGCACATTTTTAATTTATTGTTTCTAACAGGACGCAAAATGGGTATTATGAACGGTGTTGACCCCGTTTTTATTGCGCTGCAGCAGTGATTTGGATTGCCGCATCGCAACAAGAGAATGTTTAATATTTAGAATACTGACCCAGGGAGAGGTGAATGCAAACCAGAGCAGCGGTAGTTCGTGAAAAGGGTGGGCCTTTCACGGTAGAGGAGGTTGCCATCGCCGAGCCGGCAGCCGACCAGATACTGGTAAAGGTAGTCGCTGCGGGCATGTGTCATACCGACCTCACCATTCGCGATCAGAATCTACCGACCATGCTACCTTTTGTGTTGGGTCACGAAGGGGCAGGAATTGTTGAAAAGGTAGGTGCCGGTGTTACCAAGGTTAAACCGGGTGATCACGTGGTGCTGACTTTTCACACCTGTGGGCAGTGTACGAACTGTCTTGGCGGTAATCACCTCTCTTGCGAGAACGCTTTCCCACTCAATTTTGGCGGCCGCACTCATACGGGTGACTGCACCATTCATGTAGGCGATGAACCCCTGGGATGCAGTTTTTTTGGCCAGTCCTCTTTTGCCGGCTATGCGCTCAGCTACGAACGCAATACCGTGCCGGTGGACAAAAGCGTACCTCTGGAACTGCTGGGGCCGCTCGGCTGCGGGGTGCAGACAGGCGCCGGTTCAGTAC
>JAYNPV010000027.1:2889-7311 GCA_038113925.1 Gammaproteobacteria bacterium | reverse complement strand
GATATAGTGATTTTTGGTGCCGGTGCTGTGGGGCTCAGCGCCGTAATGGGGGCGGTGGTTGCCAACTGCACCACCATTATCGCCGTCGATATCGTGCCAAGTCGTCTGGAACTGGCGACCGAATTGGGTGCCACCCATGTTATTAATGCCGGTGATACCAATCCCGTGGAAAAAGTCATGGAGCTTACCGGCGGCAAAGGTGCCAGCTACATGCTGGAGACCACGGGTAACGCCAAAGTCCTCGAAGGTGCCATTTACACCATCGCCATGGGCGGAGAAGGCGGAATTGTCGGTGCCCCGGCCATGGGCACTACCGTCGATATCGATGTGAACTTCATGCTATTCAACCGTCACCTGCGCGGCATCATCGAAGGTGATAGTAATTCTGACATTTTTATTCCGCGGCTGATTGAGCTTTATAAACAGGGCAAATTTCCGTTTGATAAATTGATCAGGTTTTACACCCTGGATGAGATCAACCAGGCCGCTGAAGATTCCGAAAATGGTTCAACCCTCAAGCCGGTGTTGAAACTGGTTTAAATAAACCGGTCGATTGGGTGCGGATCCAGATTAAGAGCTTGTCAGTAACTGGAATATTAGCTAGAAAGTAATTTGGAGAGGGGAAACGGGAGAGGAGTCCGGCGAGTTAGGGTTAAACCATTCGTATCGCCGGTAGAAAAAGCAACTTGGCATTCTGACAGGGACGGTGTCACCCGAGAGTGCTGTTCAAAATGGACGGATTCAGGCATGGATTGCCGAGGCAACTTGTGAAATGGCTTTAATTCGCCCATGTTTGATTAGTTTCAAAAAATAAAAAAAGCTGTTATAAAGCAGTTTTTTGAACATAATAATTAGAGTGAAATGTTAAGTTTTGGTAACCAACAGAGGCGTTCAAATGATGATTAATCCCAGAGGCTTAAAGCGTTCGTTGCGGTTTGCCGCCGCCAGCGCTGCTGTGTTGACTGCGGTGGCAACCCCTGCCAGCGCCGTCGATTTCGAGTACAGCGGCTATGCCCGCGCTCATTTTTCGATGAATCTTTCCAGTAATAGCAGCTTGAAGAACGGGCTCAATGAAGGTTCGAACCAGGGCGGCCGTTATGAGATGTCAATGGCACGCTTCTCGGGAAAAATTGAGTCATCGTGGGATTTCGGCGCTTTTCAAATCGGTAGTGTGTTCCGGGTGGTTGAGGAGCATGAAACCAATTATGAGCAAGGGCTGGAGGACGCCACCTTTTTAGGACCCATTGTTACGACCAATCATGATATTAGTGTGCTGGCACCGCCGGGACCTACGAACCCTCCTGGTCTCACTACTATTGATGCGTTGGCATTGGCGGGTACTGGTGGCCTCTTCACAGGGGTGCCATTGGGAATTTGCCAGCCTGGACCGGCGGGGTTTTGTTCTACTGCGCCTTTTACCGGTGTTAATGCGTCGGCTTTCGGTGGTGCAGCCAATCGAGGATTTCTTGAAGATTACGATGAGAACCGCTTCCATGACATGATGCGCGAGCTCTATGTAACCTTTGATGTGGGCGATCGCACTCACTTTAAACTGGGTAAACAGCAGGTTGTCTGGGGCGAAACCGACTTTTTCCGTGCCATGGACATTATCCACGGCTACGATTTGCGCTGGCGCAGTTTTCTCGAGCTGGAAAATGAAGAGCTGCGTAAACCGCTGATTCTGGCCAATGTAGAAATTGATATTCCTGAGTGGGACGGTACCCTGCAGTTAATCTATCGACCCGGGTGGGATGAAGGGGCCGATGTAGGTACCACTGCACCGCTGCAGGGCTCCCGCTGGGCGCCCCAACCCTGGACCGGCAACAACGTCCCCTACTCGATCATCGGGCCGAGGAACTTTCACCACAGTGAAGGCGATGAAGATGACGAAAATTTCGGCTTTCGCTGGTCGGGGGTCTGGAATCAGATCGGTTATTCATTTGCCTACTGGAAAGGACTGGATAACGACGGCCTGGTGGTGCGTAACCCGATCGTAGGCGGTACCACCAACTACGGTACCTGGGATCAGGCCAGTGCCGCTTTTGGTCCCCTTGCTCCCGGTACCCCCCAGGTTCTGACCAATCTGATTTCGCCGATGATAGAAACTTTTGGCGCTTCGATGAATGCATACAATGAATGGGCGGATATGGTTATTCGAGCAGAGGCGGCGTACATCCCCAACAAACCTTACAACACCGGTACGGATACCTTTGCTGATTTGGGCGCGTTTGGGTTGGGCTGTACTGATAGTGCTGCTATTGTTGGTTGTGTGCCCATTCTTCGTAATGATCCGGCGAACCCGCTGGTGGCTTATGACCCGACAATTACCAACGCCGCAGCTCTCGGGGGTGGATTGCAGGCACCCGCATTCCTGACCCTTTCAGTTCCTGGTCTGGGCCCGATCGTTGAAAAAGACACCCTGCGGATCATGTTGGGATTCGATAAAAACCTCAACCTGATGAATCTGCTCGGTACCCAGCGGCCTTCGTTCTGGTCGGTGCAGCTGTTCGACACCTGGATCATGAATTTCGACAAGGATGATGACATTCTTGATAACTTCGGCTTCGGCGCGAAAAAGCGAGAGCACACAACCATCCTCACCAATGCTCTGACACTCAACTATGCCTACGACACCATTAATCCCGGCCTGGCCGTTGGCGTGGATCTGGGGAATTTCGATATGTTTCTGATCCCCTCGCTCGACCTGGTGTTTGGAGACCACTGGCGGGTCAGGCTTGAGGCAGATATATTCTTGCCGAGAAAAAGCAAATCGACCAATCTTGGATTTAAGGAAGACGGCACCCGTCTGCTAGGGACCCTTGATGACAATGACCAGCTGGTAGCCCGTATTACCTACCAGTTCTAGATCGTCTCAATCTGATTTAGGGTTTAGAAAACCCCCGGCCGTCAGGCTGGGGGTTTTTTTATGTGAGTGAATTAACGAGCGACATGTTGAGTGGAGAGGTCCGATAGGGCGATAAAAAAGATTCTCTGCCGGCTAAAAAAAACCGTGAAAATATACCTTCCGGAAGGGAAAAAATGATATGGTTGCCGTTTCCGTTGTTCGCACTTGCAGCATTTTTGAAAATCATTCAAGAAAGCTTAGTGATAGCCTCAAAAAGGTTGTCCGATGGGGTCAGTTGCAAGTCAATGGGCAATCAAGGGAGAGGATGATTTCCTCGACGGGTACGTTATTACACAGTTACCCAGGCAAACAAAATGTAGTCCGAAAGATCTTTCTGGTAAGGTTCAGCCGGTGATCTTGGTCAGCTAAATTTATTTGCCGTCCAATAAATAATCTATCGCCGATGAGGCGTGGCTTTTTTTAAAAGGTCATGCTCAAAAAATTTGTCGTGGGGTTGTTAACTGAACATGGCCGCTAAGAAGGAATTTCAATTTAAGTCGTTGCTACCACCGGTGGTGGTCGTGGCGGCATTGGGGTGGTTATCTACCGTAGAGGTAGAACTACCTGACGTTTATGTCGAAGAACAGATCATTGAGTTGCGTGACCGTTTTTATGATGTGGTTACCCCAAATGATCAGGTGGTTTGGGCCGTAGGCAAAAACGGAAAAATTGTCCGCAGTGATGATCGCGGTCAGACCTTTCGGGTTCAGTCAACTCCCACCATCACTCACTTTCAATCAATTGCCGCTTGGGATGACCAGACTGCGGTGGTAATAGGTAACGATGCGCAAACCATCCACACCTCTGACGGTGGATCCACTTGGGAATTGGTCAGAGCGCCGATGGGGGATGTAGCAAAAAAAATGTTTCGCGCTGAAATTGCACCCGATGGCCGCTTGTGGGCCACGGCGGAATTCGGCGTCATCCTCTACAGCGATGATCGCGGTGAGAGTTGGAACCGGGTGGGCGGTGGTCAGGACGTGGCCTGGAATGACCTGGGATTTCCCGGCAATGGACGCGTATGCGTAGTAGGTGAATTTGGTCAGATCGAGTGCAGTGATGACCAGGGAGAAACCTGGGTTCCCAGGGAAACGCCGCTCGACAGTAGTTTGATGGCGGTCGCATTTGATGACCTCGGGCGGGGCCTGTCGGTGGGCGTGGATGGGCACGTAATTCAGACACAGGACTATGGAGATACCTGGACCGTGGTGAAATCTCCAACCAGCAAGCATCTGTATGGGATTGCCCGGAACGATGATCAATGGATTGTGGTCGGCGAGAAGGGTGCGTTCCTGCACTATGACCCCGCACGCGATGAATGGATAGAAGAAAATCTCGGCTCCCTTGGCAACGTCTGGTATACGGGCGTGGAGAATGGGCATGGGGGAACTTATATTTCCGGGCAAATTTTAGCCCTTTGGAAAGACGGTGCCCTTAAACCTTTTGGCAGGCAGATGGGAGGGGCTGATTTGAGCACGCCACTACTTGGTTTTGGCACTGGCGTTAGTGAAGATGAA
>JAYNPV010000027.1:0-2879 GCA_038113925.1 Gammaproteobacteria bacterium | reverse complement strand
ATAGATAAATTTGCTGAATTCTGTGTAAACCGGCGCTGGCTGGTAGTTGCGGTCCTGTTTGGGCTTTCGGCCGTGATGGCGGGTTTTTCAACTCAGGTTGAATTCAAGACCGAATTTCAGGACCTGCTTCCGGTTGATCATCCCTATATATCAACTAACGACAAATACAAAGAGACCTTTGGGGGCTCCAATATCGTCAGTATTATGCTGACCGTCGAAGAAGGCGATATTTTTCGGCGCGAGATCCTGGAGAAGATTCAGAGTATTACCGTGGCAATGGACTATGTCCCTGCGGTAAATCAATATCAGATTATTTCTCTGGCCTCTCGGAAGTTGAAGGATATCAAGGCCTCCACTTATGGTATCGAAACCGAGCCTATGATGTTTCCCGATTTGCCCGCCAATGAACGGGAGATCGAGGAGTTGAGGCAGGCGGTGCTCTCTAATCCGCTGGTTTATGGGCGCTACGTTTCGATGGACCAGAAATCTGCGCTGATTACGGTGGATTTTATCGACCGTCTGATTGATTACGAAAAAATTTATTCCAATTTGATGCAGGTCGCTGCCGATCATGAGTCAGAAGGCGTAACTGTGCGAGTGGTTGGCGAACCCATATTAACGGGTTGGGTGATTCACTTTCTGCCCGAAACCCTGAAGATCTTTGGGCTGACAATTTCAGCGATGGCGCTGGTGTTGTTTGTGACGGTACGCACATTGCGTGGGGTCTTTTTGCCGCTGTTCTCCGGGGCGATCAGTGGCGCTTGGGCGCTGGGAATGGCCGCCATCTTTGGAATCAATTTCGATCCATTGATTATCGTTATTGCCTTTCTCGTCTCTGCCCGGGTGATATCTCACGCGGTGCAATTGTCCACAGCGTTTGACGATGAAATTGCACGTGGTCTGAATGCTATCGAGGCGTCCAAAGCGAGCATGAAGGCGCTTTTTCGCCCTGGCATGCTGGGGGTGGCAACGGATACGGCAGCGGTGATGGTGGTTTATGTGATGCCCATGCCTCTGCTACAGAAAACCTCCATCATAGGCAGTATCTGGGTATCCACGATCGCTTTTTCCGCAATCATTCTCACGCCGGTCCTGCTTTCATGGGTGCGCCGACCTGAGCGGGTCGATTTTCCGGTGAATACTGGACTATTCATTGAGCGATTTCTGAATCGCTGTGCCGATATCGTGATTGGCCGTGGTTCAGCGGTTATTCTCGGATTGGCAGCGCTTTTATTCGTGGTCGCAGGTTACTTTGCCTTTAATGTGACGGTGGGTGATGCCAATCCGGGCTCACCCCTGTTATGGCCCGACTCGCGTTATAACCAGGATGCTGCGGCTATTAATACGGCGTTTCAGGGCAGTGATCGCATGTTTGTCGTGGTCGAGGGTAAGGAGCCCGATGTGCTGAAACAGCCCAGCGTGCTGCAGAATATGGAGAATTTCCAGCGTTCTTTGGAGAATCAACCAGAGA
Source organism: Gammaproteobacteria bacterium (assembly GCA_038113925.1). Lineage (GTDB taxonomy): Bacteria > Pseudomonadota > Gammaproteobacteria > Immundisolibacterales > Immundisolibacteraceae > QNFC01. The sequence goes on along the minus strand of JAYNPV010000027.1, from coordinate 1,408 downwards.
TAGGGGGTTCGGTGTCGTTGGTAGACCTGATTGGTCCGGTGAACGTTAGCCTGCACGAAGGCAATAAGCGCTTTGACGAATTCGGCACTGACGCCAGCCTGAATGGCGAGCTTATTTACATGTATCTGCAGGGCGCTGATCCCGGGGATATAGACAGGTTTTCCGATGTCCATTATCAGGTCGGTGCGGTGACCGCCTATTTCCGCGATCACAAAGGCGAGACCATCCGCACCGCCATTTCGCGGATCAAGGAATATATAGCCGATAATCCCCTGGAGAACGCTGAGTACAAATTGGCTGGTGGATTGATCGGTGTACTGGCTGCGGTCAACGAAGAAATTTTCCGCGGGCAGATCGAGAGTATTTCCCTCGCCTTGCTGGTGCTTTTTGTCCTCGCTGCCCTTGCCTATCGATCCACGGTGGCGGGTATGTTTTTTATGCCGCTGGTGCTGATGTCGAACGCGGTCACTTTCGCCTATATGTCCTGGCAAAATATCGGCATGAATATTAATACCCTGCCGGTAGCTGCGCTGGGGATCGGTCTGGGGGTTGATTACGCTTTTTATATTGTTGACGGAATTCGCGAACGCTATATTGAGAACCGCAACATCGACGCTGCGATACGTGGATCCCTGTTAACCGCCGGTCGAGGAGTGCTGGTTACCGGCGCGACAATGATTTTGAGTGTGTTGCTCTGGTACACTTCCTCGTTGCGATTTCAGGCAGATATGGGTTTATTGATTGCGCTTTGGTTGTCGGTGTCAGCGATCAGTTCGTTGTTACTGATTCCGTCCATGGTCTATATCTTTAAACCGGATTTTGTATTTGATGTTGAAGAGCATGAAGTCGAAGGGCTTCAACCAGAGGCTGCTGTTTAGGTATAATCGCCCGTTCCCGAACCGGTTGCGCCCGGAGAAATAATCGTAAAATAAGGCAAAGGCAATGGCCGAATTGATAAAACTATGTAAGACCGACGAGGTTAAAGAAGAAGCTCCCCTACAGGTAAATCCGGAAGGTTTTCCAGCGCTTTCAGTGTGGGAGTTTGAGGGCGACTATTACGTTGTTGATGACATGTGTACCCACGGCATGGCGTGGATGACCGATGGTTATCAGGAAGGTATGGAAATTGAGTGTCCCTTTCATGGCGGGCGTTTTGATCTGAAAACCGGCGAGCCGACCGCGTTTCCCTGTGTGGTACCGCTAAAAGCCTATGCGGTAACTGTCGATGATGGGCACGTCTGTATAGAGGCCTCCTGATGGCGTTAGTCGTCATCTGAGGAATGCCAGAGTATTATCAGCATTGAGCCGGACAACTTGTCCGGCTTTTTCGTTTCCGCGTTACCTGGATTATTGCTGCTGTGGATGCGGGGAGCTTTCAGATTGAGGAATCAAGGAGAGAGTATTAATG
>JAYNPV010000026.1:16100-19020 GCA_038113925.1 Gammaproteobacteria bacterium | reverse complement strand
TCGTGGAGCTTGAAGCGACCCGTAACTCCATGTCGCCTTCATCGAGTTCGTTGACCAGCGCCCCGCCGTCGCGACCGGTGAGCGCGATCACGCTCATTTCACGGTGGTGAGCGGCCTGGACAGCCTTGAGGATGTTGGCGCTATTGCCACTGGTGGAGATCGCCAGCAGGATGTCGCCGGCTTGCCCGAGTGCCTGCACCTGTTTCGAAAAAATTTCGTTAAAGCTGTAATCGTTACCGATGGCGGTGAGGGTAGAGCTATCGGTATTGAGGGCAATCGCGGGCAATCCGGGACGCTCCATTTCAAACCGGTTCAGCATTTCGCCGGAAAAGTGCTGAGCATCGCCGGCAGAACCGCCGTTTCCACAGCTCATTATCTTGTTGCCGTTTAGCAGTGCCTGGGTCATACGCTCGCCAGCGGCGGCTACCGAGGTGGGCATCTGGGTGGCCAGCGTTGATTTGAGGGCGGCGCTTTCCTGAAAGATTTCCGCTACGCGGGCTTCAGCGTTTGAATACTCAGACATTGAGGTCCTGCCAGTTGTTTAAACTCGTTGAAAGGGGTGGGGCAGGGCGGTCAGGCCCCGACCGTCGAATAGACAGTTATGCTGAAAAGGCGTTCCTGATCCAGCGCAGGTTTTTTTCGTTAACTTCACCGTCAAAAGCAATGGTATCGAAGCGACAGGGTCTATCGCTATTGTGTCCTCCGCGATCTCCGCCAGTGGCCAGAAAAAGTTGCGCGGTCTGGATCAGTTTAGCTTGTTTTCTGGCATCGATAGTTTCGCTGGCAGTTCCGAAGCGGCCGGAGCGCCGGCTGCGTACTTCAACAAATACCAGGGTGGCTCCGTCACTCATTATCAGGTCGATCTCGCCGCGTTGACCGGCGAAATTTCTAGTCACCAGCGACAGCCCCTGCCGGGTCAGATAACGTTCGGCGGTTTTTTCGGCTGCCTGGCCGGTGGCCCGACGGTTTGCGCCGATTAATGCCATGCGGGGATCTCCACGGGTAAACCTCGACGAAATCTTCCGCATCGCAAGCGGGTATTGATCCGGCCATCGGTGCCGACTGTCAGGGTGCCGGTTGCACCGTTAAAGGTTCGTAACCGACTGGTCCTGAGTGAATTCAGATAAGGCAGTAGTGCAAACGCATCCTCGCCCAGCGCGTGAATACTGGGTAGCGGCAATTTCCGCTCCAGGGGTGAAAAAGTCTGCGGGGTATCACACAGCCGCACCTGGTTCAGATCCTTATCGCGTTCCTGATCCGGGTTTCCGGAGTAAAGATGGGAGCTGGCGAAAACCGGCAGGTCGTCGGCCTGATGAAACCGTAGTTGAGGACGAATTGCCCGAGCCTGATCCGGGAACGACACCAGAAAAAGAAAGTCAATATCCTGCCGACGGCGCGGCGTGAACTGCAGGGAGTCATTTAATGCGCGGGCCAGTTTTTGCTTGCGCGCCTGACTGGCATCGAGACCGAGAAGCGCCTGAATTTCGGTAGAGAAGTCACTGCGTTCGGCAGGAAATTCCTGACTGACCGCGATCGACCCCCCGAGCGCTGCCCAGCTCTGCGCGAAGACTTCCGCGAGTCGGGCACCCAGTGGTTCGCTGGTATAAAAGCTGGCGGCGCGCCTATGGCCCAGTGCCCATGCCAGTCGCGATAGCTGGCGAATTTCGTTCTCCGGGCTAAGCCCCAGCTGGAGTAACTCCGGTGGTAAAGGACGGTCTGATTCAACATGGTTAAGCGCCAGGGTGGGCAGGGTAATGGCCGACTGATCGATCAGCTCGACAATATGCGCTTTCTTCAGCGGACCAATGACGAAATCCGCACCCGCATTTTCGGCCTGTCGGTAAAGCTCGGTAACCGCGGTGCCCTCGCCGGTGTCAAAACTGATCAGCTTCATGGTCGCCGGAGCCAGCGCGTTGCCAAAGTAACTTTTCATGATGCCACTATGTAACCTACGCCCCGCCTTTCCCAGTTCACCCGAATAGGGCAGCAGCAAGGCTACTGACACGGGGAGATTTCCCGCAGATAACCGGGGTTGATAGATCTCTTCGAGCAGGGTCGCATCAACTTCCGTCAATGGGTATTGCGCCTGCCACTGAGTCACCTGATCAAGCCGTTGCAGCGGGTCTTCGTCGCTGCGGCTGATCAGCGCCAGTTGGATCCAGGGAGTGACCTGATCAGCCAACTCTGCTGACGGCGGTTGCTGCAATGCGGTGAGTGGCATTTGCCGCAGCTCACCCAGTATGCGAGTTTGTAACGTCCGGCGCTCTGCGCCGGATTGTGTTATCGATAACTGGTTTATCCAGCTGGCGAGCTCACCCATGGTCGTCCCTGTTGAAGGGTCCAGGGTAGCCAGCAGTTCCCTGACCGGTGCCAACTGTTCCGCGCTTAATTGCAGTTGGTGGACAAACCCGAGCGCACTCTTAGCCGCCAGCGGGTTTCCCTGACTCAGTTGGGCACGGGCGATCAGTAGTTGCCGGCGTAATAGCCATTCGTCCTGATCCGCCACAAAATCGAGTTGCTTGGCCAGCGCTAGTGCTTTTTTTGTCTGATTGGCCTTAAGCCACTGCTCTGCCGATTCCAGCAGAATACGTTGGCGCTGTCGCGTGGGCGCATCCCGAGCGGCAGCGCTAAGGGCCTGGGCGCGTAGCGCCGGATCGTTGAGTTGCAACGCCTGTGACCGCGCCTGTTGATAGCCAGCGGGGGCCACCGGAGGGGTTGTTTCCTGATAGGTCGTGCAGCTTGAAAGGGTGCCGCCAGTGATTAACACCAGCCAGGAGAGGCGAAAAAATACCCCGGCTAGTTGGCGCTGTTGAGAAGTCAGCAATTGCTTGTTAGTTTGGAAATTAATATAGCCACAGAGTGGAGAAACGATAGCGTGGATCGAATTTCTGAGCAGATAGTTGCCCCGGCATTGTACGTG
>JAYNPV010000026.1:7047-16047 GCA_038113925.1 Gammaproteobacteria bacterium | reverse complement strand
ACTCTCAGGGCGCTGCACATCCTGCAGGGGGTTGATCAGATTGCGGCCGAAGACACCCGTCACAGCGGCAAATTGCTGAGCCATTTCGACATTCAAACGCCCATGCTATCGCTGCACGAACATAACGAACAGGAACGCACGGTGGAGATACTGGCCGCATTGCAGCGGGGTGCGAGCATTGCGTTAATCAGCGATGCGGGTACACCACTAATCAGTGATCCGGGCTATGGCCTGGTCACGGCGGTCGCCCTGGCCGGACACCGGATCATTCCGCTTCCGGGGGCCTGCGCGGCCGTCACCGCGCTCTCCGTGGCCGGGTTGCCGACCGATACTTTCACCTTTGCCGGTTTCTCACCCGGCAAACGCGGGGCGAGAAAGGAGTTTTTCCAGCGATTCGGCGGGCAATCAGAAACCTTCATTTATTACGAATCACCCAAACGGCTACTGGCCGGCCTGGAGCAGCTGGTAGAGGTAGTGGGGAGTGACCGTCAGCTGGTGGTTGCCCGTGAACTGACCAAGATGCATGAAGTGTTACTGCGGGGTTCCGCCGGTGAATTGCTTGGGCGTCTGCAATCCGATCCCGGCCAGTGTCGCGGGGAAATCGTGGTATTGGTCGCCGGTGTCTCCCGGTTGCAGCGCTCTGAACTTGATACGGATGCGGAGCGGTTACTGGCCTTGTTGATCGACGAATTGCCCATTACCCGGGCTGCACAGATAGTAGCCAGGTACCGCAAGCTGCCCAAACGGCAGGTTTACCAGCGGGCTTTAGCGCTGCAGGAGTAGCCTGGACCGCCTTTGCCGGTCAGCGACTGTGCCGGCACGCCGCCGCTATAGTTACTGACAGAGGTTTGCGTAAAAGAGCACAATAGTGGCGGGAGTCGGCCAGGCAATCGCGCGTCCGCTGAGGCGCGAGGAAAGTCCGGGCTCCGCAGGACGAGGTGCCAGGTAACCCCTGGGAGGCGTGAGCCTACGGAAAGTGCCACAGAAAACAGACCGCCACCTTTGCGGATTGATCCGCAAGGGCGGTAAGGGTGAAAAGGTGCGGTAAGAGCGCACCGCGCGACTGGTAACAGTTGCGGCAGGGTAAACCCCACCTGGAGCAAGACCAAATAGAGGAACTGTCAGCTTCAGCTGCAAGGCGTGGTCCGCGCTGTTCCCGGGTAGGTCGCTAGAGTCTTTCGGTGACGAGAGGCGCAGATGAATGATTGTCCACGACAGAACCCGGCTTATCGGCCGACTCCCACCTTAAGGAGGTTCTGAATAACTCTGGACGAAGTAGCGGGTGATTCGGGAGGTTCAGATTTGAGGCGGGAAACGCACGTAATAGCAGGGCTATTGCGAAGTTTACTAACGACAAAGATGGACGTTCCGAGCGCCTGATACGAGTTCATGAGTTATTCAGAGCCTCCTTAATAACCATCGAGCTTGAGTCGCAGGTCGGTGACGTTGGTGGCGTTGCTGAGGGCCACTTCTTCGGTAATGCTGCCTTCTTTCACCAGTTGTAACAAACAGTCGTCAAAGCTGATCATGCCGTGCTGCGCGCCATTGGTGATGGCTTGAATGATCTCGCCCTGGCGTGTGGGGTCCTCGATCATGTCCTGAATAGTCTTGGTGACCACCATCACTTCAAAGACCATGACCCGGCCTTTGCCATCGGCTCGGGGAACCAGGCGTTGACTGATCACCCCCTTCAGATTTTGTGCCAGCGCAATGCGAACGGTCTGCTGCTCTTCCGGTGGGAAATTTGATAACAGTCGGGTAAGGGTTTCCATGGCCCCGGATGCGTGCAGCGTAGAGAGCACCAGATGCCCGGTGTCCGAAGCTTTAACCGCAGTATTGATGGTAATCGCATCACGCAGTTCACCGATCAGGATAACATCCGGGTCCTGGCGCAAGGCCGCGCGCATGGCATCGTTGAACGAAGGGGTATCGATGCCCACCTCGCGCTGGTTAATGATTGACCGTTTATCACTGAAGACGAATTCCATCGGGTCTTCAATGGTCACTATGTGTTTGGCGTAGCTACGGTTAATCAGATCAATCAGTGCTGCCAGGGTGGTCGATTTACCCGACCCGGTGGGGCCGGTGACCAGCACCATGCCCCGCTTGAGTTTTCCAAAGCCGTCCAGGGCTTCGGGCATCGACAGGGCCTTGGGATCAGGCATTTCTGACGGGATCAGGCGTAACACCATGCTCACCGTGCCGCGCTGTTTGAACAGGTTGACCCGCACCCGTCCAAATTCCTCGAATCCCCTCGCCAGGTCAATCTGATTGACAGTGCTGAATTGGGCGCGCTGCTCTTCGTCAGTAAGTGTGTCAACGATTCCGTCGATGGCAGCGCTGGACAGGGGAGGCAGGGAGTCAATCGCCTTGATGTTGCCACCGAGACGAAAGTAGGGCGAGGAGTCCGTTTTGATATGGATGTCGGATACCCCCATCTTCGCTGCGTTGCGGATCAGCATCACCATGTAGTGTTCGGCGGTTTCCGCCGGTCCGTAGAGAGCGTCGGCCGCTGCGTCACTAGTCTGATTGTTCTCGTTCATATCAATGGGCTCTCGACTGGGTCATGAAACTGGAAATGCCGCGATTGTATCGGGTTAGGGACCCCGACTCCACGCTCAATGCCCCTTCGAAGGTGTTTGTTGTGTAAGCAATATTTCGCTTGACAGCGCTTGTCGAGGGCCTTAGATTTGCGCTCAAGTGGGGCTAAGTGGTTATTTCTGGCAGAAAGTGGGTATTAGTGGCGGGCTAATCGATGTTTCGTGGTGTGAGCAACATAACTCTTGATGCCAAGGGGCGTATGGCGGTGCCTGCGCGCCATCGCGAGCGACTGGCCGACATCGGTGTTTCCGAATTAATGGTCACGCTGGCGCATCGTGGCACCTGCCTGTTGCTCTACCCCCTGCCCGAGTGGGAGGTCATCGAGCGGCGGCTGATGAAGCTTTCGGATCTCAACAACTCTGCCTATCGACTCAAGCAGATATTGCTGGGTCACGCCAGTCAGTGTGAGTTGGACGGCAGCGGTCGCATTCTCATCCCCCCGGCGCTGCGGGAGCAGCTGGAGATTGGCAAACGGGCCGCATTGATTGGTATGGGGAACAAGCTGGAACTTTGGCAGGAGCAGCAGTGGCAGTCGCAGCGCGAGAGCAATCTAAGCCAGATTAGTGAAACTGATCTTGAAGCATCAGAGGAGTTGAGTGGGTTAACCCTTTAATAGTGATGACGCAAAAACTACTCCATATCCCGGTAATGCTCGACCAGGTGATTCAGGCGCTGACATTACGTGACGACGGAGTTTATGTGGATGCAACCGCCGGGGCCGGTGGACACTGCGGCGCTATTTTGCAGCACCTCGGTGAGCAGGGGCGTCTGCTGGGGATCGACCGCGATCCCACTGCGGTGAAAAATCTGCGTCGGCGCTTTGCTGACGATCCCCGCGTGGAGATCGTTCACTCCCCCTTTTCGCAACTGCAGACCGTAATCAGCGAACGGGGGTTGATTGGCAAGGTCGATGGGGTGCTGGTTGATCTGGGGGTTTCCTCGATGCAGCTGGATCAGGGAGCGCGCGGATTTAGTTTCATGCGCGATGGTTCTCTGGATATGCGCATGGATAACAGCGTGGGATTAACGCTGAGCGAGTGGCTGGCGGCGGTTGATGAAACCACCCTGATCCGGGTGCTTCGTGATTATGGAGAAGAGCGCTTTGCCAAGAAAGTTGCTCGCGCCATTCTTGAGCGTCACCGCGCGGAAAGAATTGACAGCACGCTGGAGCTTGCCGAAGTGGTGGCGCAAGCCATTCCCCGGCACGAGCGCAACAAGCACCCGGCAACAAGAACCTTTCAGGCCTTGAGAATTGCCCTCAACGATGAACTCGGGGAACTAAAAAAACTGCTCGCGCAGATCCCCGCGATTCTGGCGCAGAGCGGTCGACTGGTGGTGCTCAGTTTTCATTCTCTTGAAGACCGGGTCGTGAAGCAGTTTATCCGCGAGCAGAGCGAAACCGCAGAACAGATTCCTCTGGATCTGCCGGTGACCGAGCGCGCCAGGCAGGCCCCCCTGACTCGCGTTCGGTCGCCTAAAAAACCAGGGTCTATCGAGGTCAGGGATAACCCTCGAAGTCGAAGTGTAATCATGCGGGTGGCCGAGCGTACCGCGAGTCCGATGTCGGGCCGAACCGGGTCGAAACCAGGTCGCAATGAGTCTGAATCCGGTCCGTCTGTTGATGGGCGGCTGCAGTTTGCGGGAGCGTATGTATGACCCCGAAGACCGTAGAGCTGATCGCCACCCTGATTCTTTTTCTGCTGGTGGTTGCTTCCGCGCTGGCCATCGTGGGCAACATGGACAACCGGCGGCAACTGTTTACCTCCATGCAGATGCAGCGCCAGGATCAAGATCGTATCGATTCACAGTGGCGGCAGCTGATGCTGGAGCAGGCCGCGCTGAGCGCCCAGGTGGAAGTGGATAGCGTCGCCGGTGATCGGCTAAAGATGGCGTTGCCCGACCGTCAGTCGACTATTCTGGTGAGCCGCTGATGAATGCCGCCGTGCCGGTCATTAATCAGCCGAGGGAGCTGGTGTTGCGCGGGCTGCTGCTGCTGGCGGTTGCCGGGCTGGCCTATCGAGCTTTTTACCTGCAAGTCTTACAGACCCCTTTTCTGCAGGACAAGGCCGCAAACCGTCATGTTCGCGTGCTCGATGAACATGCGCATCGCGGCATGGTGGTTGATCGTAACGGAGAACCGCTGGCGATCAGTACGGCGGTGGATTCGCTGTGGGCGGATCCCACGGAGTTTGTTGATGCCAAACCTCAGTGGCACCAACTGGCCCGGTTGCTGGCCATACCCGACGGCGACCTGGAGCAGCTCATTGGCCAGCGTCTTCAGCGTCGGTTCGTTTACGTTAAACGACGCCTGACTCCCCGGCTGGCGCAGCAGGTTAAAGCATTGGATCTGCCCGGTCTTTACCTGCAACGAGAGTACCGGCGCTATTACCCCACCGGCGAAGTGAGTGGTCACCTGCTGGGTTTTACCAACATCGACGACCAAGGGCAGGAAGGGCTGGAGCTGCAGTTTGAGTCGATGCTGAGTGGTCAGCGGGGTCAAATTCGAGTGGTCCAGGACCGCTATCAACGCTGGATACAACCGGTTGAGTCGCTGCAAGCGGCGACCCCCGGCAGCGACCTGGCTGTGACTCTCGACAAGCGGTTGCAGTATCTGGCCTATCGGGAACTCAAGGCAGCGGTCCATCTTCACCAGGCCAGTTCCGGGTCGGTGGTGCTGATGGATATTCCCAGCGGTGAGATATTGGCAATGGTTAACCAGCCCTCGTTTAATCCTAACGAATCATCCAGTCGCAAGCCGGCGCTCTTCCGTAATCGGGCAGTGACCGATGTGTTTGAGCCGGGATCCACGATCAAACCTTTTATTGTTGCCGCAGCCCTGCAGCAAGGGGTTTATAAGGTCGGCAGCAGGATTGATACGAGTCCCGGCGAAATCGAGGTCAGCGGGCATAAAATCCGTGATCATCGCTCCTTGGGTTTTATCGCCCTGGGTATGGAGGCTTTCCAAATTGAAGATCTGCTAATTGATTTTGGTTTTGGTCGATCAACAGATTCCCGATTGCCGGGTGAATCGGATGGCATTCTTGTGCCTTCTCACCGTTGGCGTAAGCTCGACCAGGCGACCCTGGCATTCGGCTACGGTCTGTCCGTAACCCCGGTTCAGCTAGCCAGGGCCTATGCAGTGCTGGGCAATCATGGTCGCGATCTCGGCGTGCAGATAGTGCGTCGGCAGGGGCCGGATTCATTCCGGCAAATTCTGCGGCCGGAGGTCGCTGACAGCGTGGTATCGATGCTCGAATCGGTAGTCTCCCCGGAAGGTACCGGCGGGGCGGCGGCGATCGAAAATTACCGAGTAGCGGGTAAGACCGGCACTGCGCATCTGTTTCGTAACGGTGGCTACGACAAGGAACGTTACGTCGCCACCTTTGCGGGGGTCGCTCCAGCCAGTTCACCGCGACTGGCGATGGTAGTCACCATCCACGACCCCAAGGGTGAAGCCTATTACGCCGGGGATGTGGCGGCACCGGTATTTGCCCGAGTCATGGAACGGGCACTCAGATTGTTGCAGGTGCCCCCCGACGGTGATTTACCAACCACCCGGCTTAGCGATGCCGCAGGAGCGACCGCGTGAACTCGCCTCAGAGCTTTTCATCGATTCAGTTATCCCAGTTACTCGAAGGGGTGGCCCAGGTAACCCCTGAACAGGATTGCCTGATTACCGGCATCACCGACGATAGCCGCAGTCTGCAACCGGGTGATCTGTTTATTGCCCGCAGCGGCAGTCAGGACGATGGCGCCCGCTATGTCGCTTCGGCGCTGGAACGGGGCGCGGCAGCGCTACTGGTAGAAGATCCCCAGGCGATTCCAGAAAGCTGCGGTATTCCCGCACTCGTTGTCAGTGATCTGCGTAGCCACCTGAGCAAAATCGCCGGGCGTTTTTACGGTGAACCGGCGCAGCAGCTGCGCCTGATAGGGATCACCGGCACCAACGGTAAAACCAGCAGCTGTACCCTGATCGCGCAGATGCTGGAAAATGCGGCAGTAATCGGTACCCGCGGCTACGGTCCCCTGGCAACCATGAAGCCGATCTGGCAGACCACGCCCGGCGCGGTTCGTCTGGCGCAGATAATGCGTGAACTGATCGATCAGGGGGTCGAAACCGTCGCCATGGAGGTCTCTTCCCACGCCCTTGACCAACAGCGGGTTGACGGTCTGCAATTCGATACGGCCGTCTACACCGGTATTGGCCATGATCACCTCGATTACCACGGGGACATGGAATCTTACGCGGCTGCCAAGCGCAAACTGTTTCAACGCGATGGCCTGCAATCGGCACTGGTTAATATTTCGGATGAGTTAGGGGTGGCCATTGCCGATGAGTTGCGTGATCGTTGTGGGTTGCTCACCTATGGCACTGTGCAGGCGGATCTGAGTGTGCGGGTACTCTCGACGACCCTGGAGGGCATGCTCATTGAACTACGTCTGCGCGACGAAACCTGTCGGTTAAAAACGCCGCTCATAGGCGAATTCAATGCGCTAAACCTGCTGGTGGTCGCCGGTATCTTGCTACTGACCGGTGCGACCAGTGAGGAAATTGTGAATCGCCTGACGCGGGCGGTGCCGGTGCCCGGCAGGATGGAAAAAATTAATGAACCCGGGCCGACCGTAGCGGTGGCTTATGCCCACCACCCTGATGGCTTGCGCTCGGCGCTGGCGGCCCTGCGGGGCACCACCGCAAACGGCCAGGGCAGGCTCTGGTGTCTGTTTGGCTGCGGCGGCGAGCGGGATCAGGATAAACGGGCGGAAATGGGCGAAATCGCCAGTGCGATGGCCGACGTGGTGGTGCTCACCGATGATAATCCGCGGCATGAGTCGCCCCTGGCCATCGTCGATGACGTGGTCGCCGGGTGTGCTGACGCCGCTGAACTGCACCGCATTCATGATCGTCGTCAGGCAATCACCTTTGTGTTGCAGCAGGCCGCGAACGATGACCTGGTGTTGATTGCCGGGAAAGGTGATGAGCCCGATCAACTCTATGCAGGCGGTCGGTGGCGTTTTGACGACCGGCGTATAGCCCGCATGGCCATGGGTCGACGCCGATGATGTCGCTGCGCGAGGTTGCTATGGCCCTGGGCACAGTTGCCAGTGCCAACGCCTCCGCTAGATTTCAACAGGTTTCAACCGACAGTCGTGAATTGCTGCCGGGATCTCTGTTTGTCGCCCTCAGGGGCGCCCGCCAGGACGGCCATGATCATCTGGCCAGTGTCGCCGCCGCGGGAGCAACCGGTGCAGTGGTGGAGCAGCGCAAAGCTATTGATCTGCCACAACTGGTAGTCAGCGACACCCGGGTTGCCCTTGGACGCATGGCCGAATACTGGCGACGGCGGCTGCCCCTGACTCTGGTGGCCATTACCGGTAGCAACGGGAAAACCACCGTTAAGGAGATGGTTGCAAAGATTCTCTCCCAACAGGGAACAACGCTGGCCACCAGCGGCAATCAGAATAATGAGATTGGTGTTCCGCTGACGCTGTTGCGGGCGCGGCCCTACCACCAGTATGCGGTGGTGGAAATGGGCATGAGCCACGCCGGCGAACTGACCCGGCTGGCCTCTATGGGCCATCCGGATATCGCGGTGATCACCAACGCCGGGTCAGCGCACCTGGAGAACTTTGCTGACAAAAATGGGCTGGTGCAGGCTAAAGGCGAGATATTCAATGGCCTGAGTTCCGACGGCATTGCTGTGATCAACGGTGATGACCCCGCCGCTGATTACTGGTCGGACCTGGCAGCACCCAGAAACCGGAAATTGTTTGCGTTTGAAAACAGCGCGGCGGACATTCGTGGCCAGTGGCAACCGACTGAGACCGGTGGACTGTTGAAAGTCAGCGGCGATGCAGGTAACTGGCAGGTGGATCTACCGCTACTGGGTCGTGAAAACGGTATTAATGCACTGGCGGCGATTACTGTGGGTCATTGTCTGGGTCTCTCCGGCGAGCAGATGAGTGAGGCGCTTAAGCAGTGCAAGCCGGTGGCAGGGCGACTGCAGCCGCTGTTAACCCCGGCCGGTGCCCGTCTGATTGATGACAGCTATAACGCCAGTCCTGACTCGGTAAGGGTGGCCATTGATGTGCTTGCGCAGCAGGGTGGGCAGCGGACGTTGATCCTCGGAGCAATGGCTGAACTGGGAACCGATAGCGAGGCTTTTCACCGAGATGCGGGTATCGCTGCCCGTGACGCCGGCATCGACAGGCTGTTGACGGTGGGTGATCAGAGCCGGTTTGCCAGCGAAGCATTTGGTGAAGGCGGGCGACATTACCCGAATCAGCAGGATTTGCTCGCTGATCTACCCCTACCTGGTGAGCGGGATACGCTGTTGGTCAAAGGCTCTCGCGTGGCAGCCATGGAAAAGGTGGTGCGTTCCCTGATGACTTCATCCGAGG
>JAYNPV010000026.1:0-7037 GCA_038113925.1 Gammaproteobacteria bacterium | reverse complement strand
GCACTCATCATCGCTCTGCTCGTTGGTCCGCGAATGATTCGTTGGCTGGGCCACCTGGGGGCGGATCAGCAGATCCGCGACGACGGTCCGCAATCCCACCTGCAAAAGAAAGGCACTCCCACCATGGGCGGTGCATTGATTCTGGTGGCGATTCTGGTCGCCACCGTGACCTGGGCGGATCTGACCAATAGCCGGATTTGGGTGGCCCTGGCGGTAACCGCCGGTTTTGGCGCCATTGGGTTTGTAGATGATTACCTGAAAATAGGCCGCGGTAATTCGGCCGGACTGCTAGCCCGCCAGAAACTGCTTGGTCAGCTGACCATTGCCGCCGCAGCTGCGGTCTACCTCTACGCAGACGCCTCCCGTCCGGCAGAGCTGCACTACATAGTGCCGCTACTAAAAGAGGTGGTCATTGATTTGGGGCCCTGGTTTGTACTGGCCACGGTGCTGGTGGTGGTTGGCAGTAGCAATGCGGTGAATCTTACCGATGGGCTGGATGGTCTGGCGATATTACCGACGGTGATGGTCGCCGGTGCTCTTGGGGTGTTCTGTTATTTGTCGGGCCATCAGTTTTTTGCCAGTTATCTGGCGATTCCCTCATTACCCGGTGTCGGCGAACTGGCGATATTCTGCGGCTCCATTACCGGGGCAGGGCTTGGCTTTCTCTGGTTTAACACCTATCCGGCGCAGGTATTTATGGGCGACGTGGGGGCATTGGCGCTTGGCGCGGCGCTAGGAATAGTGGCCGTGCTGGTCCGCCAGGAACTGGTGCTTTTTATCATGGGCGGAGTGTTCGTGATGGAAACCGTGTCGGTGATATTGCAGGTGCTTTCCTTCCGACTGACCGGTCGCAGAATTTTTGCAATGGCACCCCTGCACCACCATTTTGAACTCAAAGGCTGGCCGGAACCGCGGGTAATCGTCCGTTTCTGGATTATTACCTTTATGCTGGTGCTGCTGGGGTTAGCCACCCTGAAGCTGCGGTGATGATGAGCACAATGAACAATCAGGCCTCACACAACAAGCAGGCATTGGTGCTCGGTGCGGGAGTTACCGGGGTAGCGGCAGTGCGATTCCTGCTGCACCAGGGATATTCCGTCCAGGTGGCGGATAATCGTAATCGTCCTCCCGGAAGAGCAGAACTGGAACAACTACTGCCGGAAGAGTCGCTGAATTTTGGCGTGTCACTGGAGAGAGCCTCCTTGACAGGGGTCGACTGCCTGCTGGTCAGCCCCGGGCTCCCCCGGTCACTCAGCCTGCTCAAGCAAGCCCGAAATCTAGGTATCAAAGTGGTCAGCGATATCGAGATTTTCCTGCAACATGCTAATGCGCCCATTATTGCAGTGACCGGAACCAACGGTAAGTCGACCCTGGTAATGATGATTCAGCATCTGCTGCGGGCAGCGGGCAAGCGGGTGGCAAGCGGGGGCAATCTGGGTCCGGCGGCACTCGACCTGCTGGCTGACCCCGCCCCTGATTATTACCTGCTTGAGCTATCCAGTTTTCAGCTGGAATGGTTGCGACAGCCTGCGTTGGCAGTGGCGGTAATTACCAACATTACCCCCGATCACCTCGATCGGTACGATACCTTTGCCGATTATCGGGCCGCCAAGGCAAATATTCTGCGCGGTGCCGATCAGGTGGTGCTTAATCTCGATGACATCAGTAGCCGCAAACTGGCGATGACCCTGCCGGTAACCACCCGAATCGACTGGTTCGGCCATGAGCAGTCGTCAACGGCGAAAACCCTGGTTCCGCTGCAAAGTATTGAAAAACTGGAACACCTGCCAGGTGATCACAACCGAATGAACGCCCAGGCGGCGATGACTGTGCTCACTCGCCTTCAACTTGCAGATCAGTTGCCCCCCGCGCCCTGGGCCAGTTTTGAGGGGCTGCCCCACCGCCTGCAAAAGGTGGTGACGATTAATCAGGTGAGCTGGATTAATGACTCCAAAGCCACCAATGTAGGCGCAACCGTGGCGGCAGTTGAAGGGCTCGCTTTGGTCGGCAAGGGTAAATTGGTACTGATCGCCGGTGGCGAGGGCAAGGGTCAGGATTTTGCTCCCTTGCAGCCGCTGGCCAACTCGCTGCGGGCGTTAGTGACAATCGGCCGGGATGGTGATCGAATCGGCAAACGGTTCGATAAGCTGATTCCGGTTTCCCGGGGGACCACTATGCAGGACGCGGTGACCCAGGCCGCCACCGCTGCACTGCCCGGCGACAGCGTGTTGCTATCGCCCGCCTGTGCCAGTCAGGATCAATATCGGGATTATCGACACCGCGGCGAGCAGTTTGTTAAAGAAGTGCTGGCACTGGCCAAGGAGGTAGAAGAGTGAGTCAGGCGCTAACCCGATCCCTGGCCGCGCCGCGCGTCGAAGGCTCGAACTGGGATTGGCCACTGCTGTTAATGACCGCAACGCTGGTGTCCATCGGCCTGGTTTTTGTCTACTCGGCGTCGGTGCCCTACGCCGGTGAAAAGTTGGCAGAGGGTGAGTTCTTTCTCCGGCGCCAGCAGATATTCGTGATCGCTGCGACACTGGAGATAGCCCTGATCAGTCAGGTGCCCCTCGATTTCTGGAAGCGCGCAGCCCTGCCCATGGTACTGCTTGGTATCGGCTTGCTGGTACTGGTACTGATCCCGGGTGTCGGTCATGAGGTCAACGGTAGCTTGCGCTGGTTGTCGGTCGGTGGTTTCAGAATGCAGCCCTCGGAGTGGATCAAGGTCGCTTTCGTCCTTTATCTGGCGTTACTTCTGACCCGCCGTGAACAGGATTCGGTGGTGCCGTTGCTGGGCCCGCTGGTGGTGCTGCTTTTTATCACCCTGCTGCTGCTGGCCGAACCCGATCTGGGGGCCTCGGCGGTACTGGCGATGACCGCAGCGGGTATGCTATTCCTGGCAGGATTGCCGATCTGGCAGTTTCTGCTGCTAAATGGCGGGCTGCTCGGAGCGGTCACTATCCTGACGCTAATTTCGCCCTACCGCCTGGCGAGACTCACTGCCTTTATTGACCCCTGGGCCGATCCGCTGGCAAGTGGTTTCCAGCTTACCCAGTCACTGATGGCATTCGGCCGCGGTGGCTGGACCGGTGTCGGGCTTGGCGAGAGCGTGCAAAAACTGTTTTATCTGCCGGAGGCGCATACCGATTTTCTGCTTGCTGTCATCGCCGAAGAACTGGGGCTGATGGCGGTGTTGCTGCTGCTGGCGGCCTATAGCTGGTTGACCCTGCGGGCATTCAAAATTGCGGGTCAGGCGCGCGCACTGGGCAGTCATTTTGCCAGTCAGGTCGCCTACGGACTGGGCCTGCTGATTGCCGTGCAGGCGCTGGTCAATATCGGCGTAAATATGGGAGTCCTGCCCACCAAGGGGCTCACCCTGCCGTTATTAAGCTATGGTGGCAGCAGCCTGCTGTTTACCTGTTTCGCGGTGGCACTGCTATTGCGCGCCGATCACGAAAATCGGGTGGCGCAATGAGCCGGGTGTTGATCATGGCCGGGGGAACTGGCGGCCACGTGATTCCGGGGCTGGCAGTAGCCTCTGCGCTGCGCAGTCAGGGTGCCGATGTCTGTTGGCTGGGCACTGCCTCCGGTCTGGAGTCAACACTGGTTCCCGCTGCCGACATCCCTCTGCATACGATTGCCGGCAGGGGGCTGCGCGGCAGCGGCTGGTCCCGCAAAGCCGCAGCACCCTTCAATATCAGTCGCTCTCTATGGCAGGCCTGTCTGCTAATGCGTCGTCTGCGGCCGGCGGTAGTGCTGGGAATGGGCGGTTACGCCTCAGGCCCCGGGGGACTGGCAGCCTGGCTACTGCGAATTCCGCTGATCATTCATGAACAAAACCGCATAACCGGTTTAACCAATCGACTGCTACGCCCTCTGGCGCGAGCAGTGTTTTACGGCCTGCCGCCCGTTACTGCCCGGGAGGCGGATTCTCAGGTGGTCGGTAACCCGGTGCCTGAGACTATCACTCCTGCGGTTGAAGATGGTGCTGGCGATGATCGCCCCTTGCGGATTCTCGTCCTCGGCGGGAGTCAGGGCGCCCGTACCCTGAACGGCGTGGTTGCCCGATTTTTCAACCATTGTGACCCTAATCACGCCTACCAGTTATGGCACCAGTGTGGTGCTCGACTGGTTGACGAAACCCGTGCGCTCTATGCGGATCAGACGCGAGTCACCCCCCCCGGCGAGGGACCGGCCAATGGGGCCGATGAGCAGGTCCCGATAAGAGTGGACGGGTTTATCGATGACATGGCGGCGGCCTATGGTTGGGCCGATCTGGTGATCGCCCGGGCCGGTGCCCTGACCATCAGTGAACTCTGTCTGGCGCGTAAGCCATCAATTCTGGTACCCCTGCCGTCTGCGGTGGATGATCATCAGACCGCCAATGCCAGTTATCTGGTCGAGCAAGGCGCGGCGGTATTGCTTCCCCAGCGCGAACTTGATGAGCAGAGTCTGCAGCGGGCAATCGAATCGTTCAGGAGTATTGAAACCCGTCAGGCCATGGCCGCCGCTGCCGGAAGCCTGGCCCGAAGGGACGCTGCGCAGCGAGTGGCCCGGAGCTGTCTGGAATGGTGCCATGCGTAATCGGGTTAATCGCATTCACTTCATTGGTATCGGCGGCGTCGGTATGAGCGGTATCGCCGAGGTGCTGCTGACCGAAGGTTATCAGGTCTCGGGGTCTGATCAGCGCGCCGGGTCAGCCATTGATCGACTACGCAAACTCGGCGCGAATGTGGTCATCGGCCACAAGGCAACGTTGATCGATCAGGTCGATGTGGTGGTGGCTTCGACCGCCATTCCGGCGGATAACCCGGAACTGGAAATGGCTCGGGCGGCACAGATTCCAGTGGTTCCCCGGGCAGAAATGCTGGCGGAACTGATGCGCCTGCGCAGTGGCATCGCCATCGCCGGCACTCATGGCAAAACGACCACTACCAGCCTGGTAGCCAGCCTGCTTGCCCAGGAGGGGATGGACCCCACTTTCGTTATCGGCGGGCAGCTCAAGGCCGCCAACAGTAACGCGCGTATGGGAGCGGGTGACTATCTGGTGGCGGAAGCGGATGAGAGTGATGCCTCATTTTTACATCTTAATCCGCAAATTTCCGTGGTCACCAATATTGATCTGGACCACATGGAGACCTATGGCGGCGACCGTGATCAGCTCGATGACGTCTTCGTTGAGTTTATTCACCGCTTGCCGTTTTATGGGCTGGCGGTCCTCTGTATTGACGACCCCGGTATCCGTCGGGTGCAGTCGCGACTGCAGAAACCCGCTGTCACTTACGGGATAGATCAATCCGCCGATTATCGTGCGCAGCAGATCCGCTATGACGGCACCCGCAGCTATTTTTCCGTTGATCGTCCGGGAGAGCCAAACTGGTTGCAGGTTGAGTTAAATATGCCCGGTCGGCACAACATACTAAACGCCTTGGCGGCCATAGTGGTGGCCGACGAAGTGGGCGTCAGCGCTGAGGCGATCTGTCAGGCGTTGGCAGGCTTCAGTGGCGTGGGCCGCCGGTTTGAACAGCTCGGTGAAATACAGCTTGGCGATTCAAAATGCCTGTTGGTCGATGACTATGCCCATCACCCCAGAGAACTGGCGGCAACTTTGCTGGCCGCCCGCCAGGCCTGGCCGCAACGCCGCCAGGTAGTGATATTTCAGCCCCATAGATACAGCCGTACCCGAGATCTTTTCGATGATTTCTGTACTGAACTGGCGGCGGCGGACCTGCTGATCCTGCTCGAAGTCTACGCCGCGGGTGAAGCGCTGGTTGCCGGTGCGGACGGGGCGAGTCTGGCCCGCGCTGTTCGTCAGCGGGGCAAACTTGATCCGGTATTTGTGGCCGACAAGCAGCGGCTTACCGATACCCTGGAGGCAGTCGTGGCCGAGGGTGACCTGTTGCTGACACTCGGGGCCGGGGATATCGGCAGCCTGGCGGCAGGGTTGGCGAGTCAGGCGTCCTGCGCGGGGGTGCGGCAATGAGCGTGATGCTGGCGACGCAGATGTTGCCCCAGGAACGGCTTTTACTGCAGGAACCCATGTCGCGGCACACCAGCTGGCGGGTGGGCGGCCCGGCGGAAAGATTTTTTCAGCCCCTGGACCTGGCCGACCTCTGCAGCTACCTGCGCCAGTCTCCGAATATGGAGCCGCCGTCGCTCTGGATTGGTCTGGGCAGTAATCTGTTGGTGCGCGATGGCGGTATCCCCGGATTGGTGGTCTGCCTGGCCGGACGACTGACCAGCATTCAGACTATGGACGGAGGTGATCTGCGGGTTGAAAGCGGCGTGACCTGCGCCCGTCTGGCCCGCTATTGCGCCGATGCAGGTCTTGCCGGAGGTGAATTCTTTGCCGGTATTCCAGGCAGTCTTGGCGGCGCCCTGGCGATGAATGCCGGTGCCCACGATGGCTCGACCTGGGAGCAGGTGGTGGCCGTGGAAACGATCGACCGGCAAGGGGTAATTCGTATTCGAATGCCGCACGAATTTGCCGTGAACTACCGTTCCGTAACCGGTCCGGCTGAGGAGTGGTTTGTGGCGGCTCACTTACGCATGATCAGCGGTACTCGCGAGCTGATCCGCGAACAGATGCGCGAAATACTGCGCTGGCGCAAACGTCATCAACCGCTGGATCTGCCCAGTGCCGGGTCGGTATTTCGTAACCCGCCGGGAGATCACGCGGCCAGATTAATTGACAGCGCCGGGTTAAAAGGCCTGCGTGAAGGAGGGGCTGCGGTCTCGGAAAAACACGCCAATTTTATTGTTAATGACGGAACCGCCACCGCGGCTGACATCGAAGCGCTGATCGAGTCCGTTCGCGATCAGGTGCGTCAGGTGCACGGAGTGGAACTGGAGAAAGAAGTGCACATAGTGGGGGTGGCTCGATGAGCGACATGCCTATACCGTTGCCCAGCCCGGGAGATTTTGGCCGCGTTGCCGTCTGTGCGGGGGGGCAGTCCGCTGAAAGAGAAATATCACTTGCCAGCGGGGCGGCGGTCGAGAAAGCGTTACTGGCAGAGGGTGTCAAGGTTGAACGGGTCGAT
>JAYNPV010000025.1:18762-19091 GCA_038113925.1 Gammaproteobacteria bacterium | reverse complement strand
GCCAATACCCACCGCTACGCCGGTCACCGGATTGCCAATCTGCGCAGCGGTCTGTCGGTGGGACCGGGCACTCGCCTCACCCTGACATTGATTAATTTATTCAATCAGGATTATGCTGAACGGGCTGATTTTGCCTTCGGCAATTTCCGTTACTTTCCAGGTGCCCCCAGGCAATTGCGATTAGGCCTGCAGAAAAACTGGTAGACCCGACAACCGCGATTGCCGCAATCGGGGGGCAACCTTTATCAATGGTAGACCAGGGCATATTCCTTGTTTCCGCCCAGCCCCCCTTCGGGGCTTTCCCTACAGAAGCGGCCCATGAACACAAC
>JAYNPV010000025.1:16916-18752 GCA_038113925.1 Gammaproteobacteria bacterium | reverse complement strand
CGCCTGCTCAGTGTCGAAGATAATACCGCCAATCAGCTGGTACTTACCGGGTTGCTGGCGGGATTCGACTGCCACATTGATACGGCCAGCAATGGACAGGAAGCGCTAAAGAGAGTGGAACAGCAGCAATACCATCTGATTTTTATGGACATCCAGATGCCGCGGATGGACGGTGTTGAAACGACGCGAAGACTCCGCCAGGTACCCGGATACCGGACGATTCCGGTGATCGGTGTCAGCGCCAGCCTACTCGACAGTGAAAGCGGAGACTATACTCAACTGGGGTTCAACGACTGGTTACTCAAGCCCTACAGCGGCGATGCCCTCGCTACCCTGGTGGAAAAGTGGCTTCCCGAAGCAAAACGATCCGCCCAGAGAATCCCTCATGCTGCTGACCGGCTGGAAGCGGCGCCCAAGGAGCCCCCCTCCGTGCTCGACCCCGGGGTTCTCATCGCCCTGCAGAAACTCTACCCAAAGGATCAACGCAAGGAACTGCTCAGGTTGATGGAGGCGAGCACCCAGACCGTCGCGACCCTCTGCGAAGCATTACAACGGGCAATCAGCCATAGCGACCGCGACCAGATTTCCCGTCTCAGTCACAGCCTGACATCGACCGCCGGCAATCTTGGGGCCCGACGCTTAGCCACCCTGAATACGCAGATCAGTCGGCTTATTAAATTTGATGATATTCAACAAGTATCGCGCCTATCCAGCCAGCTCGAGGAAGAATCCGCTGCCGTACAACTCGCGGTTGAGCAATGGCTACGAAGATTGTAGGTCCGGGTTGCCCGACACTCCTGCCCGATACTGGCGGCCTCGATAGGCCGCTCACGCCAGTAGATCAACGAAGTTCACATTAATCGTCGCGCCATTCAGTTCCAGAATTGCCAGACTCACCGGCAGGGTGAAACGACGCCGACCGGCGCTGCCCGGGTTTAACCAGTGAACCGTCTCATGGCGCTGCCATTGGGGCCGGTGGGAATGACCGTAAATTACCAGGTCGACATCCGCCGGCTGGTCAACCTGAGCGCGATCATGAACAAGCAATATCTGCCACCCCGCCAGCTCCAGGCGCTGCTGCTCGGCGAGCGAGGCCGACCACTCCTGACCAAGGTCGATATTGCCCGCCACGGCAGTCACCGGAGCCAGCTGACCCAGACCGGTTAATACCTGCAACCCGCCAATATCACCAGCATGGATGACCTGTTCAACGCCGGCCAGGGCAG
Organism: Gammaproteobacteria bacterium; assembly: GCA_038113925.1. Lineage (GTDB taxonomy): Bacteria > Pseudomonadota > Gammaproteobacteria > Immundisolibacterales > Immundisolibacteraceae > QNFC01. Next base: position 17,526 of record JAYNPV010000025.1, on the reverse strand, counting down.
CAAGCGCCTCGGGCCGCAGCAGGCCGTGGGTATCGCTGATAACGCCGATTCTCATCCTTGCGACTGACCCGCAACAGAGATCACGGGGCGCGGGTTACTGAGCCCGCCATCCCCCATCAACGCTCAGTATCGATCCGGAAATATAGCTGGCATCGGCGGACGCCAAATAGGCGATGGCAGAGGCCACTTCTTCAGGCTCGCCCCAACGCCCCAAAGGCGTACGATCAGCGACAAATCCATTGATCTGATCGTCTTCACTATAAGAATCGGTCATGCCGGTATGTAACCCACCAGGCGCTACGCCGTTCACTCGCACCCCCTGATCAGCGTACTCGCAGGCGATCTGTTTGATCAGACCGACAGTACCAAACTTGGCGGCGGTGTAGGCGGTGCCGCCGCCCCCCGCGCCGAGTCCGGCAATCGAAGCAGTCATGACGATATTACCGCCACTTTTAATCAGTTCCGGCAGGGCGGCCCGACAGCCATGAAAATAACCTTTCAGATTGACGTTAATGACCTGATCCCAAACCTTGTCGGTGGTGTCCAGGCATTTGGCAAAGCCGTCGAACACCCCGGCATTATTTACATAAATATCCAGTGAACCATAAGC
>JAYNPV010000025.1:6703-16906 GCA_038113925.1 Gammaproteobacteria bacterium | reverse complement strand
GGGCATCACCACCAAGGCTGATTATCTGCTCGACCACCTGCATAGCCCCTTGTTCAGCTAGATCAGCGACGACCACTTTTGCTCCTTCGCGGGCAAACAATTCAGCACTGGCCCTGCCAATGCCAGACCCTCCTCCGGTGACGATTACGGTTTTATCGGCAAATCTGGACATGGTCATATTCCTTGTTAAACAAAGATAAAGAGGCTAGTTACTTACCGGGAAGCAACCCGGATCAAGATTGCACTCGATGAGGCAGTTCTACGTCCGTTATCTGCCCCGCCAGGGGATCAGCAGTCACCTCACGATCGATCGCCTGCTCACCCGCTGCCACCACACAGGTTACCGCAGCGTCACCAGTAACATTAACCGCCGTTCGCATCATATCGAGCAGTCGGTCGACACCAATGATCAGGCCGATGCCCTCTACCGGCAAGCCAACCTGATTGAATACCATAGCAAGCATAATCAGCCCCACACCGGGGACACCGGCAGTACCGATCGAGGCGAGCACGGCCATACCAATAATGACAAGATACTGACTCAGTTGTAGCTCGATACCGTAAATATTGGCGATAAACACCGTGGCCACCCCCTGCATGATCGCCGTGCCATCCATATTAATAGTGGCACCAAAGGGGACGGTAAACGACGCAATGGAATTATTAACCCCTAGACGCCGCTCAACGCTTTGCAAGGTCACCGGGATGGTCGCGTTGGAACTGGCCGTACTGAAGGCGAATACCTGCACCGAGCGCATTTTACGCATGAACACCCCGGGGCTGATGCCGCCTCCCAGCCAGGCCAGCAGATTGAGGGTAATCAGCAAGTGAACCAGCAGACAGCCGGCAACCAGCAGAAAATAATCCAGCATCGGCAGGATCAGGCCCGGCCCCTGCTCAGCAAAAGTTCTGGCTAGCAGACAGAAGACACCAACCGGGGCGACTTCCATCACCAGCGTAACCACTTGCATCATTACCTGATTGAGCCTCTCGGCGCCCTCGGCAAGCTTTTGCCCCACCTCGCCGCACATGAGCATGGCCACGGCAAACAGAATCACAAAAAATATGATTTGTAACATTTCCCCCCTGGCAAACGCCTCCACCGGGTTACCGGGCACAATATTCATTAGCACCTCGGTAAAGGGCGGCGCCTCGGGGGCAGTAAATTCGACGTCGGCGATAACCGGTCCGCTGTCGGCACTGCTACCCGGCTGAACCAGTGTGGCCAGACCCAGCGCCAGGGATATCGCCATTACTGTCGTCAACAGATAGAGTAAAAATGCCTTGAGTCCCACCCGACCGATCAGCGCTACATCACCCAAACCGGCCACTCCACAAATCAGCGAAAAGGTGACCAGCGGCACCACCAACATTTTCAGCGCCTTGATAAAGGCACCCCCAACCAGATAAAACAGCCCGTCCACCAGATAGCGGTTACCCCACACCCAGCTATCGCCCAGCAGGTTTATTGCCCCCCCCACGAGCACCCCACCGACCATCGCTATGAGAATTTTATTGGTTAAGGACACGCTATATTCACCCGGCGGTTGCTTAAAATGAAGACAGGAATAGATTGCCAGAGAGCTTATCTTATCCTCCCCGGCAAGGCAGCGTCACGACACGAGCCGGCCTTTGACGGGCGGCCATGAAAGACCGTCAAGCTATGCCGGCCCGGCAGATCCCTGTCAGCGAGTGTTCACCAAACCCGATAAAAATAACAATCGCCGAGATTCGGCTTCCATTACTGACTACCCGGGGTTGCTATCAGCCATCCAATCGACGATTGACTAGTTAAACCGGACAATAGCAGGGACAATGGTCGCGCGGCTATTGGTCAAACTTGTTATGGCAGCGTGACAGAAATTGCCCCAGTTACTAAATACTCTAAGTGTCTCTATTTTGATCTCACCCCATCAGCGATTAGCAATCACCTTTCTCTCAATTCAGAGTAGCGCCAGTTTTCGACCTAACGACACCAAATTCAAACCAAAAGATGGGCTGGGATTCGCGCTGATCCTGGGCTTTTTACTATTTATTCCCGCCCCGTCCCACGCCGACTCATCGATGGCCGCCACTGAGAGGCAAGCAGCCGCCCTGAAATTCGGCGTTTATCCCTACAGTTTCACCTCCCGCATCGCCGCCGCCTGGCAGCCGCTGGCCGATTATTTGCAGCACCAGCTCAAACAGCCGGTGGTAATGGTTTCCGCGCCGGACAGCGAAACATTTATTCAACGCGCTTCACGGGGGGATTATTTTCTCTATCTCAGCGCTCCCCACACCGCTGCCTGGCTTAGTCTGCGCGGCGAGGCCCTGGCCATCAGGAGTTTTCAACCGCCGCTCTATGGACAGCTACTGACCACCGGTGCCCATGACGGCAGCACATTGGCAGATTTTGCCGGGGCAAAGATCGCCACTGCGGATACCCATAGTTATATTGCCGAATTGCTCGAATTTGAAATCACTCAATTGAACAACCAGGCTCCGTTTCACTTAACTGTGGTTCACAAGCCCTCCCACACCAGTGCGGTGCGGGCGCTGCTAAACGGTGAAGTGAGTGCCGCTTATATCGGCCCGTTGCCGCGGCCACATTTGCCCGCAAATTCGCTGGACCAGGTAAAGATTCTGGAAAAATCCCGGTTCACCGCCAATGCAATGTTCCTGACGCCAGCTGCTTCAGGTACCGAACACGCAAACAGAATGACGGAAATTCTGGACAAATTCATCAATAGCGAACCCGAGGTTAAGGGAATTTTGCCTGGAATATTGAGCGATGAGACGACGCGGTTCACCCCGGTCAAACAGCAAGAGCTGAAGCAATTGGCACCTCTTGTGGAGCATTGGCGGAGTCACCAGCATTGACCAATAAAAAAATAGTGTCACTCAGGATAAAGCTGGGGGTCACCGCGTTAATGATCTCCTTCTTTAGCGTAATGGCGCTAACCTGGCAGGGGGTAAAACTTACTCAGGATCGCCTGATAGAAGCGAACGCGATATCGATTGCCGAACTCTTGCCTATTCTGCAGTCCGCCCTGGTGGCACCCCTACTGGAAGAGGATGTCGCTACTCTGGAAGAAATCCTGTTGCCGATCACCCGGGCATCCGGCGGCGACATTAGCGCCCTGCAAATTACCAACCGCAACGGGGATATCTTGTGGTCACTCAATAGCGGTCGCCTGGATCAACGCAAGACCGGAACCACACCCCCACTGCAGAAATATCAGCCTCAACAGTTTCTGGATTATCTTGCCAAGGCTGAAAATGGCGGCGGCTTTCAGACCACGGTGCCCCTGCTGCTCGCCGGCAATTCGGTGGGAAAACTGACCCTGCTGTTCGATACCCGGCGCATCGATGACTCACTATCGCAGGTTACGCGCTCAGGAATCATCTTTGGCAGTCTCGCTGCAACGTTAGGCGGCCTGGTGTTTTTGCTGATTGGGTGGGCCCTGACTACTCATTTAAAAAAAATGCAGCAGGCCGCTGATGCCATCGCCGGGGGAAATTATCAGGTCGCCCTCGATATTAACAGCAACGATGAACTGGGACTGTTGGCCAGCGCTTTTAACCGTATGGCACAGCAGATCGAGCGGCATCGGCAACAGCAGTACGAACGGGAACAGCATATTATTTTCACTCTCAACAGCATCGCTGACGGGGTAGTTGCCGTAGATAACAGCGGCGCGGTTTCACAAATCAATCCGGTCGCCAGCTCGCTGACCGGGTGGAAAACAACAGACGCTCTCAATCAACCGGTCGAGCGGATATTTAAATTCGTTGATCACCAGTCTGAACCGGTGGTGCCGCCCGTTCGCCAAGCATTGGAGTGGGGCAAACGGGTCAACCTTGCAGAACATGCTCAGCTGGTAGACAAGGAAGGGAACAGACGTCCGGTAAGAGCCAGAGCCACCCCGATTATTAATGCCCAGGGGTTAACGGTCGGGGCCATCATGGTGTTTCACGACCATAGTGAAGAGTATCTCCACCAGCAGCAGCTTAGCCGCCAACAGGAACAACTCACCGCCGCCGAAGAGGTGGCCAACATGGGTAGCTGGAGCCGCGACCTGCATAATAACAAGGAGCTGCACTGGTCTCCCGGTTTTTACCGAATAATGGAAATCGATCCCGATACCCTGCCCGCTTTCGACCAGGTGCTGCCCAGGTTCTCCGCCGAGGATAGAAGAAAAATAACCCTTGCGCTGGAACAGAAGCAATCCTCCACCATCACCATGAAAGTTCCTGTGCCGAGTGGTACCCGCCGGGATATTCAAGTCACCTTTCGCCATTTCTTTGACAATCAGCCGGAACCTCAACGTCTGGTCGGGATCATCCGCGACATCACCAAAGAACTCGCAGCGGCTCGCAGCAGCCGCGAAACCGAACAGATGCTGCTATCGGTGATTAATGTCGCCCCGGCGCTGGTGGTGGTGAAAGATCGTGATGGCCGCATTCTGCATACCAATCAGACCCACGCCGATGTCCTCGGCAAGACCAGGGACGAGATAATCGGCAAAACCTCCTACGATATTCATCCCGCTGAAGAGGCCGATGATATTGTCGCCCGCGATCAGCAGGTTTTCGACACAGGTCAACCGCTGGAAGCCAATCTGACCATTCCTCATGATGATGGAGAACGTAATTACACCGCCACTCGTACCCCGCTGATCGATGACCACGGCAAGGTCTACGGGCTGGTATTTCTGGCCTGGGATGTCACCGACCAGAATCGGCAACTGGATCAACGCCGCGGACGCCAGAAAATGGAAGCCCTGGGCCAGTTAACCGGCGGAGTGGCCCACGACTACAACAATATGCTGGCAATCATCCTCGGTTATGCGGAATTGCTCGAGGAAAAAGTGGGTGACCACCCCACCGCTAAAAACTATGTCAAAGAAATTCTCTATGCCGGTCGGCGCAGCGCGGAAATGGTTAAAAAACTGCTGGCGTTCTCGCAAAAAAAATCGGATGACATAGAAATCACCCATCTCAACGAGCTATTGGAAAACAGTCGTGACCGGCTCGAAAAAACGCTTACGCCGGCAATCCAGTTAACCCTGGATCTGGCCGACCAGCTCTGGCCCGTTGAAACTGGCGCTTCGGAATTCGAGGACGCGTTAATCAATCTGGTAGTAAACGCCAAACAGGCGATGCCCGATGGTGGAACCTTAACAGTGGCGACCCATAACCTTGATTTGACCGGACGGGCGCTACGCAAAACACGACTGGCCGCCGGCGAATATGTAAGGGTGAGCGTGGCTGACAGCGGGATCGGAATGGACTCGGCAACGATCGAGCGTGCGCTGGAACCATTTTTCACCACCAAAGGCGAGTTTGGCACCGGACTGGGACTGAGTCAGGTCTATGGATTCGTGCAGCGGGCCAGGGGGGATATAGAAATCATTTCCAGTCCAGGAAAGGGTAGTGAATTCAGACTCTACTTTCCTCGTAGCGATTCTCAGCACGATCACGATCACGCCGCTGCCGACGAATCGGACTATGCCATCAGTGAGCAGAAAGCACCAGAAATCGGAAAAATTCTACTGGTGGATGACGAACCGGCACTCATCGAACTCAGCCAGGAGATCCTCAGTGCGCGGGGTTATGAGGTGACCACATCAACGAATGCTGAAGAAGCCCTGGAACTACTCGGTGACACCACTGACCCAACGCCGTTTGATCTATTAATGACTGACATCATCATGCCCAACATGGACGGCCAGCGACTGGCCGAACTGGCACGCGAACAGCAGACGTCGCTGCGGGTACTGTTTGTCAGTGGATACAATCAGGCGACCGCCATTAAGCTGGAACCGGGCCGGACCCAATTATTAACCAAACCTTTCAGCGCCAGTGAACTGTTAACCAAGATACGCCAGATTCTCGATCGCTCCGGTTGAATGCGCGTTATATAGAGGCAACCCGCCACGCTCGGGTGTCGAAACCACGACTGACAATCAGTAAGATCGCGGCAGCCCCATCACCTTTTCACCAATATAATTAAGTAGTAATTCACGACTTACCGGAATTGTTCTGAGCAGCCGCACCAGTGAATAAAGATCGAGCAAGCCGACATCCCGCGTAAAGCCGGCACCGCCATTCACCTGTAACGCTTTGTCGACCGCGTTGATCGCCGCCTCAGCCGCATAATACTTGGCCATATTGGCCTCGGCCCCGGCGGGGGCCCCCTGATCAAAATTGCCCGCTGCTTTGTAGGTCATCAGCGCGGACATTTCGATTTCGGTATAGGCATGGGCCAGCGGATGCGCCAAACCCTGGTGGGAACCGATAGGCGCGCCAAACACCTTGCGATCGCCCGCATACTCCACCGCCTGCTTTAATGCGTAGCGCCCCAGACCCACCGCCATCGCCGCTACCACGATACGTTCGGGGTTGAGAACATCAAATAGAATGGCAAACCCCCGGTCGACTTCGCCAACCACCTGATCGGGGCCAAGTTCGACGTTATCAAAAAAAACTTCGCACTGTTTTTCCGGAATCATCACCGGAATATCCATCGCCTGGATGGTCACCCCCGGGGCCTTCAGATCGACCATAAACAGCGTGAAACCATCGGTTTTGCTGGCCGCCTCTTTCAATGGCGTGGTACGGGCAACCACCAGGGCGTAATCCGCTGCATCGGCCCCGGTTATGTAGGCTTTTTGGCCATTGAGTTTGAAACCGGCGCCATCGGCTTTAGCCAGGGTAGTAATCGCCATGGAGTTACTGCCCGCGTTGGGCTCGGTAATCGCAAAACAGAAGACTTTTTCACCGCTACAGCCATCGGGCAGATAACGCTGTTTCAACGGCTCAGAGCCGTAATGGTCTATCAGGCTCAAGGTCATGGTCGGTCCCACCACCATCATAAACAGTGGCAAACCGGCAGCACTCAGGCCCTCCATCAGCAACGCCATTTCGGTCATTCCCAGTCCGGCACCGCCATACTGTTCAGACACCATGACCCCAAGAAAACCATCGGCCGCTATCTGTTGCCAAAGTTGTAGCGGAAACTCCTGGGCCAGTGATTTTTCTCGCCAGTAATCGGCACCAAAGTTCTGGGCAAGATTCTCACCGTAATCAAGAATCATCTGCTGTTCAAAACTGAGCTGAAAGTCCATTATTTTCTCCGCTAATCGGGGCTTATTGTTTACGCTGAAAATTATTCAAAATCGGGCTCGCGCTTGTCTGCAAAGGCAGCGAGTCCCTCCGATACATCCGGGGCGGCCATCGCCTGCCCGGCCACATTGATCTCCAGCTCCAGTGCCTGCTCAATAGTTAACTGGGCGCCGTCATGGACCAGCCGCTTCATCGTCATAATGCCGCCGCGGCTGCGTCGTCCCAGGGTATGACAGTAGTCAAGCGCCTGCGGATGCAACTCGGCATCTTCAACCAGGTAGTTCACCAGGCCCCAATCCAGCGCCGTGGGCGCATCCACCCAACGGGCGCTAAACATCAGATCCAATGCGCGGCGCTGGCCAATCAATCGCGGCAGGCGCTGGCTTCCGCCCCAGCCAGGAATCAGCCCGTACTGCGCGTGTTGATCTCCAAACTGCGCACTCCTGGCAGCGAATACCAGATCGCAGGCGAGCATTAATTCCAGACCACCGGCCAGGCAGAAACCCTGAACCGCCGCCACCACCGGTAATTCAGAATTCTCAAGCCGCCTTAAAACCCGGTGACCCTGCTCGATAAACTCACCAAAATTATCGGCATCCCGAAACTGGTGAACCTGATCGAGGTCGGCGCCGGTACAAAAGTGCTTGCCGGTGGCACAGATCAGAATTGAACGAATCCGCTGATCCGCCTCAAAACGATCTACCGCCTCTTCTATATGGTCATGCACGCCAGTGGACAGGCAGTTGAACTTATCTGCCCGGTTGAGCTCGATCACCCCGACACTCTCGCGCTCCATTACCAGAACGGCGGCTTCTTCCTGAGTGGTCATCAACAAATCTCCATACTATGCAAAAAAATAAGAATTTCGGGTCGGCCCGCACGGATGGCTCGGCGGCAATCGCGACAAAGGTTCACTCATAAGGCACCGCCACCCTGCCGACGGTTTCCCGGGCAATGATCATTTTCTGAATCTGCGCCGTGCCGTCACCAATCTGCAGCCCAAGCACGTCGCGCATTCTTTGCTGGTGCGGTAGTTCATGGGTATAGCCCATGTGGCCATGGGTCAACAGGCATTGATGGATGGCCTCATAAGCCAACTTGGGTGCCCACCACTTGAGCATCGCCGCCTCCTTGGTATGCGGCCGCTGCTGGTCACGCAGCCAGAGGGTTTTGTAAGCCAGCAGATGGGCAGCGAACAGCTGGGTCTCAAACTCCGCCAGCGGCTCGGTTACCCCCTGATACTTGGCAATCGGCTGACCAAAAGCCTCCCGCTCGGTAATGTATTGCCAGGTCTCTTCCAGTGAAGCAAAGGCCGGTGCCAGGCACTGCAGCGCAATTAATGCCCGGCTGTAGTCAAACCCGTGCATGATTTTTCCAAATCCCTTGCCTTGCTCACCGATCAGGTTCTGCGCCGGCAACTCAACCTTATCGAAACATATTGCCCCCCGCCCCACCGCCCTGGTGCCCAGATCCTCATAGTCGGTAGTGGTGATTCCCGGCAGATCCATCGGCACCAGAAACGCACTCACCCCGCGGGCCTTCTCTTCGGGCTTGCCGGTGCGGGCAAATAGCAGCAGGTAATCCGACTGGCTGGCAAAAGAGATGGAAGCCTTTTCTCCTGACAAAATATAGTGGTCGCCCTGGCGCTCTGCCTTGAGCTGCAGATTGCCGGCGTCTGAACCGCCCCCCGGTTCGGTTAACCCTAAACCGAGGACTAACTCGCCCGCACAGACACCGGGAACCACCTCGGCGGCAAGTTCAGGGGCTGCCCGGGCCAGCAGACTGCAGTTTAGTGACGCCAGTAACTGCACGTAGGAGACATTAAAATCAGCGCGGGCGATCTCTTCAACTATCACCCCGGCGGTGACGGCATCGAGTCCGAGACCACCGAACTGTTCCGGCAGCTCGGCCCCAATAAAACCCAGTTCCCCCATCTCCCGGAGCAAGGCCCGGTCGACTCTGCCCTGCTGCTCACGCTTCTGGTAGTCAGGAGCCAGCTTTTCGCCGGCATAGCGCGAGACCGCTTCTTTGATAGCCAGTTGATCTTCTGTTAAATCAAAATTCACTCTCTTTTTACTCCCCGAGATAAGCGTCTACTTCCATTTCCACCAGCACATCAGGATCAAAGAATCCATCCACATGCAGCAGCGATGTCGCCGGGTTGATCTCCCCGAAAACCTGCTGATGGGCCCGGCCGATATCCCAGAGGTGCTCCATATTGGTAATGTAGATGCGCGTGCGAATCACATCATTGACGGTGGCACCCACTGCCTCGAGCGACGCCGTCAGGTTCTTCAGCACCTGCATGGATTGCTGATAGACATCCCCCTGACCAAGAATGTCACCGGTCAGGTTTTCCCGCGGGGCGGTGGCCGATACCGCCACCATGTCGCCGATTCGACTGGCCTGTGAATAACCAAATTTCTCGGCAAAATGCGGCGGTGCCGCCAGTTGTTTACGTGTCATTCTCACTCTCCAGGTGTTGATTACTGGCCATTACAAACCATCATTCGGTTCCGGTGACTTTTTTTCTCAGATTATTTAGCCCTTCACCTATCTTGATACCCACTGCGGTCCCCAGGCCCGGCCCCAACACGGCACTGCCGACTGCGCCGCCAACCATGGAACTTTTGGTGGGCCTCAGGCGCGGCTCTGTTAGTGAACCGGCAACCTCCACCGGTATGCGTGTTACCCCGACGCTCTCATTGCCGCCCACCTGAATTTCCCCCCTGAGCTGGTGATCACGGCTGATTGCCAGGTCACCGCTGGCGGCGACCACCGCAGATTTTATTTCGATATCGTTAAGGAAAATTTCGCCATCACTTATGGTTAACTTGCTCTGAGCCGTATCAAACGCGGTTCCCCTCTCTGCCTTTCCCCCATCGGCGGTCAGGCTTTTGAGTGCTTTAAGGTCCACCCCAGGCAGAAAGCCATCGTAGAGTTCCCAGTGGCCAGTCAAATCGAGCGCCGCAAAATTATCATCTCCCGCCTGCCAGTTAAATTTCACATCTCCGTCCAGTCGCCCGGTAATCGGTGTTAGTCCAATATCTGTCAGTAGCGGTCCAAGCAGTACCTGGTCTGCTAACGCAATACCAC
>JAYNPV010000025.1:3057-6693 GCA_038113925.1 Gammaproteobacteria bacterium | reverse complement strand
ATATCCAGGTCAGAGAACTCAACGCCCTGCCGATCGAGAATAAACGGCCCGTGTACCGAATCGAGCTTCAGCCCCGCCACGGTTAACTCATTGACCGCTGTCTCACCGCTGACCTTCCAGCTGACCCCTTCATCAACCTTGGCAAGAGAGGCAGTCGCCCTGGCCGATAGTTTCCCGGCGACAGCTGACCAGCCGTACTGCTGAGCCACTGTTTCCAGCGCCAAACCGGGCAGATCCAGCTGCAGACCCAGGGTGGCATGATCGTCTAATTTCCCGGTGCCATTAGCAGTTATCTCTCCACCCAGGGCGGTAACTTCAAAGTCGTTCAGCTCCAGTTCACGCTGTTCTATTACAGCATCCATCTTCACTTTTTCGATCAGGAATGGCAGCGCCGGGGTAACGACATCGCCAACACTGCCCGATAGATGCAAACTGCCTTCGGGTTGTCCCGCAGTTGGCTGCCATTGAGCCACCAGGTCGATACTTCCCAGGGTGATGGCAGGTCGGTTCACTGATGCAGGTAACTGCCAGGAATTACCTGTTGCCTGCATGGTGTAACCCTCCTGTCTGGGTTGAATACCCAGATTAAGCCCCGCTGCTTTCAACTCTGCCCCGACCATCCGCCAGTCGTGCTGGAATTGAATATCACCGTCAATAGTCCCCAGGTAATCACTCAACGGAGTGACATCAACATTGCGAAATCGTAACCGGGTGACCGCAAACAGGTCTCGATCTTCTGCACTACTGGTCGGCTGTTGCTGTTGATCGGCAATCCAGCGCTGCCATGCCGGCAGGTCGATTTCACTATCCGTGATAGTCACTCGCCGTAGCGATTTTCCAGTAAGCGTCCCCAAACCGAACGCCAACTCGACTGTTTCAAACTGAGCCCGATCCCCCACGGAGACCCCACGCAGCGCCAGTGCCGGACCGCCCGACCATTCCCAGTCGAGGCTCTGAATCTGTAGCGCTACCCCCAGATGGAGGACTGTGATTTCTGCCAGGTGCCGATTCACCGCTGCCACCGGCAACCAGCGGGGCAAGCTGATGATCGCAAGAGTTAATACGACCAACAGCAGACCGAGCCCTCGCCAGAGTAGATTTACCGTCCTCATCGCTGGCTGACCCATGGCCCCGGCGGGAGCAGAATGATTCCTGTGGATAACCAAGTTTTCCTCACACCCGTTTGATCAGAATAGACAGGTCAATTACTCAAAAGAGGTGGCCGAAAAAAAAGGCTGCCCGAAAGCAGCCTTTTAACACAATTGAATCTGCAGCCTGCAGGATTTAGTCCATCCAGTTAGGCATCACCTCCGTGGCCCAGAGTTCGAGATTACGCATCATCACATCATGGGGAATCGGCCCGGGATACTGCCACATCAGGAAATACTCGGGATTATGAAGTTTCACCATGCGCTCGATCTGCCGATTGACATCGTCGGGATTACCGACAAATTCAAATCCGGAGTCACGAAGATACTGATAATCGCCCTTGGGCGGCATTTTTTCGGTGCTGCCTTTTTTGCGAAAAGCTTCGTTAAAACCGATGGGTGCAAACCATTCCGGCCAGACAAACCCATTACCCCGCGAAGCATGATAATGGGCCTCGTCGGCGTCGCGGAGCACCAGGGTGTCACGGAAAATACCGATATTCTGGCCAAATTCCAGGTCATGACCGGCCGTGGCGGCCTCTTCCTGATAGGCGCGAAACAGATCGGTCAGGGTCTCTTCACAGGTCGATAGCGCAAAGGGCGTGATGCCTTCGCGAGCACAGAATTTAAAGGTGCTTTCGCTGAATGAAAAGGGCTGGAATATCGGTGGGTGGGGATCCTGATAAGGCTTGGGGGCAATGCCAATTTCGGTAATCATGCCGTTTTCATCCTGGCCCTGACCAAACTGATTAACCGCGTCGTGGCCAAAATGGAGATTATCCGGCGGAATCGTCCAGTGGTCCGACTTATGGCTAAAGGTGTCCGTGGTCCAGGCCTTTTTCAGAATTTCATAATGCTCATAAAAAAGCGCATTATTTTTCATGTCGGCTTCAGATTTATCCGACATGGTGCCGCCGACACCATAGAGCTGACCCAGCACGTCGGCCCAGCGTTTCTGATAGCCACGGGCCAGCCCAACAAAGGTGCGCCCTTTCATCATGTGATCGAGCATGGCCAGGTCCTCCGCCAGGCGCAGGGGGTTCTGGAACGGCAGCACATTGGCCATCTGACCGACACGGATGTTCTTGGTGTTCTGGCCAAAGTAAAGCGAGAGCAGTATCGGGTTATTGGATTGCTCCAGTCCCTCGATATGGAAGTGATGCTCGGTAAAGGCAGCTCCCCAGTAACCCATCTCATCGGCGGCCTCGATCTGTTTCTTCACCTGCCAGAGCATGTTCTGGTAATTCTGCTTGTTAATACCGGCCATCCCCTTGTGGGTCTGGTCATAAGTACCCACGGAGGGAAGATAAAAAAGGACAAATTTCACGTTCTATTACTCCTCACTAAAAAAAATTGGCTCACAAGAAAAAACGGTTTACTCGGTTTATAAAAAAGCAAGGCCGTCTGCTGCACTGCGGTTAATCATATTCACCACCAACCCGCAAATGAGGTTCGTTACAGAGGGGGGCGGTGCCCTCGTGACAAATTTTGTGGTCGTGGCCAGGAATAACGGTGGCATTATTCGCCCGGGCCAGCATTTTCAGTTTTTTCATCGATCGGTGCCACTGCTCAAGGCTGGCCCCAATCAACGAGCCTACTTCATCGTCATAGCTCTCTTTCAGGTAGCAGGCGTCAGAAGTAAGAATCACCGTACCACTATGCTCAAGGTCTATTTTCAGGGCCATGGTGCCGGCGGTATGACCCGGCAGACTGATAGCGGTAATGCCCTTCATAATCTCGATATCGCCAGGCAGGGTTGCAAATCGCAACCCCGGCACGTCGTAGTCACCGCGCAGAAAGAAGTGCTCATCTTTTTCCATATTCGCCGCCGCCATATACTCGTCTTCGTGACAGAGAATCTGCGTGGTGTTGGCGGTGTCGAACAATTTGGCATTGCCGGCATGATCAACATGCAGGTGGCTCAAAAACACGTAGTCGATATCTTCCGGCCCCAACCCGGCAGCCTTTAACGCGCCTTCAAACTGCTGCTCTTCGGTGTAATCATCGTAGGGAGCCAGCTCCTTGTACTCCGGCAACCACTGATCTTCCCAGTGCTTGTGGATACTGGCATCAAACAGCATTCGCCCGTCCGGGTGTTCAATAATGTAGGTAAACGACGGTGCCTCGCACCAGACCCGGTTTTTGCTGTGGTTGGACCGGGTTAACAGCAAGTCCGGGTGGCCAGTGATCAGCAAATCTTTATCGACGTGCATATTGCCGTGAAACAGGGGTTTGATCTTAATTCCGCGCATTAACCTCTCTCCTGATAGATGTACTCAACTGACTAAAGCCTGCACGACCGCGTCACTCTCTTTCCGCGATCAGCTGCTGCGCCTGTTCGCGGAGCAGTTTCTTATTGATTTTACCGACGCCGGTTTTCGGCAATTCGTCCACCAGTAGATAATATTCGGGCAGCCACCATTTAGCGAAATGGGGGGCGAGAAACTCTTTCAACTCCCCGGCACCCGGCTCGTCGGCTCCCGCCTGC
>JAYNPV010000025.1:0-3047 GCA_038113925.1 Gammaproteobacteria bacterium | reverse complement strand
TCATCCGGTACCGCCACCACCGCAACTTCGCGAACCGCCGGGTGGCTCATCAGCCCATTTTCCAGATCCTGCGAGGAGATCCACTCTCCGCCTGATTTAATCAGGTCCTTGGCACGGTCCATCAACCGTAACACGCCTCGCTCATTAATAGTGGCAATATCGCCACTGCGCCACCAGCCATCGACAAACCCCTCTGCGGTACGTTCATCCTGATAATATTCGGTGGCAGACCAGGGAGTACGCACGTAAATCTCGCCCATGGTCTGGTCATCCCAGGGCACCCGATTACCCTCGTCATCGACCAGATAGAGTTCTGTTCCCGGTGCCGCCAGTCCCTGGCGAATGCGAATCGAAATCTTGTCCGCCTCACTGGCGTCGAGCATATCGCGGTGAATGTGAGTAAAGGTAGCGATCGGCGCCATCTCGGTGGAGCCCCAGGCGGTGTAAATCGGGATGCCGTAATGGTCCATGTAAAACTCCATCACCGCCCTGGGGGTGGCGGAACCGCCGAGCATAATGGTGCGCAGGGAACTCAAATCATGATCACCCTGTTTTAACAGGCCCATCAGATCAACCCCCACGCTGACCGCCGCCGCGAAAAAAGAGACTTGCTCCTGTTCTATCAGCTCCAGCAACACATCAACGTGGGGCCGCTCGCCGGGCAATACCATCGCCGACCCCATCCAGGCCGCGGCGAAGGGAATCCCCCAGGCGTTGGCATGAAACATGGGCACCATCGGTAAAAAGGTATCGCGCTCGCGCACCGCCAAAGAATCTGCCATGCAGAGTGCTGTAGTGTGCAGATAAATCTGTCGATGGGTGTAAACCACTCCCTTGGGGTTACCCGTGGTCGCCGACGTAAAGCACATTCCAGCCGGATCATTTTCATCGATATCCGGAAATTCAAAAGCCTCATCTCCCTCGGCGATCAAATCTTCATAACAGTAGACAGGAGAAAGGCTGGTTTCCGGCAGTTGATCATCGAGGACGATATAGCCTTTCACGCTGGGCAGCTCAGGGGCTATCCGCTCCAGCACCGGCAGCAGATCCGGGTCGACAAATACCAGCTTATCCTGGGCCTTGTTGATGATGTAACTGATATGTTCATCGGTGAGTCTCAGGTTAACCGTGTGCAGCACGGAACCGGCGCAGGGAATCGCAAAATAGAGTTCGTAGTGACGATAGGTATTCCAGGCCAGAGTCGCCAGTTTGTCACCCGGCTTCGCCCCCAGCGAGGCCAGTCGACTCGACAGTCGGCGGACCCGTTTTTCCATTTCGCCATAGGTGTAACGAAACAGGCTGTTATCGCTGCGTCGGGAAACGATCGGGTTATCGGGAAAGTACTGCCCCCCCCGTTCGATAAAGCTCTTAATGTTTAACTGCATCGGTCCCTCTCCAAAACAACAATGCGGTGGTAGGCCCCAGACCCCTAGCCAGCCGTTAACCAGGGCCAGAGTGCCTCCGCGCCGCGTTCAATCAACCCGTCGCCCACTTTACCAGCCCAGTAGGTCTCACTACCGTACTCATCACGCCACGACCAGAGCCTGCGAGTGGCATGATGCAGCGGATATTCCTGGGTAAAACCCATGGCACCGTGCACCTGATGGGCAATACGTGCGCCCATGCCCGCCGCCTGACCCGCCGCTATTTTGGCGGCTGCAATGTCCCCCGGATTGGCACCGGAGAATCCCATCGCCGCCAGCCCGCTCATTACTGCGGCGGCCTCAAGATCTGCCGCCAGCAACGCCAGCTGCTGCTGAATGGCCTGAAATTTTGCCAGCGGCCGGCCAAACTGTGACCGCTCTGAAACATAATTATGGGACAACTCCTGTGCCCGGCGCAGGGCACCTACCAGCTGCGCGCTGCGGGCCAGGGCCCCGAGCTGCCAGAGTTTGTCAGCGGTGCCGGCCGGCACGGCGCTACATTGGTCCACGGTCAAGGTTAACGCGTTAACGATCAGGCCATCCCGCGCCTCTCCGGCCAGGTTACTGCCCTCGTTCACCTGCCACTGATCGGCAGAGAGCTCTATTAACCATTCATTATCACCATCAACCACTACGCTCAGCAGGGCGTCGGCGAAGCGCCCCGCCGGAACTCGCGAGAACTCCCCCTCAACCAACCAGCTGTCGCCCTCGCGCTGCAGCCGCACGCCGCTGCCTGCGGGTGCGACCGTGGTTAACCCCTCAGCCAGTTCAGTGCCGGCCAGGGTGACCAACCAGGGGGCCAGTAACATCGCCTCGGCAACCGGAGCCGGTAGTGCATAGCGGGCCGCAACAGTGAGCATATCGGTAATTACCGGCAGATCGGCCGCCACCCCGCCCTCACTTTCGGGCAGTGCAGCTCGATGCAGCTCCAGCTCGGCAATCTGTTGCCAGAGCTCAGCATCGAATCCGCCCTGTTCTGCCGCCTCTACCCGCTCCGGGCTACATTGTTCGCGCAACAACCGTTCCAGGGTGTCGAGCAGGAGTGTTTTGATTTCGTCGCTCATCGCAGTCCCAGCCCCCGGGCGACCACGCCGCGTAAAATTTCATTGGTACCGCCGCGCAGGGTAAAACCCGGCATGTGCAAAAATGATTCGGCCAATAAGCGGTTCAGGTCGTTATCCGCGCCATACTCCGGGTCGGTCTCTACCAGTAAACGAATCTGCTCCACCAGGTCACCCTCAAAGCGGGTGCCCAGGTCTTTAACCAGCGCCGCTTCAACATTAGGGGCTTCACCACTGTCCAGCGCGGAAGCCACTGAAACCGACATGCCGCGCAGCGCCCGCAGCTGTGCGGCTAACCGTCCAATAGCCACTTTCTGTCCCCGATCAGCTTGCTTTCCGAGCTGACGCAACAGCGCCACAAACGCGGGAAAGGTACTCAGGAACCGTTCCGGGCCCGATCGCTCATAGGCCAGTTCCGAGGTGACCTGCATCCAGCCACTGCCCGCCTCGCCGAGCAGACAATCCGCGCTGATCTCGACATTATCGAGGATCACTTCATTAAAATGATGTTCGCCGCTGAGCAGATTGATGGGCCGAATATCGATGCCGGGCGATTTCAGAT
>JAYNPV010000024.1:3911-19094 GCA_038113925.1 Gammaproteobacteria bacterium | reverse complement strand
GCTTCCTATTTAGTCCACATTTTTCTATCGTTTCGAATGGCCATGAGTACCCCAAAACCCAGCATCAGGGTCACCAGTGAACTGCCGCCATAGCTTATCAGCGGCAGGGGCACACCGACTACCGGCAACACCCCGGCGACCATGCCCATATTCACCACAACATAGAAGAAAAAGATCGCTACTATGGCGCCGGCCATGAGTCGGCCAAAACCATCGCCTGCGGTGGCTGAAATCTGCAATCCTCGCAGCAGCAGCAACATATAGAGCAGCAGTAACACGGCGCATCCCACCAGGCCAAACTCTTCTGCGTAAACGGCAAAAATAAAATCCGTGGAACTTTCCGGTAAAAAATCGAGATGCGCCTGGGTACCGTTCAACCAGCCTTTGCCCAGCAGGCCACCTGAACCAATAGCGATCATTGATTGGATGGTGTGGTAACCCGCCCCCAGCGGATCGCTGCTCGGATCAAGCAGGGTTAACACCCGCACCCGCTGATATTCGTGCATGAAATGCCAGCCGACGGGGATCATCGCCAGAAAGAGTGCCGCCCCCGCCGCCATCACCCGCCAGCTGATGCCTGCAAAAAAAATCACCGCCATTCCCGCCGCCACAACCATTAATGCGGTGCCCAGATCCGGCTGCCGTAATATCAGGGCAGCGGGTAGCGCAATAAGGAACAGGGCACCCCCCAGATAACGCCAGGCCAAGGGCTGTCCCCGTTCCGATAAATAACGGGCCACCATCATCGGCACGACCAGCTTGCTCAGCTCGGAAGGCTGGAAGCGAATCAATCCCAGATCGAGCCAGCGTTGAGCCCCTTTGCCCACGTCGCCGGCCAGCTCGACCGCCAACAGCAATAACAGCCCGAAAATAAACAGGGCCGGCGCGAGGCGATAAAAAAAATGGCCGGGCAACTGGGCGACCCCCAACATAACCACCATGCCGATGGCGATGCGCACCATCTGGCCCTGGACCACAGCGATGCTACCGCCCGACGCGCTATAACTCACCGCCAGGCCAATGATTACAAGGGTCAACAGGGTTACCAGCAGCACTGTGTCAAACCGAATGTTGGTCATTGATTCGCCAGCCAGTGGTCAAACAGCTGCCGGGCAACGGGCGCAGCAGCTTTACTGCCGGAACCCCCGTTTTCGACGATGACGGCCACGGCCAGAGCCGGTTGCTCCGCCGGGGCAAAGGCAACGAACAGGGCATGGTCCTGAAGCTTCTTGGCAACCTCTCCCCGGTTCTCTTTCTCATCTTCTTCCTGGCTGAGCTGGTACACCTGTGCGGTACCGGTTTTACCGGCGATCCGGTAATCCGCATCGTTGCCAATTGCCCGGGCAGTCCCCCGCGGACCGTGCACCACAGCGATCATCGCATTAATCACCTCATCCCACGCTGCTGGCGTCGCCCTGACGGCCGTAGCCCCCTGCTCGCCTTGGCCCACAACCAGGTGGGGATGAACGTCCCTGCCCCGATTCGCCAAAATGGCCGTAGCGCGCGCCAGTTGCAGGGCGGTGGCGGTATTGTAGCCCTGACCGATACCGGTAATAACGGTCTCTCCCAGGTACCAGGGTTCTCCTCTCGCGGCTTTTTTCCAGTCTGAGGAGGGCAGCAAACCGGCGCTCTCTCCGACTAATCTGAGACCGGTTCGCGAGCCAAAACCGAATTTACTCAGGTAATCATGGATTCGATCAACGCCTAAACTGACCGCCAATTGGTAAAAAACCACGTCGCAGGATTGGGTAATGGCACCCGCCAGATCAAGCGGCCCGTGACCGTGCCGTTTCCAGCAGCGGTACCTTCTCTCCCGACCCTCAAGCTGAAACCATCCCGGACAGAAAACCGGCGTAGTCACGTCAATGTTATGTTCGATCCCCGCCAGACCAACAAAAGGCTTGACCGTTGAACCCGGCGGATACTGACCCTGGGTGACGCGATTAAACAACGGCCGCTGTGGATTTTTTAGTAATTCCTGATAGGTGTCATTGGGGATACCGCGGACAAAAAGATTGGGGTCGAATGCCGGCCAGCTCACCAGCGCCCGCACCGCCCCGGTGTCAGGTTCCAGCGCAACAATGGCACCGGCCTGCTCCCCCAAAGCGGCGGCGGCCACCCGCTGTAAACCCAGATCCACCGTCAGCCGAATGGGGGCTCCCTGTTCCGGGATTCCCCGTTGCAGTTCGCGCAGCTCGCGACCGCGGGCATTACGCTCTACCAGTCGAAAACTGTTCTCGCCGTGAAGTTGTTTTTCGTAGACCCGTTCGATCCCCGATTTGCCATAAAAACGGGTGCCGCGATAACGGTCGGCGTCCACCCGCTGCATATCCCGGGCCGACAGCCGTCCCACGTAGCCGACCAGATGGGCAAACAGAGGCCCGTGTGGATAACTACGAACGGATTCGGCATCAATACGGACACCGTCGAATCGGTGACCGTTAACCGCCACAACCGCCAGCTCCTCTTCGCTCAAATGACTACGCAGCACTACTGGTTCAAAAGATCGACTGCGGCTACTCAGTTCTTTATAACGTTCTGCATCACTGGCGCTGATCTCTATCAGCTCCCCGAGGCGGTCCAGCAACTCCTCCAGGTTATCAATCTCTTCCGCGACCAGGGCGAGGCTAAACTGTGGCTCATTAACCGCCAGTAACTCTCCGTGGCGGTCGACAATGGTGCCGCGAACCGCCGGCAACACTTCGAGTCGCAGCCGATTACTGCGGGATGCGGTCGCGTGGGTTTCGTAGCTGACCACCTGCAGGTAATAGAGACGCCAGAACAGCAGTAGTAACACGACGATTACCCCTGCGGCTGCGATCAGGGCGCGGCCGTAGTAGCGCCTCGAGTCGTGGCGATAATCGGCCAGTGTCTCTTCGCGGTTCACTTTGGTGACATCAGGAGGGGAGCCGCCAGCGCATCATCAGGCCATAGATTAATGGCCAACTCAGCACGCTGGCGGGTAACGAATACCAGAAGCTGAGCGCCGGCAATTTGCCGGCAGCAGACAGTATTGCCACCTCCAGCAAGCCGGCTAAGGCCATGACCAGCAACACAAAAAATACCTGTTGAAAACGCGGCAACACTCGCACCTGCTGGTACAGCATCAGGCACAGGTAGGCCTGCAGCGAAAGCACTAATGCACCCAGACCCAGCAACCCACCGCCCGCCACGTCGACCATCAGGCCCGCCAGCCAGGCTATGCCTACCCCCGCCAACCGGGGGGCGAGCAGGCTCCAGCAAATGACCACCGTAGTCAGCAGGTCCGGTCTGAACAGGGTGAGCGGTTGCGGCAGTGCCACCTTGTCGAGGATGATTGCCCCGAGAAAGGTGGCCAGTATTAACCAGCCGTCGCGACTCGACTCAGTATCATTCATCCCGGGAGTCGTCCTCCCTCTGCAGGTCGGGATCCATCTCGGCCGGCTCCACGGGTAATGATCCCCTATCCGGCCAAAGCAGCAGCACTTCCTGAACCTTATCGGGCTCTGCGACGGGGACAGCGACCACGCTGGCAAAATTATTGCCGGCCGTCACACTCACCGAACGCACAGTGGCCACCGGATACCCCTTCGGAAAGGTCTTGCCCAACCCCGAAGTTAACAGCAGATCGCCCTGCTGTATGTCGGCGTGGGCAGGTAGAAACGGCAATTTGAGCAGTCCCGAGGGGCCCTCTCCACGAACGATGGCCCGCTCTCCGCTGCGGCGATTGATAACTGGTATGGCATGGTCTTCATCGGTTATCTGCAGCACCTGGGCGCTGGTGGGACCCAGATGTACCACCTGACCGAATACCCCCGCGCTGCTGATAACCGGCTGACCGAGATATACCTGATCATCACTGCCCCGATCGATCTGTACCTGCTGGCTATGGGGATCCAGTGAAACCTGGTAGATACGTGCCAGCTGATAACGGGCAGGCTGGCTGGCGGTGGCAACGGAACCCAGCAGCGCATGCAACCGCTGATTCTCTGCCTGTAAGCTGGCAAACTGCTGATGCTCTAACACCAGCCGTTGGTTAGTCTCTCTCAAGTGTTGGTTCTGCTGCATCAAGTGCACGTGAGAGGAGACCACCGCCGTCCACTGGTGCCAACGCTGAGTGGGCCAGTCGGCAATGATCTGCACCGGTTGCATCAGGGTAAGCAACCAGCCGCGGGGTACCTCCAGCGCCCGATAGCGGTGATCGGCCACCAGTATGGCCGCAGATACGATTACCAATAGCAGAAATCTGAGGGTGATCGCCGGCCCTCTGATAAAAAGCGTATTCATCTGCCTCGCCTATGACCTGAGCGACGCCACAGCGGCCCCCGCCCCGCCAGAATCGTTATTCTGTTACGTTAGGTCCTGATCTTGCTATTCAGAAAAAATGTCACTGACATCATCGATAAAATCCAGGGCCATTTCCCCCCCGCGAGCCACGCACATCATCGGATCTTCGGCGACCACCACCGGCAGTCCGGTCTCTTCGGTGAGCAGCCGATCCAGATCTGCAAGCAGTGCGCCGCCGCCGGTCAGCACCACGCCTTTTTCAGCGACATCGGCGCTGAGCTCAGGGGGAGTCTGTTCCAATGCGTTGCGGACCGCTCCAACAATGCCCTGCAGCGGCTCCTGCAATGCTTCCAGTACTTCATTACTGTTGAGGGTAAAACTACGCGGAATGCCCTCGGCCAGGTTGCGACCCTTTACCTCCATCTCGCGAACTTCGTTCCCGGGATAGGCACTGCCGATCTGGTGCTTGATGGTTTCTGCCGTGGTTTCGCCGATCAGGGTGCCGTAATTGCGGCGCACGTAGTTAACGATGGCATCGTCAAAACGATCACCACCAATTCTTACCGAGTCTGAAAACACCAGACCATTGAGAGAAATAACGGCTATTTCAGTGGTTCCACCACCGATATCAAGCACCATGGAACCGGTGGCTTCGCTTACCGGCAGTCCCGCACCGATTGCAGCCGCCATGGGTTCGTCAACCAGAAATACATCGCGGGCACCTGCCCCCAGAGCCGACTCCCTGATGGCCCGTCGCTCGACCTGGGTCGACCCACACGGAACGCAGACAACAACGCGGGGACTGGGGCGGAAAAAACTACTGGGGTGAACCTTGCGAATAAAATGCTGCAGCATTTTTTCGGTGACAAAAAAATCCGCAATCACACCATCCTTCAGTGGCCGTATGGCTTCGATATGCCCTGGAGTACGTCCCAACATGCGTTTGGCCTCCAGCCCCACTGCCTGGACAACTTTACGTCCGCCTCCCTGGCTGGAATGTCTAATGGCAACCACCGAGGGTTCATTGAGGGTGACGCCCTGACCACGAACACAAATCAAGGTGTTGGCGGTACCCAGATCAATCGCCAGATCACTTGAGAAGAAACCAAACAGCTTTTTGAACATGAACTCTCTTTACCCCTGAAATTTAATTAGTAGACAAGCGGCCCGGCCACTCTGTGCGCTGTTTGCGGTTTAATTTTGATCTGCTGCGGGAAACAAGCACCGGAATAACCGCTGCCACTTCCTCTAAACTATATGAAAACTACGGCGTAACTATATGCTTTAATTAATAAAATGCAACAATATCATCGAGCAATTATCAGCAGACGCCTCGATATCCCAAGCCGTTAACCGGTCACCCGCCGATAACGGTGATCCTTTACAATAACCGCAGCCGGGAGCGGTGCCTGTTAATCACCCCCTTTTCCCCGCCGAAAACCACCTCCCCTATCCCCATCGACCCAGCAGGTTAAACCACCATGTCCATCAACCAAGACGATGTCGAACAGGCAGCCCACCTGGCCCGAATCGGACTGGATAATCACCAGCGCGACCACCATTTGCAGGACCTGCAACAGATTCTGACGCTGGTCGAGCAGATAAACGCCGTCGACACCGACGGTATCGAACCCCTGTTTAATCCCCTGGATGCGATTCAGCGTACCCGCGAGGACCAGGTGACTGAACCGAACCAACGGGAGAAATTTCAGTCGCTTTCACCATCAACCAGCGAGGGCCATTACCTGGTCCCCAAAGTGATTGAATAGAGAACGAATAATTATCGACACGCCCGACCTGTGGCTATTTTACGGCAACCGAAACAGAAATGACTGAACTATCTATCACTGATTTAATCGCCGGATTGCGCCGCCAGCAATTCAGCGCCGTTGAACTGGTAACCCGATATTTGGACCGCATTGAGACGGTTGATCCAAAGCTTGGCAGCTTTATTACTGTTACCCGAACCGAAGCTCTGGAAGCGGCGGCAGAAGCCGACCGCAAGCTGCAACTCGATGATTCGGCACCCTTGCTGGGCCTGCCGATTGCCCATAAAGATATTTTCTGCACCGATGGCACCCGAACCAGTTGTGGATCCCGCATGCTGGATAACTTTATTGCCCCCTACAACGCCACGGTGGTGGATAAATTAAGCGCCGCGGGAGCGATCAGCCTGGGCAAACTGAACATGGACGAATTCGCCATGGGGTCGTCCAACGAAACCAGTTTTTATGGCGCGGTGGCGAATCCCTGGGGCCTTAATCGGGTGGCCGGGGGCAGCTCCGGGGGCAGCGCGGCAGCGGTAGCTGCGGGGTTAGTTCCAGCGGCTACCGGTACCGATACCGGGGGTTCAATCCGTCAGCCCGCTGCATTTTGCGGAGTAACCGGCATTAAACCCACCTACGGGCGGGTATCGCGATTCGGCATGATTGCCTTCTCTTCTTCGCTGGATCAGGGAGGGGTATTTGCCAGGAGTGCCGAGGATGCGGCGCTAATCCTGCAATCCATGTGCGGATTTGATGAAAAGGATTCCACCAGCCTGGATGAGCCAGCGCCCGATCTAACCAGTAATCTGCAACGACCGATAAAGGGTCTGAAAATCGGGATTATTCGTGAACACTTCGACCAGGGCCTGGATCAACAGGTGGGTGCTGCGGTGCAGACGGCTCTGGCGGAACTGGAAAAACTGGGGGCCGTTCTGATTGATGTCGAGCTGCCCACCAGCAGGCTTGCGGTACCGGCCTACTACGTGATTGCCTCGGCAGAAGCCTCATCCAACCTGGCCCGCTACGACGGGGTTCGCTACGGTTATCGCGCTGAAGATCCCGTTGACCTTGAAGATATGTACAAGCGCAGCCGCTCCGAAGGATTTGGGGCGGAGGTAAAACGACGCATTCTCACCGGCACCTACGTGCTCTCCGCCGGTTACTACGATGCCTACTACCTGAAAGCGCAAAAGGTCAGACGTTTAATTCGTGATGAGTTTGTCGAGGTTTTTGAACAGGTTGACCTGTTAGCCGGCCCCACCACGCCGACCACCGCATTCACTGCGGGTGCTCACTCCGATGACCCGGTGGCCATGTACCTGTCTGACATTTACACCACGGCGGTGAATCTGGCAGGCCTGCCCGCTCTCTCGGTTCCAGCGCCCCAGGCATCGGGACTGCCGGTGGGGTTACAGCTAATTGGAAAATTCCTCCGCGAAGATCAGCTACTCGCCGCCGCCCATCAACTGCAGCAAGCCAGCGACTGGCATCAGTTGCGGCCAGCGCTAAACTAACCAGGGATTAACTGGTGGCGTACTGGCTATCTATCCACTGCTGGTAGGAGCCATCCATCACCGCTAACCACCACTGCTCGTTGTTCAGGTACCAGGTAAAGGTGTCAGCCAGACCCTGCTCTATATCGGTCTGCGGCCGATAACCCAGATCACGCTCGATTCGGCTGATGTCGATCGCGTAGCGCCAGTCATGGCCCGGGCGATCGGAGACATACTCGATCAGGCTGGCGCAGGGCTGGCCATGGCTCGCCGGCGAATCGGGATAACGGGCCTTGAGTTCGGCGCTCTGGCCAATGATTTGATCCCCCAGATCACACAGACGCTGCACCAGCTCGATGTTGGTCAACTCGGTGCCACCACCAATGTTGTAGGTAGACCCCGGCGCACCGGCCTGCAGAACCCGGTCGATCCCCCGGCAGTGATCCTCCACAAACAACCAGTCGCGAATGTTCTTGCCGGTCCCGTAAATCGGTAGTGCTTTGCCGCGCAGGAGGTTGCAGATGGTCAGGCCGATCAGTTTTTCCGGAAACTGGTAGGGGCCGTAATTATTGGAACAGTTGCTAATCGAGGTGTTCAGACCAAAGGTGTGGTGATACGAGCGCACCAGGTGATCGGCGCTCGCCTTACTCGCCGCATAGGGTGAACTTGGCTCGTAGGGATGAGCCTCGGTAAAGGCCGGAGCTTCGTTACTGAGGGAGCCGTAGACCTCATCCGTTGAGACCTGATGGAATCGATGGGCCGGCGCCAGACCTTCCGTCAGCCACACTTTTCGCGCCGCTTCGAGCAATCGATGGGTGCCCACGATATTGGTAGAGATAAACGCATCCGGCCCGCTAATGGAACGATCAACGTGAGACTCGGCGGCAAAGTTGACCACACCCCGGAGCTGATGCTCCCTCAGTAGAGCTTCAACCAACGGCTGATCAGTAATATCGCCTTGGACAAACTCAAACTGCCGATTGCCTTCAAGCTCGGCAAGGCTATTGCGATTGCCGGCATAGGTCAGCGCATCCAGCACCACGATCTTATCCTGCGGGTAGTGACCACACCAGTAGTGAGCGAAATTGCTGCCGATAAAGCCTGCGCCACCGGTAACCAGCCAGGTATTAATCTCTGTCACGTGTTATTCCCTTTTAAGTTGGGTTTCATCGACCTCAAACCGTTTGACTATTTTGTTGATAATCGATCAGGGTTCTGCGCAGCCCCTCCCGCCAATGCACGGGCGCTTGATCCGCAAGCTGATAGCTGGCGGAGGTATCGAGAACCGAATAGGGGGGCCGCGGGGCGACCTGCGGGTAGTCCCGGCTGCTAATAGGCTGTACCTGGGCGGGGTCGGATAACAGGCCGAGGGCGGCGGCCTCTTCACCGATTGCCGTGGCAAAATCGTACCAGCTGGCAACACCGGCATCCGCCCAGTGCAATAGCGGCGGCGTGCTTCGCTGACCCGCCAGCCACCAGATAAACCAGGCCAATCCCCCGCAGTGGGTGGGGGACCCGAGTTGATCCACTACCACCGAAAGCGTGGCGCGACTGGCGAGCAGACCGAGCATGGTCCTGAGGAAGTTCTGGCCGTCGCTGGCATACAGCCAGCTGGTGCGAATGACCGAGGATTGCTCCGGTAGCCGCTTTAACAACGCCTGTTCACCTTTGCGTTTACTGGCCCCATAAACCCCCTGTGGGGCACAGGGGGCAGTGACCGGATAGGGTTTATTCGCCTGACCATCGAAGACGTAATCGGTAGAAACATGAAGCACTCGGGCGCATACCTGGCCGGCAAACTCGGCAAGCTGCTGAACCGCTATATGATTCGCCGCCTCGGCCAGCTGCGGCTCGGATTCCGCTTTATCCACCTGGGTGTAGGCCGCACAGTTGATCACCAGTTCCGGTGTCCGTTCCACAACCCAATGTTTCAACTGCTCTCCATGGGTGATATCCAGCTGGTCCCGGGCCGGTGCCAATAATTCAATTCCAGCCGGCTGGCACTGCTGCACCACCCGGCCGAGTTGTCCGCCTGCCCCGGTGAGCAATACCCTCATGGGTAAGTTAAGGCATCTTTGAGCCGCCGCCCCTGCTGGTCTTTGGCCGACAGTACGGGCGCGGCCTGCAGCGGCCAGTCAATAGCCAGATCCGCATCGTCCCAAAGCAATGTCTGTTCATCATCGGGGGCGTAGAAGACGGTGCATTTATAGGTGATCTCAGCCACCTCACTGATGACCTGAAAACCATGGGCAAATCCGGGAGGAACCCAGAGCATGGCGTGGTTATCCGCCGACAAGGTGACCCCGGCCCACTGTTTGAAAGTGGGTGAGCTACGACGCAAATCAACGATGACGTCGTAAATCTCCCCCACCACTGCACGCACCAGTTTGCCCTGCGGCTTAGCCAGCTGGTAGTGCAACCCCCGCAGCACACCCCGACCGGAGCGACTATGATTATCCTGCACGAACTCCGGCCCGACGCCCAACTCAGCGTAGCGATCCTGACGCCAGCTTTCATAAAAAAACCCCCGGCTATCACCGTGGATTTCGGGCGCTATCAACACGGCATCGGCCAGGGAAAGCGGTTCAATTTTCATGACAGATGTCGCTCCTGCAACAATCCGCGCAAATACTCGCTGTATCCGCTTTTGCCCAGGGTATCTACCCGCTGCTGCAATTGTTGGGCCGATATCCAGTTCTGCTGGAAGGCAATTTCTTCGGGACAGGCAATTTTTAACCCCTGGCGATCTTCGACCACCTTAATGAAATTGGCCGCATCGAGCAGGGAATCATGAGTGCCGGTATCCAGCCAGGCCGTGCCCCGCCCCAGCAGCTCTACCTGCAACTGATTCTGCTCAAGGTAGACGCGGTTAAGATCGGTAATTTCATACTCCCCACGCGCGGAGGGCTCTAGCCCCGAAGCGATCTCTACCACCTGATTGTCGTAGAAATATAGCCCGGTAACCGCATAGTTTGAGGCAGGTTTATCAGGCTTCTCCTGAATATCCACCACCCGCTGCTGCTGATCAAAACTGAGTACCCCGTAACGTTGCGGATCTTTTACGTAATAACCAAAGACAACCGCGCCTGTAGTCAGCTGGGAAGCGCTGCGCAACTGCTGCTCGAGTCCATGACCGTAAAAAATATTATCCCCAAGCACCAGGCAAACGGAGTCGTCACCAATAAACTCTGCGCCAAGCGTGCATGCCTGAGCCAATCCATCCGGCGAGGGTTGCACCACATACTCGATGTTCAACCCCCACTGCTCACCATCACCTAATAACTGCTGATAGGCAGGAACAGAGCTGGGGTCGGAAATCACCAGTATCTCCTGAATACCCGCCTGCATCAGGGTGCACAAAGGGTAATAAACCATCGGCTTGTCGTATACCGGCAGCAGCTGCTTGCTGATGGTCAGGGTTAATGGATGTAACCGTGTGCCGGAACCACCCGCTAATATTATTCCTTTCAATTTGAACTCTCTTAGAAAAAACTGGGCAAATTCTAGCAACAGGGCCGGTGCGGTGCCCGTGATAAACCAGCCACCCTGGCGGTAATTTCGAATGATTCCTTTTTGAAGTAGTTGGCTCTGACCCCGACTGTGATCCTGATCTCCAAGCTAAATTCAAGGCCATTCAGCCGCCCGGTAGAGCGTATAATCAACCACCCTGAAAACCCCTTACTTAACGAAGCGACCACCGAGGATCAACCATGGAATGGGAGGCAGTAATTGGCCTTGAAATCCACGTCCAGCTAACTTGCAGCCAGAGCAAGTTGTTTTCCGGCGCAGCAACCGCCTATGGCGCCAGCGCCAACAGCCAGGCCTGCGCGGTTGATCTGGCACTGCCCGGGGTGTTACCGGTACTTAATCGCAAACCGGTCGAAGCGGCGATTAAACTGGGGCTGGCGATGGGGGCCGAAATTGATCAGCGATCGGTGTTCGCGCGCAAAAACTATTTCTACCCCGATCTACCCAAGGGCTATCAGATCAGCCAGTTTGAGCGCCCCGTGGTCCACAACGGCCATATCGATATCACCCTCACCAACGGGTCCCATAAAAGAATCGGCGTGACCCGCGCCCACCTCGAAGAAGACGCCGGAAAATCTGTCCATGACGAGTTCGATCAGCAAACCGGCATCGACCTCAACCGTGCCGGCACGCCGCTACTGGAAATCGTTTCCGAACCCGAAATCAGCTCCGCCACCGAAGCGGTCGCCTACTTGAAGAAAATTCATTCGCTGGTTCGTTACCTGGAAATCAGCGACGCCAATATGCAGGAGGGATCATTTCGCTGCGACGCCAACGTCTCCGTCCGCCCCCGGGGGCAACAGGAACTGGGCACCCGTACCGAGTGTAAGAACATTAACTCGTTTCGCTTTGTCGAGCGCGCCATTAATCATGAGATAGAGCGCCAGATTGAGCTGATTGAAGAGGGCGGCAGTGTCGTTCAGGAGACCCGCCTGTACGACCCGGACCTCGATGAGACTCGCTCAATGCGCAGCAAGGAAGAGGCGTTCGATTACCGCTATTTTCCCGACCCGGACCTGCTGCCGGTGGTGATCGCCGATGAGTGGATCAACGAGGTGGCCGCAACCCTGCCAGAACTGCCCGAAGCCAAAATTGAACGTTTCGTAACCGAGTTGTCGATCAAACCGGAAGATGCCGAACAGATCGCCAGCAGCCAGGAACTGGCCAATTATTTTGAGGCCAGCCTCTCAGAATATGGCAACCAGCCACAACTGACCGCCAACTGGGTCACCGGAGAGCTAATCGCCCAGCTCAACCGCGAAGAGTGTTCGATTGAACAATCCCCCATCAGTGCCCGGCAATTTGGTGGCTTGATCGCCCGAATTGATGATCACACCATTTCCGGAAAAATTGCCAAGCAGGTATTTCAGGAGCTTTGGCAAGGCGGAACTTCCGCAGACGCCGTCATCGAAGCAAAGGGACTGAAGCAGATCAGCGATACCGGCGCCCTCGAAAAACTGGTCGCCGACGCCATCGCCGCTCACCCGGAACAGGCAGAAGAATTGCGCGGTGGCAAAGAAAAACTGATGGGATTTTTCGTTGGCCAGATCATGAAACAGACCCAGGGCAAAGCCAATCCGGGAGAGGTCAACCGGCTGCTACGTGACCAGCTACTGAAATAATTCCGTCAACCAACGGGGAGATCAGAAGTAAGACCATCGGCGAGCCCATATAGCCCTAACTTACTCAGGAAACGACGAATTTCGGCTATCTCCATAACCCCTGTTTGCACCGTCTCATCGAGATCTGCCTGCCAACGCAAGTCAAAGTAGCTTTTTTCGGTACTCTGGAAATAGTCCTGTTTCTGCGTTCCATGGTGGTCTCTTTTCCAGTATTCGAGCTGCCCGGGTTGATATTCCATGCCCAACCAGGTCATCAGATTGTCCAGTTGTTGCTGTGGCTCCAGCGCCAGGTCGCGGTAGGTCACAATCCGGTGGGCAAGGCGGTTCTTCGAAATAAATTCACTGATTTCCTGATTCTGCCGAAGCCATCGATAAGCATGAACCACCCAGGTGGGTGCTGACATGGCTGCCCAGGTTCGATGGGGATAGGCAATCGCCAGCTTTCTACGGTGACGGAATCCCATAGAGGCAGAGGGCGACTCAGCTAACCAGCGCCGAACCAACGCCCGGGGATCTCGGATAAGATGCACAAAGCGCAAATCGAATTGATCTGCTAAATGCAGATATTGGCCCGCCCAACCTGGTTTTTTCGAATTGTCGACCACGGCCACAACCCCTTCAGGTAAACGCCGGTATAGCTGCTCGTAGAGCGACGCTATATTTTGCGGGCCAATACCCGCGAACAGATCGCAGCTCGGCTTATCTCGACAGATATAACAGGCTTTTTTCGGGGATTTTTTTAGACGCCTCGTTTCCCCCAGATAGGCGGTCGATAAATGGCTGCCCATCATCAGGGCGAAATGGTGGGAGCCAGAATAGTTACTCGATAGAACAAATACGATTTTCTTCATTTCGATTTGCAGTAACGCTTTAAAAACAGGTACCCACCCGGTTGGATCTTGTACTCAACCAAATTTCCAAAAAGATGCACAGTAAGAGCAGCCTGAAAGCGGAACCACCAACCCCTAACAAAAAATTAACCTGCCTGCTCGAGCCGATCGCTCGCCACTTTAGTTCCCAACATGTTAACCATCAGACTGGGAAGGTACTTACGCCTGCCCCTGAACCAGACCCTTTTTCGAAAACCCAAAGCACTGTCAATTCGGTTAGCAGCGTTATCTATGGGGTGAAACTCTCCCGGGATATTGGTGGAGTAGGTGATATCTCGCCATTGGAATCCGTCAAATAACTCCTGCACCCCTCGCCATGAAAAGCGGAAATAATCATCCGGATAGGGGTGATACCGCCAGACCCAGGGCACCGAAATATAGATCAACCCGCCGATGCCCAATAATTGGGAGAGATTGGCAGCCATTAGCCAGGGCTTCTTCACATGTTCCAACACTGAACAGCAGATGATTAAATCAAACGAGTTGAGTGCCAGGACGCCGGTGCCCTCACAAAGGTCAATAACCTGGTCAACCCCTTCCCCCTGCGCAATATCAACGCCTATGTACTCGCAGTTACCGTACTGGTCCCGAAAAGACGCGGTGTTCCCGTAATTCTTGCTACCCACTTCGAGAACTCGTCCGGACACCTCTGGCAATCGTTGTTCCAAATATATTTTTTGGTTCAAATCACCCATTCATACACTCCCAACGATTTCCTGATGAACTTGATAGTAAAATCGCCAGCACTGTCTGGCGTCCAACTTATTTTTCGATTGCGTCCAACCCGGTGACGCCATCCAGCAACTCAGGCAATCGCTGAGCATTGTGGGTCAAGGTATAGCCGTCATCGATCAGTTTCCGCCGACCCGCGAGCCCCATTCGACGCCGTTGGCTTGCATCACCTGCCAGGCTTAACAGGGCCTGTGTCCACTCGGCTTCACTATTGACCACATACCCGGTCTCGCCGTGTGTCACCATGCTTTGGTTGACCCCGACCTCATCGGTCACTACCGGCAAACCGGCCGCCATGTATTGCAATACTTTGAGGCCGCACTTGCCACGGGTCCAGTCATTATCTATCAGCGGCGCCAGGCCGATGTGGGCGCTGGCCAGCGCCTGGGTCTCGGCCGCTTCGCTCCAGTCGACCCGTAATTGCGGCAAGGTTAACCCTTCCAGCTCAAAATCAGCGACCACCTTGAGCCGTATTCGCCCGTTTTGCTGACCGAGACCATTTAACAGAGGCACCAGGGTTTGCAGATATTTGCGTGTTGATCGGCTGCCGATCCAGACCAGGTCTACGGAGTCATCAGCTTCATGGTCGGCAAGCCTGTACTTCTGCTCATCAACTACCGTAGGCACAAGTTTTACATCGCTGTTCCAACCTGCTGCCTGCTGCTGGAGAAATCTATTACCCGCCCAAACCTGGTCACAGCAGCGGACCATGCGCACGAACCGCCGGTTACGGGTGGTCGAGGGCTGGCCATTACTGGCGACAAAAATCGCGTCATCAAAATCAAACAGCAATTTTTTCGCTGCCCGGCGTAACAGCCATGTCGCCAGGGGACCAAAAGTTTTACGTAACACCAGTACCCCATCAGCCGCCCGGGCAGCCGCCAAC
>JAYNPV010000024.1:0-3901 GCA_038113925.1 Gammaproteobacteria bacterium | reverse complement strand
ACCGCAAGAATAGTCATCTCCCAGCCATGAGTGGCCAGGAGGTCACTAAACTGGCCTGCCCGGTAACGGGTCGAACTGCCGTTGCGGTCCTTGGCAATCACCAATAACTGTCTGGTGCCCTTACCGGGGCTTTTCATAGACGGCAAAGAGTTCATCCCCGCGCCCGGTCAGGCTGGCAAACAGGACATACAAGCGCGCTACCAACCGCCAGAGTTTTTTCTTCCGTGATGGCTTACCTGCATTTCCTTTCTGGTAATCCCAGCTATTAAGAATGATTTTAGGTGAAGTAAACGCCCGCGTTAGGACAGGAACAAAACCAGCATTTATCGCCAACTGACTGAGGTTGTCAGCAGAATACATAACCAGATGTCGGGGCGGGTCATTGGCGTACCAGTTAGCGCCAAACCAACCGCGCCCCAGCGCCTTACTATTAGGGGTACGAATCACCAGGCGGCCACCAGGCACGGTAACCCGGTAGATCTCGGCCATAAAAGTCGGCGGATCGGGCAGATGTTCGATCAGATGACGGGCCGAAACCAGATGAAACCTATCGTCAGCGTAGGCCGCAGATTTCAGGTCACCGGTATGAATCTGCAGCCCGGAGTCGCGACCGGCCTGGGCAGCAGATTCACTGAACTCCACTCCGCAGGCCTGCCAGCCCAGGGAGGCTAGTTTCTGCACAAACTTACCGTTACCGCAGCCGACATCCAGCGCCTGCCCACCACCCCGCCAGGCTATCTCGTCGCGGTACATAAAGGTTCCTGCGACACGACCCCAACCTTTTCCCAGGGGGGATATCTCCTTCAGCGGATAGCCATACCTGCCTGCCAGTACCGCCTTGCGGACCCGACCCGGCGATTTCGCCTGCGGGGACTGATCATGATCCAGATATTCGTCGGGATAAAAAGAGCTGATGGTCTGGGCATCCGGCATCGGCGACAGGAATACAGCCCCGCAGGAGCGACAATTAAGATAACGATAACTTCCCTCCCGCCCCAGCAGCTGATCGGTCCCCTCGTAGGCAAACCGACCCTCGCCGCCACAGAGTGGGCACTCGCCGCCTGTTGATTCAACCGTCATTGAGTTTCGCCTGGCCGGGTTTGACCACCAGAATATCCTCCATGATCAGATACTCCAGATCAGAACCATAAAACATATTCAGCGCATCGACCGGCGAACAGACCATGGGTTCGCCACGGCGATTCAACGAGGTGTTGAGTAACACCGGATTACCGGTGGTTCGCTCCATGGCATCCAGCAGCTGGTAATAGCGCGGGTTACTTTTTGCGGTCACCACCTGCACTCTCGCCGTGCCATCTTCGTGAACCACTTCGGGGATACGCGCCTTCCACTCGTCGTTAACGTCAAAGGTAAAGGTCATGTAGGGAGAGGGGTGGTCGGTCTGCATTATATCGGCGGCGACCCGGTCGGAAATAGACGGGCAAAACGGCCGCCACCGTTCCCGGTATTTGATTTGCGCGTTAATACGATCCGCGACACCGGATTCACTCGGATTGCCGAGAATGCTGCGGTTACCCAGTGCCCGCGGGCCGAACTCCATGCGCCCCTGGAACCAGGCGAGGGGATTGCCCTCGGCGAGGATCTCCGCCGCCCGTTCAACGGTGTTATCCAGCTGCACCCATTGGGGCTGCTGCGGGTGCTGCTCACAGGCAGCAATGCACTGCTCGTTGCTGTACGCCGGCCCCAGGTAGACATGCTCCAGAGGCCTGATCGACTCCTGACGCTCAGCGGCAACATAAGTGGCGGCTCCCACCGCTGTACCGGCATCGCCGGACGCCGGTTGCACAAAGAGTTCACTAATATCATCGCGGGCAATTAGCCGCTGGTTGAGTTTAACGTTGAGCGCAACGCCACCGGCGTAGGCGAGCCTGCCGGTCTCCCGCAGGATATCGCCCAGGTAATGGTCGACCAGCTCCAGCACGACCTCTTCAAGCAGTGCCTGAACCGCAGCGGCATAATCGATATAGGGATCATCTATCTCGTCGCCCTGGCGCTTCGGGCCGAGCCAGTCGACCAGCCCCCGGCCAAAAAAGTAACCTTTGTTTTCATCTTTATAGCGGCGCAAACCCACGGTATTAACCAGCCGGTTATCGACCTGAAAACCACCTGGCCAGCGTTTGATCAACCGGGAGAAATCAAAGCGGGTCCGGTCACCATAGGGGGCCATGCCCATCACCTTGAACTCGCCATCGAGCATCTCAAAGCCAAGAAATTCGGTGATGGCTCCATAAAGACCGCCGATGGAATCGGGCTCGTAGAACTCCTTGATCTTATGGATTCTGCCCGCCTCGCCGTAACCAAAAAAGGTCGTGGCGTACTCGCCACGACCATCCACACCGAGAATAGCGGACTTACCCTCAAAACCGCTCAGGTGATAAGCACTGCTGGCATGGGCGAGGTGATGCTCAACGGGACAGAACTCGCTTTTAGTCAAATCAAACCCGAGCTGGACCAACATCTGGCGCGCCGCTTTAACATTACGATGAAACCGCCGGTTACCGGCAAACAGGGCCTGCAGGGCGCGGTCGGGGGCATACCAATGGCGCCCGGCATAATGCCAACGAGCCGGGGAGGAGAGCGGAATCTGCGCGCAGGGGTAGGCGATCAGATCAATCTGATCGGGCCGCAGGCCCGCCTGTTGCAGACAGAATTTCACCGATTCCGCCGGCTGCTTGCCCTTGGCGTGTTTATCGCGAATAAAGCGCTCTTCTTCGACGGCGGCCACCAGTTTGCCATCCACCAACAGCGCCGCAGAGCAGTCGTGACCGACCGCGCCGGAGAGTCCAAGTATGTTCATGGGTTGATAAATCCCGTCAGTTCGCCCGGCCTGATCAAATGCGCCTCAAGCCCGTGGGCTAGCTGCTGCACAAACTGCGGGGCGTCTTCCCAGTTACGTAATAATCGCTGGCAATCCCGCTGGATCGCCTGCTCCAGCCGTCGCTTCGACCGCCATCGGGTCACGCTGTCCAGGTCAAGTAATTGCAAAAAATTGCCGTTAAATTTCAGGTTACTGGCCTTTAAATCGCCGTGGCTCACGCCAAGGATTTTTAACGCCGCCACTGTCGTGCCCAATGCCCGGATTAATGTCTGCTCTTCGCCGTTCTCCCCTGGCTGGCTTTGCGGATATTCCCCGCAATCGACCAGGGAGGAATATTCGCAAATCAGATACGATTTCCCCTTTAGCGGGCCGAATCGATGCTCCACCAGGGCCAATGGCAATGGAGTGGCCAGCCCCCACATGGATAGCCGATAACCATTCTGCCAGCTGCGCGCCGCCCGCGTGACCCGCAGCAACCTTTTGAGCCGATGCCAGGGCGACTTGATATTGTACCGTTTGATCACCAGCCAGCGGTCCGCCGGCCGTATTTTTACCAGGGTAGCGCTGTTGCCCAGCTTTAAAGGCTCACCGGCGGCGATGGCACCGTCAAGATCCGCCAGCAGCGCTTGCAACCCCTGATCCTCCTGCTGGTCTCGACGTACTATCCGGCGTAGACGAAATTGGTGGGTCGCCTTGAACTCGCTGCAATTACGCAGAGTTTTGCGCATATATTTGCGTTCACGACGCCCCCTCTGCCGCTGCAGAGCACGAGAAACTTGCGGCGGTGAAAATCTGCTGCCGTATCCGCTGAGCACCGCCTCGGCAAACCCTCCGTGATAAACCGACAATTGCGCCAATACCAGCGCAAGGTTTTGCAGTTGCCGCCATGACCGCAGTAATGGACCCGAGGAGACTATGGCTGCGCCATCGATGACGCAGACCGAGGCCTCTCGATAGAGGAAATTACCTAGATGGGCGTCTTTCTGCATCAGACCGGCATCATGTAGCGCCCGCAAAGCCTGGCCCAGGGCCCGCCCCGCCGTTTTCAACTCGCTATTATCC